>MERP01000022.1:622-50281 GCA_001772055.1 Betaproteobacteria bacterium RIFCSPLOWO2_12_FULL_68_19
CTTCTCGGCGCAGCGGCAGTACCTGCTCGGCTAGGTGCAAAGACCCCGAAATCAGGGACAGACCACGTTTATTTGGGAAGTCCGAGCGATCCGGCTTCGGACATCTGGCGGCGTCATCACCGAAATCGTCTACGAGTCCTACACGGGCTCGTCCACGGAAAACGTGGTCTGTCCCTGATTTATTGTTTGCTGCACACCGGGCATGCGAGGTCCTTCGCCACCTTCACCGAGCGCCACTCGGCCGTCTTCGCGTCGAAGACCACCAGCTTCTTGTCCAGCGACTCGCCGATGCCGGCTAGGAGCTTGATCGCCTCCATCGCCTGCATCGCGCCGATCACGCCGGTGAGCGGCGCGAACACTCCCATCTGCGAGCACTGCACTTCCTCGACTTCGCCGTCCTCCGGAAACAGGCACGCGTAGCAGGGCGAGTCGCCCCTTCGCAGGTCGAAGACGGCGAGCTGCGCGTCGAAGCGGATCGCCGCGCCGGAGACGAGCGGCTTGCGGTGCTTCACGCAGGCGCGGTTGACCGCCTTGCGGGTGGCGAAGTTGTCCGAGCAGTCGAGGACCACGTCCACCGAAGAAACGAGACCGTGAAGCTCGTCTTCCTGGAGCCGCTTTTGCAGCGGCGTTACCGAGACTTCGGGATTCAAGGCTTTCAAGCTGGCCTGAGCGGCCTGCACCTTCGCCGCGCCGACGGATTGCGTGCCGTACAGTACCTGGCGCTGCAGGTTGGTGAGGTCGACCTGGTCGGGATCGGCGATCGTCAGACGGCCGACGCCGGCGGCAGCGAGGTAGAGCGCCGCGGGGCAGCCGAGGCCTCCGGCGCCGACGATGAGCGCGCTCGCCGCGCGCAGCCGCTCCTGCCCCTCGATCCCGATCTCGGGGAGCAGGATGTGGCGCGAGTAGCGGAGGAGCTGCTCGTCGTTCAGTTCAATTCGGTTTGGTCTGGGCGACCGTCGGCGACTGGCTCTGCACCGGCTCGCCCTTGAGGAACGCGAGCGCCTGCGAGAGCTGGAAGTCGTCCTTCGAACCGAGCTCGACCGGCTTCTGCTCGGCGGGGGTCGGCGCGGGCTTGGCGCGCGTCACCGCAGGCTCTTTTTTCTCTTCCGCCTTCGCCCTGCCGTTCTCGAGGTGGCGCTGCAGGTCGGCCTCGCGCACGCGCGTGGCGGTGTCGCTCGGGTCCTCGACGATGATGTCGGGAGTGATGCCGAGCGCCTGGATCGAGCGCCCGCCCGGCGTGTAGTAGCGCGCGGTGGTGAGCTTGATGGCGGTGTTGTTCCCGAGCGGCATGATGGTCTGCACCGAGCCCTTGCCGAAGGTCTGGGTGCCGATCACCTTGGCGCGCTTGTGGTCCTGGAGCGCGCCGGCGACGATCTCGGAGGCCGACGCCGAGCCGCCGTTCACCAGCACCACCATCGGCACGGTCTTCGCCGCCGCCGGCAGGTTCCTCAGCACGTCGTCGCCGCGGCGCGCGTAGTCCTCGGGGCTGGCGAGGAACTTCTTGCGCGCGTCCTCGGCGCGGCCGTCGGTCGACACGACCAGCGACTTGGCGGGCAGGAACGCGGCGGAAATCGCGACCGCGCCGTGCAACAGGCCGCCGGGGTCGTTGCGCAGGTCGAGCACCAGGCCCTTCACCGCGCCCTGCTTGAACACCGTGTCCAGGTGCTTCACCAGGTTGTCGGCGGTCGCTTCCTGGAACTGCGACACGCGCACCCAGGCGTAGCCCGGCTCGATCACCTTGGACTTGACGCTCTGCACGCGGATGACGGCGCGCGTGAGCGTCACCACGATCGGGGCGCTCTCGCCCTTGCGCGAGATGGTGAGCGTGATCTGCGTGTTCGGCTTGCCGCGCATGCGCTTGACGGCGTCGTTCAGCGACATGCCCTTCACCGGCGTGTCGTCGAGCTTGATGATCAGGTCGTTGGGCTTGATGCCGGCGCGATAGGCGGGCGTGTCCTCGATCGGCGAGACCACCTTGACGAATCCGTCCTCCATGCCGACCTCGATGCCCAGGCCGCCGAACTGGCCCTGCGTGCCGACCTGCAGCTCCTTGAACGCCTCGGCGTCGAGGTAGGCCGAATGCGGGTCGAGGCCGGTGAGCATGCCGTTGATCGCCTCGGTGATGAGCTTCTTGTCCTCGACCGGCTCGACATAGTTGGTCTTGATCGCGCCGAACACCTCGGTGAAGGCGCGCAGCTCCTCGATCGGCAGCGGCGAGCGCGTCGCGCGGTCGGCGATTGCCTGGAAGTTCAGGCTGATGAGCACCCCGGCGACCGCGCCGACGAGCATGAGTCCGATGCTGCGAAGCTTGTTGTGCATAAAGGTGTCGGTGCCGCTTATTTCAACTTGACCCAGCGAAGGGGGTCAAAGGCCTGTCCCAAGTGCCGCAATTCAAAGTATAAGCCCGTTTCCTCGTTGCCACCGCTCGAGCCCGTGGTGGCGATCGGCTCGCCGCCCGAGACCGCCTCGCCCACCTGCTTGAGCAGCGCCTCGTTGTTGGCGTAGATCGACAGGTAGCTTTCTCCGTGGTCGACGATCAGCAGGTTGCCAAAGCCGCGCATCCAGTCGGCGTACACCACCTGGCCGCGCGCAACGGCCCGGACCGGCTGCCCTTCGGGCGCGCGAATGAACACTCCCTTCGCCTCGATCCCCGCCCCTCTTGGAGCGCCGAAGCGCCCGGTCAGTTCCCCGCGCACCGGCAGGCGCAGGCTGCCGCGCAGCCGGGAGAAGGGCTCGCGCGGGCCGCCGGGCTCGGGGACGCTCTCGACGATGCGGATGATCCGCTGCACCAGGCGCGCGAGGCGCGCCTCGTCGGCGCGCAGCGCCGTCATCTCCTTGCGATTGCTGCGTATTTCGCCCGCCAGGCGCTCCAGCACGCGCTGGCGGCTGCGGCGCTCCTTGAGGATTTTTTCACGCTCGGCGCGGCTCGCCTGCTCGAGCGCGCGCAGCCCCGCTTCGCGCTCGGCGGCCGCGCGCGCCAGGCCGGCGAGCTCGGCGATCGCGTCCCGGTAGCCGCCGAGCACCCCGGCCGCGGCCTGCGCGACGTAGCCGACATACCGGAGCCTGCGGCCGAGCGACGCCGGATCCTGGCCGGAGAGCGCGACGCGCAGCGCGTCGGGCGCGCCGCCGGCATGGCGCGCCACCAGCATGCGCTCCACCGCGGCCTGGCGCTCGGCCGCGAGCTTCTCGAGCGCGCGCCGGCGCTGCGCGATGCGCGCCGCCTCGGCGCGCAGCCGCCGGGCATCGGCCGCGGCGGCGGCGAGGGCCCGGTTGGCCTGCGAGATGGCGCGCTCGGAGTCGCGCAGCGCGTCGCGCGCCTCGCGCCGCACCGTCTCCTTGTCCTCGAGCTCCTGGCGCAGCGCATCGATCCGCTGCCGCAGCGCCTGCAGCTCCTCTTCCCGCGACGCCGCCTGCGCCTGCGCCGGCGCCCCTGCGGCAATGACGAGCGCGAGAACGAGGAGCCGGATCAGGCCTTCGCTTTCCCCTGCGCCGAGACCGCGCTGGTGCGGCGCGCGACCTCCGCGGGATCGCCGAGGTAGTAGTGCCTCGCCGGCCTCAGGCTCGCGTCGAGCTCGTAGACGAGCGGGATGCCGGTCGGGATGTTCAGGCCGACGATGTCGGCGTCGCTCACCTCGTCGAGGTGCTTGACCAGCGCGCGCAGCGAGTTGCCGTGCGCCGCGATCAGCACGCGCCGGCCGGCGCGCACCGCCGGGGCGATGGCGCTCGCCCAGTAGGGGACCACGCGCGCGACCGTGTCCTTCAGGCACTCGCTGCGCGGCACCTCGATGCCCGTGTAGCGGGGATCCTTGCCTTCGTAGCGGGGATCATCGACCTCCAGGGCCGGCGGGGGAGTGTCGTAGCTGCGCCGCCAGGCGAGCACCTGCCGCTCGCCGAACTTGGCCGCCATCTCGGCCTTGTTCAGGCCCTGCAGCGCGCCGTAGTGGCGCTCGTTCAGCCGCCAGCTCTTCTCCTCCGGCAGCCACATCTGGTCGAGCTCCTCGAGGGCGATCCAGAGCGTGCGGATGGCGCGCTTGAGCACCGAGGTGAAGGCGAGATCGAAGCGGTAGCCGCCGGAGGCGAGCGCGCGGCCGGCCGCGCGTGCCTCCTCGACGCCCCTCGCCGAGAGATCGACGTCGGTCCAGCCGGTGAATCGATTGTCGCGGTTCCAGTCCGACTCGCCGTGGCGCAAAAGCACGAGCTTGTGCATCGCGCTGAATTATAATGTCCGATCCCCAGTGGAATTCGTCCGCAACAACCTCCTGCTGATCGTGGTCGCCCTCGCTTCCGGCGCGATGCTGCTGTGGCCGCTCGTGCGCCGCAGCGGCGGCGGGCCCTATGTCGATCCGGCGGGGGCGACGCAGCTCATCAACCGCGAGGACGCGCTGGTGCTCGACGTGCGCGAGCCCGGCGAGTACGGCGCGGGGCACATCCTCGGCGCAAGGAGCGTGCCGCTCGCGCGCATTGGCGAGCGCGCCGATTTCGCCAAGCGCAAGGATCGTCCGCTGATCGTGTACTGCGACGGCGGCGCGCGCGCCTCGAAGGCCGCGGCGGCGCTCAGGCAGCAGGGATTCACGCGCGTGCTCAGCCTCTCGGGCGGCCTCGGGGCCTGGCAGCAGGCGGGGCTTCCCGTGGAGAAATGAGCGTGGAAGAATGAGCGCGGCGCGCGTGCTCATGTACTGCACCGCGAGCTGCCCGTTCTGCCGCTCGGCCGAGCGCCTGCTGGCCGACAAGGGCGCAGCCATCGAGAAGATCCGCGTCGACCTCGAGCCGGCGCGGCGCGTCGAGATGACGCAAAGGAGCGGCCGGCGCACGGTGCCGCAGATCTGGATCGGTCCCCGCCACATCGGCGGCTGCGACGATCTCCACGCTCTCGACGCCGAGGGCAAGCTGGACCCCTTACTCGAGGCCTCGCCATGACCGACGCACAGCCGCAGCAAGCGACTTTCCAGATCGAGAAGATCTACGTCAAGGACCTGTCGCTCGAGATCCCGAATGCGCCGCAGGTGTTCGTGGAGCAGGTCCAGCCGCAGCTCGAAGTGCAGATCAACACCACCGCGGGGAAATTCTCGGAGCCCTACTACGAGGTGACGGTGACGGCCACCGTCACGGCGCGCGCCGGCGACAGGACCGTTTTCCTCGCCGAGGCGGTGCAGGCCGGGATCTTCCAGCTGCGCAACGTCCCCCAGGAGGAGCTCGGCCCGCTGCTCGGCATCGGCTGCCCGACGATCCTGTTTCCCTACCTGCGCGAGACCATCTCCGACCTCGTGACCCGCGGCGGCTTCCCCCCGGTGCTGCTCAGCCCGATCTCGTTCGAGGCGCTCTACATGCAGCGGCTGCAGCAGCAGCAGTCGGGGGAGGGGCCGCGCATCGAGGTGGCGCGCTGATGCGCCGGCTTGCGCTCGCCGCGTCGCTTTTCGCCTGCGGCGCCGCAGCGGCGGACTTCCGTGCGGTCGGCGAGCAGGCCGCGGTGCTCTACGACGCGCCTTCGCGCGAGGCGACTCCCCTCTACATCGTCTCCAGGGATTACCCCCTGGAAGTGGTCGTGGAGCTCGACGCGTGGGCCAAGGTGCGCGACCACACCGGTGCTGTCTCCTGGGTCGAGAAAGGCCTGCTGCGCGAGCGGCGTACGGTGCTCGTCACCGCGACCGCGGCCGAGGCGCATCTGCGGCCCGAGGAGGGCGCGCCGGTCGCATTCGTCGCCGCCGAGAACGTGGCGCTCGAGCTGCTCGAGGCGACCCCGGCGGGGTGGCTGCACGTGCGCCACGCCGACGGCGCGGACGGCTACCTGCGCGCCTCGGCGGCCTGGGGCGACTGACGCGCTCATGACACGCGTCGCGGTGCTCGGCGCAGGTGCCTGGGGCACCTCGATCGCCGGGGTTCTATCCACCCGGCTCGAAGTGACCCTGTGGGCGCGCGATCGCGCTCAGGCCGAAGCGCTCGCGCGCACGCGCAGGAACGAGCGTTATCTGCCCGGCATCGAGATCCCGGCCGCGGTAAAAGTCACCGCCAGCCTGGCCGACACGACGGGCGCGGAGCTGATGCTCGCCGCCACGCCGGTTTCCGGTTTGAGAGAAGTCTTGAAGAAGGTCGAGCCGCGCAGCCCGCTGGTCTGGTTGTGCAAGGGCTTCGAGGAGGGCAGCGGGCTGCTGCCGCACCAGATCGTCGAGCAGGCCCTCGGCGCCGGCGCGCGCTGCGGCGCTCTCTCCGGGCCGTCGTTCGCCGAAGAAGTGGCGCGCGGACTGCCATGCGCGCTCACCCTCGCCGCGCGCGACGCCGGCTTCGCGCGCGAGGCCGCGGCGCTCCTGCACGGCGGCAGGATGCGCGTCTATTACAGCACCGACCTGGTCGGCGTCGAGATCGGTGGCGCAGTGAAGAACGTCATGGCGATAGCCGCCGGCATCTCCGACGGCCTCGGGCTCGGCCACAACGCGCGCGCCGCGCTCATCACGCGCGGCCTCGCCGAGATCGCGCGCCTCGGCGCGGCGATGGGCGGCCAGGCCGAGACCATTTTCGGCCTGACCGGGGCGGGCGACCTCATCCTCACCGCGACCGGCGATCTCTCGCGCAACCGGCGCGTCGGGCTGGAGCTGGCAAGCGGCAAAAAGCTGGACCTGATCCTCGGTTCCCTGGGTCATGTGGCCGAAGGCGTATACACCGCGCGCGAGGTAGCGAAGCTCGCCAAGGCGCGCGGCGTGGACATGCCGGTCACGGATGCGGTGAACGCGGTCCTCGAAGGTAAACTTCTGCCAGCGACCGCCGTCGAGCGGCTTCTTGCGCGAGACTTGAAGCGCGAACGGTAGAGCAAAGGGAGCAAACATGGCGGGCGTTCTCAGATCCCTGGTGCTGGCGAGCCTGGCTGCCTTTTTGCTCGCCGGAGCATCCGTTGCCCAGGCGCAATGGCAAACCGTGTCGAACGCCGAGCGCAGTTTTTTCGCCGACATGCCCGGTGTCCCTAAGCATTCAGCGCAGAAAGCAAAGACCGGTTCCGGCGACGATTACACGAGGGACACCTACCTGGTCGAAGCAGGCGAGGAGGCCTTTGTCGTGCAAACCGCCGTTTTCCCGGCGAGCGTCGACACCTCCAATCCCCGGGGCAATCTCCAGGCGGGCCTGGACAACGCGGTGAAGAACATGGACGGCAAGGCGTGGAAGAGCGTGAACTGGACTACTGTCCAGGGGCTGCTCGCGGCGGACGTCGTGGGTGCGCGCAACGGGCATGCGATCCGCAGCTTCTCCCTCATGGATGGCCGGCGCATCGTGGCGCTCACCTATGCCGGACCGCCCGGAAGCGCGAACTCGAGCAACGCGACGCGCTTCGTGAAGTCGCTGCGGATCGCCCGCTAGGGGCCTGCGCCCGGAAATCCGATCTGGCGCCAGGCCTCGAACACCACGACCGCAACGGCATTCGAGAGGTTGAGGCTGCGATTGCCGGGCCGCATCGGCAGCTTGAGGCGCATCTCTTCCGGGAACTCGTCGAGCACGGCTGGCGGCAGCCCGGCCGTTTCGGCACCGAAGAGGAACACGTCGTCGGTGCGAAAGCCAACCTCGAAGCAACTGCGCCTTGCGCTCGTCGTGAGCGCGAACATGCGCCGTCCGGCGAGCGCCGCGCGGCAGGCCTGCCAGCTCGCGTGGACGCGCACGTTCGCCATCTCGCGGTAATCAAGGCCGGCGCGCTTGAGCTGCCGGTCGTCCATGGAGAAGCCGAGCGGCTCGACCAGGTGCAGGCGCGCGCCGGTGTTGGCCGCGAGGCGGATGACGTTGCCCGCGTTGGGCGGGATCTCCGGGTGGATGAGGACGATGTCAAGCATCGCGCAGCGTGCGCGCCAGCACCCAGTTGACGACGCGCGCGGCGCCGGCGCCCTTCAGGGTCCGCGCCATCTCGTCGAGCGTCGCGCCCGTGGTCATGACGTCGTCCACGACGGCGATCACCAGGCCTTCGAGGCTGGTGGAACATGAAAAAGCACCGCGCACGTTGCGACGCCGCTGCTCGAGCGGCAGGTCGAGCTGTGGCGCGGTGTCGCGGCTGCGCTCGCAGGCCGAGACGAGCAGCCTGCCACGGCCGATGTGGCGCGCGATCTCGACCGCCTGGTTGTAGCCGCGCTCTTTCAGCCGCTGGCGCGAGAGCGGCACGGGGATCACGCAGTCGATACGCTCCTGCGCCGGAATCCTTTCTCTCAGCAAGGCGGCGAGCAGGGGGGCGAGAGCGAGCTCTCCCCGGAACTTTAGTGCATGCACCAGCGCATCCGCCGGAAACGCGTACTCGAGCGCGGCGACGGTGGCGTCGAAATGCGGCGCTTCGGCGAGGCAGCGCCCGCAGGTCTCGCCGCGCGGCGAGGCGAGCGCGCAGCGCGGGCAGAGCGGCGGCGCAAGGCGCGGCAGATCGGCCTCGCACGCGGGGCACAGAACGCCCGTCGCGGCGCCGCGGCAGAGGAAGCAGCTGCCGCCGAAAAGCAGGGCTGCGAGGCGTGCGCGCATGCTATCTTTTCCCGATGTGGACTGTAGCGCAGCTCGGCGCGGATCTGGCGGCGGGCAAGACCTCGAGCCGCGAGATCGTCGAGCAGGCGCTCACGCGCATCGCCGAGCGCGACGGCGAGGGGGCACGGGCGTTCCTGCAGGTCAACGCCGAGGGCGCGCGCGCCGAGGCTGATTTCGCCGACCGGCTGCGCAAGCGCGGCGTGCGCCGCTCGCCGGTCGACGGCCTGCCGGTCTCGCTCAAGGATCTCTTCGACGTGGCGGGCGAGGTGACGCGCGCCGGCTCGAAGATCATGGGAAACACCGTCAAGAAAGCGGACGCAGCAGCGGTGGCCAGGCTGCGCGCGGCGGGCGCCGTGTTCATCGGCCGTACCAATATGGTGGAGTTCGCCTTCGGCGGCGTCGGCCTCAACCCGCACTACGGCACGCCGAAGAACCCCTGGGACCGCAACACGGGGCGGGTGCCGGGCGGCTCTTCCTCGGGCGCGGCGGTCGCCCAGGCCGGCGGCATGTGCGTGATGGCGCTCGGCTCGGACACGGGCGGCTCGGTGCGCATTCCGTCGGCGCTGTGCGGCCTCGCCGGCTTCAAGCCGACGGCGCGCCGCGTGCCGCTCGAGGGCGCGTTCCCGCTGTCGTTCAGCCTCGACTCGATCGGCCCGCTCGCCAACAGCGTCGGCTGCTGCGCTGCGTACGACGCGGTGCTGAGCGGCGAGCCGGCCGCCGCGCTGGCCGAGCTCCCGGTGAAAGGATTGAGGCTGCTCCTGCCGCGCTCCTCGATGCTCGAGGAGCTCGACGCGCCGGTCGAGCGCGCCTTCCAGGCGGCGCTCGCGCGGCTCGGCGCGGCCGGGGCGAGCCTCGAGGAAAGACCGGCGCCGCTCTTCGACCGCCGCGGCGAGTATTTCAGGCGAGGCGGCTTCGCCGCGGCGGAGGCCTACCATGTGCACCGGCCCCATCTCGCGCGGCTCGGCGAATGCGACCCGCGCGTGAGCGCCCGCATCCTGCTCGGCAAGGACTTCCCGGCGGCGGACTATGTCGCGCTCGGCGAGCAGCGCGCCGCGGCGAGGCGCGAATTCGAGGCGCTCGCGGCGCCCTTCGACGCCGTGGTGATGCCCGCGGTGGCCTGCGTGGCGCCGGGCATCGCCGAGGCCGGCGCGAGCGACGAGGATTACGCGCGCTGGAACCTGCGCATCCTGCGCAATCCGGCGTTCATCAACTTCGTCGACGGCTGCGCGGCGACGCTCCCCTGCCACGAGCCGGGGACGGCGCCGGTCGGCTTCATGGTGTGCGGGCCGGCGATGAGCGACCGGCGCATTCTGGCGGTATCGGCTGCCATTGAACGAGCGCTTTCCCGCGATTGACCCGCGCGCCGCGCGCCGGCGCTTCGAACGTGCCGCAGCCAGCTACGCAGAGGCCTCGCGCATGGAGGCGGAGGTCGGCGCGCGCATGCTCGAGCGCCTCGACTACCTGAAAATCGCGCCGCGGCGCATCCTCGACGCGGGTAGCGGCCCGGCGCGCGAGGCGAAGGCGCTCGCGCGGCGCTACGCCAGGGCGCAGCTCGTCGCGCTGGATATTTCGCTGCCGCTGCTGCGCCGGGCCAGAGGCTGGTTTCTCGACAAGAAACACCTCGTTTGCGGAGATATTGTGCAGCTGCCGTTCGCCGACGGCAGCGTCGATCTCGTCTGGTCGAGCATGGCGCTGCACTGGGCGAGCGACCCGGCCGCCGCGCTGCGCGAGCTCGAGCGCGTGCTCGCCCCCGGCGGGCTGCTGATGTTCAGCACGCTCGGCCCCGACACGCTGAAGGAATTGCGCGCCGCGGCAGGCGCCGCGCGCGTGCACGCCTTCATCGACATGCATGACATAGGCGACATGCTGGTCGCCGCCGGCCTCTCGGCGCCGGTGATGGACATGGAGATGCTCGAGCTCACCTATCGGGACCCGGCACTGCTGTTGCAGGATCTGCGCGCGAGCGGCCAGACCAGCGCGCGCGCCGACCGCCCGCGCGGGCTCGCCGGCAGGCGCTTCGGCGAGCGGCTGCGCGAGCGGCTCGCGCCGCGCGCCACCTTCGAGGTGGTGTACGGCCACGCGTGGAAGCGCGAGCAGGTCAAGACGGTGCGCGTTTTCAAGCGCCTTCCTTGAGGCGGCGCATTCTCCTGTGGTAAGTTACGCCGCTTCGGTGGACGGGAGTCAGAACATTCCGCGGCGCGAGCTGGCGTTCCTGGATGAGCGCGGCGGCTTCAGCCTGACCCTCAAGCGTAACTGCTCGAACTCCCCGGCCGGCTTCGCATGCGCATGCGGCGCGCTCGCGGTTGCGGCGCTCGCCATCGGCACGGGATTCGCGCTCGCCGGCGCCTGGCTGGTGCTGCCGTTCGCGGGGCTGGAGGCGCTGGCGCTGGGCGCGGCGTTCGTGCTGTATGCGCGGCACGCCGCCGACTACGAGCGCATCGAGCTCGGCGCGGGCCGCCTCACCGTCGAGGTCGCCGACGCGCAGCGCTCGGCGCGCTACGAGCTCGACGCGCGGCGGGTGCAGGTGTGCGTGCGGAACGAGCACGGCGTGCGCGTGGTGCTGCGCGGGCCGAAGGAAGAGCTCGAGGTGGGGAGGAATCTGGACGCCGAGGCGCGCCTGAGATTCGCCGCCGAGCTCGACAAGAGATTGCGGATCTGAATCGGGGAACGATGCACATGAGGGGTACGAGAATCGTTTCGGTCCTGGCGGGCCTCGCAGGGCTCGCCGCTTCGGGCGCAGCGCACGCCATCGCCTGGTACTTCCAGACTCCCGTCTCGGGCATCGCGCGCGACATCGATCAGCTCCACCAGGTCATCATGTGGCTGATCATCGTCATCTTCGTCGGCGTGTTCGGCTTCATGTTCTGGGCCTGCTACGCGCACCGCAAGTCGAAGGGCCACCGGGCCGAGCAGTTCCACGAGAACACCACGGTCGAGATCCTCTGGACCGTGATCCCGGCGCTGATCCTGGTGATCATCGCCTGGCCGGTGACCAAGACGGTGATCGCGCAGAAGGACACCGCCGCGCCCGAGCTCACGATCAAAGTGACCGGCTACCAGTGGAAGTGGGGCTACGACTACCTGAGGGGCGAGGGCGAGGGCATCAGCTTCGTCTCCATGCTCGCCACCCCGCGCGAGCAGATCGAAGGCGGCGCCCGGAAGGGCGAGAACTACCTGCTCGAGGTCGACAACGAGATGGTGGTGCCGGTGGGCAAGAAGATCCGCGTCATCGTCACCGCGGCCGACGTGATCCACGCCTGGTGGGTCCCGGCGTTCGGCGCCAAGCAGGACGCGATCCCCGGCTTCCTGCGCGACACCTGGTTCCGCGTCGACAGGCCCGGCACCTACCGCGGCCAGTGCACCGAGCTCTGCGGCAAGGAGCACGGCTTCATGCCGATCGTGGTGCGCGCGGTGCCGGCCGAGGACTATACGAAATGGGTCGGCGAGCGCAAGCAGGCGATGGCCGCCGTGGCCGAGGACCCGAGCAAGACCTGGAAGGTGGACGAGCTGGTGGCGCGCGGCGAGAAGGTCTATGCCGCCAACTGCGTCGCCTGCCACCAGGCGAGCGGGCGCGGCGCCCCGCCTGCTTTCCCGCCGCTCGCCGGCTCGAAGGTGGTCAACGGCCCGGAGCCCGGGCAGATCGACGTGGTGCTGAACGGCCGGCCGAATACGGCGATGCAGGCGTTCGGCAAGCAGCTTTCCGACACCGACATCGCGGCGGTGATCACTTTCACGCGCAAGTCCTGGGGCAACAAGGCGAGCGAGGTCCAGCCCGCCGAAGTCAAGGCAAGAAGGAAATAACTCATGAGCGCAGTCGTAGACACACACGCCCACGGCCACCATGATCACCATGGTGGGTACGGCGGGATCATGCGCTGGATCACCACCACCAACCACAAGGACATCGGCACGCTGTACCTGTGGTTCAGCTTCATCATGTTCTCGGTCGGCGGGCTGATGGCGGTCGGGATCCGCATGGAGCTGTTCTCGCCCGGGCTGCAGGTCATGGACCCGGACTTCTTCAACCAGCTCACCACCATGCACGGGCTGATCATGGTGTTCGGCGCGATCATGCCGGTGTTCGTCGGCTTCGCGAACTGGCAGATCCCGATGATGATCGGCGCGCCCGACATGGCCTTCGCGCGCCTCAACAACTGGTCGTTCTGGCTGCTGCCGTTCGCCGCCACGCTGCTGGTGCTGTCGTTCTTCATGCCGGGCGGCGCCCCGGGCGTGGGCTGGACGATGTACGCGCCGCTCACCGTGCAGATGGGCATCGGCATGGACCTCACCATCTTCGCCGTGCACATCCTGGGGATGAGCTCGATCCTCGGCTCGATCAACATCATCACCACCATCCTCAACATGCGCGCCCCCGGGATGACGCTGATGAAGATGCCGCTGTTCGTCTGGACCTGGCTCATCACCGCCTACCTGCTGGTGGCGGCGATGCCGGTGCTCGCCGGCGCGGTCACCATGACGCTCACCGACCGGCACTTCGGCACCTCGTTCTTCAACGCCGCGGGCGGCGGCGACCCGGTGCTCTACCAGCACGTGTTCTGGTTCTTCGGCCACCCGGAGGTGTACATCATCGCGCTGCCGGGATTCGGCGTGATCTCGCAGGTGATCCCGGCGTTCTCGAGGAAGCCGCTGTTCGGCTACGCCTCGATGGTCTACGCCACCTCGGCCATCGCCATCATCTCGTTCATCGTCTGGGCCCACCATATGTACACCGTGGGCATGCCGGTGACGGGGCAGCTGTTCTTCATGTACGCGACCATGCTGGTGGCGGTGCCCACCGGGGTGAAGGTGTTCAACTGGGTGGCGACGATGTGGAAGGGCTCGCTCACCTTCGAGACGCCGATGCTGTTCGCCTGCGGCTTCCTGTTCATGTTCACGCTCGGCGGCTTCACCGGCCTGGTGCTGTCGCTCGTGCCGATCGACATCCAGGTGCACGACACCTACTACGTGGTGGCGCACTTCCATTACGTGATGGTGGCGGGCGCGCTGTTCGCCGCCTTCGCCGGCATCTACTTCTGGATCCCGAAGTGGACCGGCCACATGTACAACGAGACCCTCGGCAAGATCCACTTCTGGCTGACGCTCGTCTTCTTCAACATGATCTTCTTCGTGCAGCACTTCCTCGGGCTCGCGGGCATGCCGCGGCGCATCCCCGACTACCCGCTGATGTTCGAGACCTGGAACAAGATCTCGTCGCTCGGCGCGTTCGGCATGGGGCTCGCGCAGCTGCTGTTCCTGTACGTCGTGATCGATTGCATCCGCAAGGGCGCGCCGGCGCCGCAGAAGCCCTGGGAGGGCGCCGACTCGCTCGAGTGGACGCACCTGCCGACGCCGGTGCCCTACCACACGTTCGAAACGCCGCCCGTGGTGAAGTGAGCAAGAACCTGATCGAAGTGAACCGTAACGTCAAGACTGCACTCGTGCTCGCCTCGATCGCTCTTGCCTTCTTCCTCGGCATCATCGCCAAGTACTGGCTGCTGAACGGATGAGCGTCGATAAGGCAGAAATGCGGCAGGAGAACCGGCGCCTCTCGAGGCGCCTCGCCATCGTCGCGGTGGCGATGTTCGGCTTCGGCTTCGCGCTGGTGCCGTTCTACAACCAGATCTGCGCGGCGCTAGGGGTGAATTCCATTGTAGAAAAAAGTGAGCCCCTGAACAGCCAGATCGATTCCACCCGGACCGTCACCATCGAGCTGGATTCCAACACGCACGACCTGCCGTGGCGCTTCCGCCCGCTGGTGAGCCACCTCACCGTGCACCCGGGCGAGCTCGCCACCGTGGAGTACGAAGTGGTCAACGTGCGCGCCGCGCCGGTCACCGGCCAGGCGGTGCCGAGCTACGGCCCGCAGCATGCCGGCGAGTACTTCAAGAAGCTGGAATGCTTCTGCTTCACCCAGCAGACGCTCGCCGCCGGCGAGACGCGCCGCATGCCGGTGACCTTCGTCGTCGACCCGAGGCTGCCGCGCGACGTGAGCACGATCGCCGTGTCGTACACCTTTTTCGAGGTAGCAGGCCGGGGAGGAAAGAGTTAGTGGCGAGCGTCATGAAGCAGGCCTCCTTCCTCGACATCCTGAAGACCGTGCTCTCGGGAGCCATCGGCATCCGGCGCAAGGCCGACGCCGAGAAGACTCCACTCAACCCGGTGCACGTCGTCATCGCGGCCGTCGCCTTCGCCGTCCTGTTCATATTGACCCTGGTCACGATCGTCAGCATCGTCACCAGCTGAAGGGAGAATACGAAAATGGCGCAAAGCGCATCCCCCTCCGGCCGGCAGCAGCACTACGCGGTGCCTTCGCCGATGCCGTGGCCGATCATGGGCTCGACCGCGCTGTTCCTGATGGCGCTCGGCGCGGCGTTCGTGTTCAACGGCATGCTGGCCGGCTGGGCGTCGATCGCCGCCGGCTTCGTGCTGCTGCTGTACATGATGGCGCGCTGGTTCGGCGAGGTGATCGGCGAGTCCGAGGGCGGCAAGTACGGCGGCTGGGAGGACGGCTCGTTCCGCTGGGGCATGAGCCTGTTCATCTTCTCCGAGGTGATGTTCTTCGCCGCCTTCTTCGGCGCGCTGTTCTGGACGCGCGTGATGTCGGTGCCCGACCTCGCGAGCATCGAGAGCAACGCGCTGATGTGGCCGGGGTTCGACGCGCACTGGCCTTCCGCCGGACCGGCGTTCCTCGAGAAGTTCCAGAGCATGGGGGCCTGGGGGCTGCCCGCAATCAATACCGCGCTGCTCCTGTCCTCCGGGGTCACGGTCACGTTCGCGCACTGGGCGCTGATCCGCAACGACCGCGCGAAGCTGCTGGTCTGGCTCGCCCTGACCGTGCTGCTGGGCGCGACCTTCCTCGGCGTGCAGGCTTACGAGTACGGCCACGCCTACAGCGCGCTCAACCTCAAGCTGAGCACCGGCGTCTACGGCTCGACGTTCTTCATGCTCACCGGCTTCCACGGCTTCCATGTCACGATCGGCGCGATCATGCTCACGGTGATCTGGTTCCGCTGCCTGAAAGGGCACTTCAATCCCGACCACCACTTTGCCTTCGAGGGTGTGGCCTGGTACTGGCACTTCGTCGACGTGGTCTGGCTGGGCCTCTTTATCTTCGTCTACTGGCTATAGCTTTCCGGGCTGGAGCAGGCCGAAGTAGTAGCCGGCCATCAGGAGCACGAACAGCGCCACCGACAGGCCCACGCGCCAGGTGAGCGCTCTTGCCATGCGCCTGGAGTCGCCGCGGCTGCGCAGCATGAACACCGCCGCCGAGCCCAGGCTGGCGATGATCGCGAGCAGCATCGCGATGACCACATAGCGCATGCCGGCAGGATACTCTTTCCGCCCCAGGCTCTGGGCGCTGCTCGCGGCGGCGGCGGCCTGCGCCGCGGGCATCGCGCTCGGCCTGTGGCAGGCCGGGCGCGCCGCGGAGAAGCGCGCCGCGCAAACGCAGCTCGAGCACATCAGCGTGCGCGGCGAGTTCCTGCCGCAGCACACCGTGCTGCTCGACAACAAGCTGCGGCGCGGCCGCGCCGGATACGAGGTGGTAACGCCGCTCAAGCTCGCGGGCAGCGCCATGCACGTGCTGGTGAAGCGCGGCTGGATCGCCGCGGGAGCGACGCGCAACGAGCTTCCAGAAGTGAAGACGTCAAGAGGAGAAATCGCGGTGGAGGGCATCGTGCGCGAGCACCTGCCGCGCGTGCTGCAGGCCGGTCCGGCGCAACGCGGCAAGCTGCGCCAGAACCTGGCGGTGGAGGACTTCGCCGTCGAGACCGGCCTTGCGCTGCTGCCGTTCGTGATCGAGCAGCACTCGCGGGCCGACGACGGCCTGCTGCGCGAATGGCCGCGCGTCGATGCCGGCGCCGAGAAGAACGAGATGTACTCCCTGCAGTGGTACTCGCTTGCGGCGCTCGCCGTGGCGCTCGCGCTCGCCCTGTCGTTCAGGAAAATTGAAAAATAAGCTGCTCCTCATCGGGCTGGTGTGCGCGGCGCCGCTGGTGCTCGGCACGGCGGCCTATCTTTTCGGCTGGGCCCCGGGGGCGAGGGGCAACTACGGCGAGCTCATTGCGCCGCGCGCCGTTTCCCTGCCGCCGCTCGACGCGCTGCGCGGCAAGTGGGTGCTGGTCAGCACCGACGCCGCGGCCTGCGACGCCTACTGCGAGAAGAAGCTCTACTACATGCGCCAGGTCAGGCGCGCGCAGGGCAAGGACATGCAGCGCGTCGAGCGCCTGTGGCTGGTGAGCGGCGGCGGCGCGCCGCGCCCGGAGCTGCTCGCCGCGCTCGAGGGCACGCGCGTCGCGAGCCTGCAGGACCCGGCATTCTCCTCCGAGCACATCTACCTGGTCGATCCGCTCGGCAACCTGATGATGCGCTTTCCGCGCGACCCCGATCCCTCCAGGATGGTCAAGGACCTGCAGCGGCTGCTGAGGGTCTCGAGGATCGGGTGAGGCTGCTGGACTCGTGCTAGACTTTTTTGCTTTCCGCGGCTTACGTCCTTCCCGGTGACTGCTTACGTCCTTTCGGCTGGCCTCGCGCAACGCGCGCGCGCGTTCTACGCGCTCACCAAGCCGCGCGTGGTCTCGCTCATCGTGTTCACCGCGGTGATCGGCATGTTCCTCGCGACGCCGGGCATGGTCCCGGCCC
The DNA here is from genome assembly GCA_001772055.1 of Betaproteobacteria bacterium RIFCSPLOWO2_12_FULL_68_19. Lineage (GTDB taxonomy): Bacteria > Pseudomonadota > Gammaproteobacteria > Burkholderiales > SG8-39 > SCGC-AG-212-J23. The sequence continues at coordinate 17,738 of MERP01000022.1, forward strand.
AGGTGCTGCTTGCCGGCACGCTCGGTATCGCGCTGGTCGCCGGCGCCGCCGCGGCGATGAACTGCCTGGTCGAGCAGAAGCTCGACGCGCTGATGCAGCGCACGCGCTGGCGGCCGCTGCCGCGCGGCGAGCTCTCGCCGCTGCAGACCCTGGTCTTCGCCGGCGCGATCGGCGGCGCCGGCCTCTGGCTGCTGCTGCATTTCGTCAACGCCCTCACGATGTGGCTGACCGTGGCCACCTTCGTCGGCTACGCGATCGTCTACACCGTGATCCTGAAGCCCGCCACGCCGCAGAACATCGTCATCGGCGGCGCCTCCGGGGCGATGCCGCCGGTCCTGGGCTGGGCGGCGGTGACCGGCGAGGTCGGCATCGAGGCGATGGTGCTGTTCCTCATCATCTTCGCCTGGACGCCGCCGCATTTCTGGTCGCTCGCGCTCTACCGCACCGAGGACTATGCGCGCGCCGGGGTGCCGATGCTGCCGGTCACGCACGGCAAGCGCTATACGCGGCTGCAGGTGCTGCTCTACACGCTGATTCTCTTCGCCGCCAGCCTGCTGCCCTACGTGATCCGCATGAGCGGCGTGCTCTACCTCGCGGTGGCGTGCGTGCTCGGAGCGCTCTTCCTCGCCTACGCGCTGCGCATCTATCTCGCGTATACCGATGCGCTCGCGCAGAGGACCTTCCGCTACTCGATCGCCTACCTGGCCTTCCTGTTTGCCGCGCTTCTGGTCGATCATTATCTCTAGCCTTCTGCTCGCGGCTTGCGCCGACGAGCCGAAGTTCAGGAGCACCGACATCACCGGGGTCGAGTACGGGCGCGAGCTGGAGCTCACCGATCACACCGGCCGCGTGCGGCACCTCGCAGACTGGCGCGGCAAGGCGGTGGTGCTGTTCTTCGGCTTCACCCAGTGCCCCGATGTCTGCCCCACCACGCTTGCCGACGCTGCAAGCAGCCTGAAGAAGCTCGGGCCGGATGCCGACCGGGTGCAGGTGCTGTTCGTCAGCGTCGATCCCGAGCGCGACACGCAGCAGCTGCTCGCCCAGTACGTGACCTCATTCGACCCGCGCTTCGTCGCCCTGCGCGGCGACGAAGCCGCGACGCAGCGGGTGGCGAAGGAATTCAAGATCTATTACGAGAAAAGAAAGCAGGGCGTGGGCTACACCGTCGACCACAGCGCGCAGACCTACGTCATCGACCCGCAGGGACGGCTGCGGCTGCTGGTGCGCCACGAGCGCATCGGCGCGGACCTGGCCGACGACCTGCGGGCGATCCTGGCAGAGAAGGCCTAGGCCGGGCCCGGGAGCGCGATGACCTTGCGCATCTTCTCGAGCGCCTTGGCCTCGAGCTGGCGGATGCGCTCGGCGGAGACCTTGAACTCCCCGGCCAGGTCGTGCAGCGTGGCGGCGTTCTTCTCCCTCAGCCAGCGCGCCTGGATGATGCGGCGGCTGCGCGGGTCGAGGACAGCCAGCGCGGATTTCAGGTTTTCAATCCTGTTTCTTTCCTCTTCTTCGGCCTCGAGCACGCGGTAGGGCTCGGCCGCGCTGTCGGCAAGGTAGTCGGCCGGCGCAAAGGCTTCCTCGTCGTCGCGCTCGCCTTCGAAGGCGATCTCCTGCCCGGAGAGGCGCGTCTCCATCTCGACCACTTCCTCGGGCTTCACGTTGAGCTCGCTCGCCACGCGCTCGACGTCGTCCACGCTCAGGGGGGCGAGGCCGCTCTTCATGGAGCGCAGGTTGAAGAACAGCTTGCGCTGCGCCTTGGTGGTGGCGACCTTCACCAGGCGCCAGTTGCGCAGGATGTACTCGTGGATCTCGGCCTTGATCCAGTGGATCGCGAAGGACACCAGGCGCACCCCGCGCTCGGGGTCGAAGCGCTTCACGGCCTTCATCAGGCCGATGTTGCCTTCCTGGATCAGGTCGGCATGCGGCAGGCCGTAGCCGAGATAGCCGCGCGCCACGGCCACCACCAGCCGCAGGTGCGAGAGCACCAGGCCGCGCGCGGCCTCCACGTCGCCTTGATCCCGGAAGCGGCGCGCGAGCGAGCGCTCCTCTTCGAGACTGAGGATCGGGAAGCGGCTCACGGTCTGGATGTAAGCCTCGAGGCTCCCGGTGGGCATCGGCACTGGGACCGACCCTGGCAGGGGCATCGCTGCTTGCGCGTTCATTCGCATTCCTCTTTGAGCGTTAATTTTAGCACTCCAGTAGTTAGAGTGCTAAGGGCGGCAGGGGTTCCACAGGGGCGGCCTTCGCGTAAGTGTGCGCTGACACTACCTAAGCCCCTGCAGGACAAGGATTTTGACCAGCGGCGGCTACGCCGGTTCGATCTCGCGCAGATGACGGTTGACGGAAAGCCGGGCGCCGAGCCAGCCGAGCACGCCGGCGAGGAGAACGATGGCGAGCGCATCGGCCGGCGGGGGAAACGCGAAGGAGAAGCTTGCGCCGTAGGACTGCGCGAGCGGCCGCAGCTCGCGGTTGAGGAGCGCGAGCACCGCCGCGACGATGCCGAGCGCGACCACGCCGCCCGCGAGTCCCTGCAGCAGCCCGAAATAGCAGAAGGGCCGCCGGATGAACGCGTCGGTGGCGCCGATCAGCTTCGACACCTCGATCTCGTCGCGCTGGGTGAGGATCTGCAGCCGGATGGTATTGAACGTGACCGCGACCAGCGCGGCGCCGAGCAGCGCCGCGAGCAGCCCCAGGCCGACCCGGCCGATGCCTTGCAGCGCGGCCAGGCGCTGCGCCCAGAGCGCGTCGGCCTGGACGTGCGCCACGCCGGGCAGCCTGCCGAGGTCGGCGGCGAGGGCCTCGACGCGCTCGGCGCTCGCGCTCACCACGAAGGCGTCGGGCAGGGGGTTGCGACCGATCGCGGCGATCACCTCCGAAATGCCCGCGACCTGCTTGAGTTCCTTCAGCGCTTCCTCGCGGGAAACGAAGCGCACCGCGCCGATGCGCCGGTCGGCGCGCAGCTTCGCGCCGAGCGCCTCGGCGTCGGCGCGCCTGGCCTCGAGCGGCAGGAACACCGAGATCTGCGGCTCGAGGGTGAGGCGCGCGGTGAGGGCGCGCAGGCTCTCGAGCAGCGCATAGCTGCCGGCCGGCAGCGAGAGCGCGACGCCGATGACCAGCGCGCTCATGATCCCGGCCGCTCGCGCCAGCCGGCGCAGCGCAGCGCCGAACGCCTGCCGGTGCTGGCGCAGCCAGGCGCTCATGCGAGCCTCCCCTGGCTCAGGGTCAGCACGCGCTTGCCGTAGCGCGCGACCAGCGCCTGGTCGTGGGTCGCGATGAGCACCGTCACGCCCACCTGGTTGAAGGCGACGAAGATCTCGACGATACGCGCCGCCGATTCCGCGTCCAGGTTGGCGGTCGGCTCGTCGGCGATCAGCACCGCCGGGCGGTTCACCACCGCGCGCGCGATGGCGAGGCGCTGCTGCTCGCCGCCCGAGAGCTGGACCGGGTTGGCCTTCTCGCGGGCGAGCAGGCCTACCTTGTCGAGGGCGGCGCGCGCGCGGCGCGCCGCCTCCTTCGGCGTATGCGACGAGAACGCGAGCGGCAGCATGACGTTGTCGTGGACGCTGCGGTCGTAGAGCAGCTTCTGGTCCTGGAACACCAGGCCGAGGTTGCGGCGCAGGTAGGGGATCGCGGCGCGATTGAGCGCGCCGACGTTCTGCCCGTTGACGATCACCGAGCCCGAGCTCGGCCGCTCGATCGCCGGGATGAGCTTGAGCAGCGTCGACTTGCCCGCGCCGGAGCGGCCGGTGACGAACGCGAGCTCGCCCGGCTCGAGCGAGAAGCTCACCCCGCGCAGCGCCTCCTGCCCGCCGGGGTAGCGCTTGGCGACGGCGGAGAAGCTAACCAATCAGCGCCTCGACGAAGTCGCGCGCGACGAACGGGCGCAGGTCGTCGATCGCCTCGCCGACGCCGACGAACAGCAGCGCAATCGGCTTCTGACGGGCGATGGCGCACACCACGCCGCCCTTGGCGGTGCCGTCGAGCTTGGTGAGGATGAGCCCGGTCAGTCCCAGCGCGTCGTCGAACGCCTTCACCTGGGCGAGCGCGTTCTGCCCGGTGTTTGCATCGAGCACGAGAAGCACTTCGTGCGGCGCTCCCGCCTGCGCCTTCGCGGCCACGCGCTTCACCTTGCGGATCTCCTCCATCAGGTGCAGCTGCGTCGGCAGCCGTCCCGCGGTATCGGCAATGACGACGTCGGTGCCGCGCGCGCGCGCCGCGCCCAGCGCGTCGAACACCACCGCGCCCGGGTCGCCCGAGGCCTGCGAGATGACCGGGATGGCGTTGCGCTCGCCCCACACCACGAGCTGCTCGCGCGCCGCGGCACGAAAGGTGTCGCCCGCGGCGAGCAGCACGCTCCTGCCCTGCGACTGCAGCCACTTTGCGAGCTTGCCGATCGAGGTCGTCTTGCCCGAGCCGTTGACCCCGGCCATCATGATGACGAACGGTCTTGTCGCCGTGACATCAAGCTTCCTTTCCAGGGGAGCGAGCAGGCCGAGCAGAGCCTCCTTGAGGGCGCGCTTGAGCGCCTCGCCGTCCTCGAGCTTCTGCTTGCGCAGCGACGCGAGCAGCGCCTGCGTCGCTTCGACGCCGCAATCGGCCTGCAGCAGCGCGGTTTCGAGCGCCTCGTAAGCCGACTCGTCGATGCGCTTGCGCGCGAACAGCCCCGAGACGGGAGTGTTGAGCACCTCCCGCGTGCGCGCGAGGCCTGCCTTCAGGCGCGCTGCCCAGGAAAGCGCTGCTACCATGGATCGCGTGCATTCTAACAAAGGAAAAATACGAATCATCGGGGGCGATTTCCGCGGCAGGCGCATTGCAGTGCCGTCGCGACCCGGACTGCGGCCGACGCCCGACCGGGTGCGCGAGACGCTGTTCAACTGGCTCGGCCAGCGGCTCGAGGGGCTCGCCTGCCTGGATCTGTTCGCGGGCAGCGGCGCGCTCGGCTTCGAGGCCGCCTCGCGCGGCGCCGCGCGCGTGGTGATGGTCGAGCAGGACAGCTCCGCTCTTGCGGCTCTGAACGAAACCAGAGCCAGGCTCGGGGCGAGACAGGTCGAGCTGGTGCGGGGCGACGCCTTCGAGTACCTGGAGGGCGCCGGGGAGCGCTTCGACGTGGTTTTCCTCGACCCGCCGTTCAGGCAGAATGCCGCAGCCGCGGCGCTCGAGCGGCTGGCGGAGCGGCTTGCGCCGGGCGCCAGGGTCTATGTCGAGTCCGAGCGGCCGTTGGAGCTCGCGCAGTGGCGCGAGCTCAAGCGCGCGCGCGCCGGCCAGGTGAGCTACCAGCTGCTGGAGAGGCGATGATCAAGGCGGTCTACCCCGGAACGTTCGACCCGCTCACGCGCGGCCACGAGGACCTGGTGCGCCGCGCGAGCCGCCTGTTCGGCGTGCTGATCGTCGGCGTCGCCGACAGCCGCGCCAAGCGCACCTTCTTCAGCCTCGAGGAGCGCGTCGAGATGGCGCACGAGGTGCTCGACGGCGCGAAGAACGTGCAGGTCGTCGGCTTCTCCGGCCTGCTGATCGATTTCGTGCGCGAGCAGGGGGCGCGCGTGGTGCTGCGCGGGCTGCGCGCGGTATCGGACTTCGAGTACGAGTTCCAGCTCGCCGGCATGAACCGCAGCCTCTACCCCGATCTCGAGAACATCTTCCTCACGCCCTCCGAGCAGCACATGTTCATCTCGGCGACGCTGGTGCGCGAGATTGCCCTGCTCGGCGGCGACGTGTCGAAATTCGTCGACCCGCGGGTCGAGAGGCGCCTGAAGGAAAAGGCGAGGGCCCGCTAGCGCTGGCAGCGCGGGCAGAAGTAGGTCGAGCGCTGTCCTTGAGCAATCCGCCTGATCTCGGTGGCGCAGCGCCGGCAGGGCTCGCCCTCGCGGTCGTAGACCCAGGCGCGGCTCTGGAAGTCGCCCGGGGCGCTGTCGGCGCCGACGTAGTCGCGCAGGCTCGAGCCGCCGGCGCGGATCGCGGCGCGCAGGGTGTGCTTGATCGCAGCCGCCAGGCGCCTGCATTGCTCGAGCGAGACGCGGTTGGCGCGCCTGCGCGGATCGATGCCGGCGCGGAACAGGCTCTCGCTCGCATAGATGTTGCCGACGCCGACGATGCGCCGCGCGTCCATCAGGAACTGCTTGACCGGCATGCGGCAGCCGCGCGCGAGCGCGTGCAGGCGCGCCGGGTGGAGCGCGCGCGACAGCGGCTCGACCCCGAGCCGCGCGAGCAGCGGGTGCGCCTCGAGCGCGCCGGAAGTCCAGAGCACCGCGCCGAAGCGCCGCGGATCGCGCAGCCGCAGCAGCCGGTCGCCGAGCACCAGGTCGAAGTGGTCATGCTTGCCGGCGGGCGTGCCCGGCGGCAGCAGGCGCAGGCTGCCCGACATTCCCAGGTGCACGATGAGGTGGCCGTCGCCGCAGTCGACGAGCAGGTACTTGCCGCGGCGCCGCACGGCGCGCACGGTGCGCCCGGGGAGCGCGCGCACCTCCTGCGTGACCGGCCAGCGCAGCCGCGGCTCGCGCACCTCGACGCCGGAAATCATCCGGCCGGTGAGCTGCGGCGCGAGGCCGCGCCGCGTGACTTCGACTTCGGGAAGCTCGGGCATGGAGGCGAGTGCCGAGGCGTGCCGGCTTGCGCGCTTGTGCGGGGCACCAAATATACCTAAGATCGGTCGAATCCGGATGCTCGAAAGACTCTCAAAGCTCGCGTTGACGGCCGCGCTCGGCTGCGCCGCCGGCGCCCTCGCCGCGCCGCCCGCCGCCGAGCTGAACGAGCCGACGCTCTACGAGTTCCTGCTCGGCGAGATCGCCCTGCAGCGCGGCGATCCGCAGCTCGCCGCGCAGACCTACCTGGAGCTCGCGCGGCGCACCGGCGACGCGCGCGTCGCGCGCCGCGCGGTCGAGGTGGCGAACCAGGCGCGCCTGCCCGAGCTTGCGCTGGAGGCGGCCAAGACCTGGCAGAAGATCGAGCCGCAGTCGCCGCAGGCGCTGCAGGTCGTCGCCGCGCTGCTGGTCGCGGCGAAGCGCGTCGAGGAGGCCGAGCCCTACCTGCAGAAGCTGCTCGCGCTCGAGGGCGTCAACCTGGAAAACGGCTTCATGCAGCTGAACCGCCTGCTCGCCGGAAACCCGGACAAGGCGTCCAACCTGCGCGTGGTGCGCAGCCTCGCCGCCCCGCATGCGCAGCTCGCGCAGGCGCACTTCGCGGTGGCGCAGGCGGCGCTCGCCGCCGGCGAGGAAGCGGCGGCGCTCGCCGCCATCCGCCAGGCGGCGGCGCTGCGGCCGGACTGGGAGATCGCGGCGCTGTTCGAGGCCCAGGTGCTGCAGAAGCGCTCTCCCGCCGAGGCCGCCAGGCGCCTGGGCGAGTTCGTCGAGCGCAATCCGGGCTCGCGCGAGGGGCGCATGAACTATGCGCGCGCGCTGGTGCTCGACAAGCGCTTTCCCGAGGCGCGCAAGCAGTTCGAGGCGGTGCTGGCCGCGAGTCCCGGCAACACCGAGGTGATCTACGCGGTCGGGCTGCTCGCCTTCCAGCTCAAGGACTACCCGGTCGCCGAAGAGAACATGAAGCGCCTGCTCGGCATGGGCTACCGCGACGCGAACGGCGTGCGCTACCTGCTCGGGCAGATGGCCGAGGAGCAGAAGCTCTGGCCCGACGCGATCAAGTGGTACGAAACGATCAAGTCCGGCGACCACGTGCTGCCGGCACGCATGCGCACCGCGGGCGCGATCGCCAAGCAGGGCAGGCTCGACGAGGCGCGCTCTTTCCTGAGGCGCGTCGGCGCCGATCATCCCGGCGAGCAGGTGCAGCTGCTGGTGGCCGAGGCGCAGCTGCTGCGCGACGCCAACCGCCACGGCGACGCCTTCGCGATGCTCGACGAGGCGCTGGCGAAGGAGCCCGAGCAGCCCGAGCTGCTCTACGATCTCGCGCTCACCGCCGAGAAGCTGGAGCGCTACGACGTGCTCGAGAGCCACCTGCGCAAGCTGATCCAGGTGAAGCCCGATCATGCCCACGCCTACAACGCGCTCGGCTACTCCTTCGCCGATCGCAACACGCGCCTGCCGGAGGCGAGGAAGCTCGTCGAGAAGGCGCTCGAGCTCGCGCCCGAGGACTACTTCATCATGGACAGCCTGGGCTGGGTGCAGTACCGCGAGGGGGACCTCAAGGGCGCGGCGGCCACGCTGCGCCGCGCCTATGCCGGGCGCCCGGACGCCGAGATCGGCGCCCATCTGGGCGAGGTGCTGTGGCGCCTGGGCGAGCGCGGGGAGGCCGAGCGCGTGTGGCAGGAATCGCTCAAGGCCGCGCCCGAGAACGACACGCTGCGCAAGACGATCAAGCGCCTGCGGCCGTGACCCGGGCCGCCCGGCTCGTCACCGCGCTCGCCGCCGCGGCGCTCGCCGGGGCGTGCGCGCAGTTCGAGCCCCGGCCGCCCGCCGGACCGCTCGAGTTCGAGCTGACCGGTCGGCTCGCAGCGCGCTACAACGGCGAATCATTCACCGGGAACGTGACCTGGAGCCATGCGCAGCAGGGCGACGAGATGCTGATCAGCAGCCCGCTCGGCCAGGGCGTGGCGCGCATCGTGCGCGACCATGAAGGCGTCATCCTGCGTACCGCCGAGCCGCGCGAGTACCGCGCAAGCGACGCGGAGACGCTCACGCAGAAGGCGCTCGGCTTCCGGCTGCCGCTCCTCGGGCTGGGCGACTGGGTGCGCGCGCGGCCGTCGGCCGATTCGCCTGCAGTCACACAACACAATGACAATGGAACCCTGAAGCTGCTGGAGCAGCGGGGCTGGCGCATCGAGTATCTCGAATACGAGGGCGAGCGGCCGCGGCTGCTGCGCCTCGTGTATCCCGGCATCGAGCTGCGCTTCGCCGTCACCGAGTGGAAGTGACCTGGTATCCCGCGCCAGGCAAGCTGAACCTCTTCCTGCACGTCCTCGCGCGCCGCCCCGACGGCTATCACGAGCTGCAGACGGCATTTCGCCTCATCGATCGATGCGACCGCGTGGGGATCGCGCCGCGCTCCGACGGCAAACTGCGCTTCGAGGGCATCTTCGGCGAGCAGAACCTCTGCCTGCGCGCCGGGCGCCTGCTCCAGCGCGAGACCGGCGCAGCGCTCGGCGCCGACCTGCGGCTGGAGAAAGGCCTGCCGATCGGGGGCGGGCTGGGCGGGGGCTCCTCCGACGCCGCGACGGTGTTGCTGGTCCTCAATCGCCTGTGGCAGACGCGCTTGAGCCGGGAGGACCTGATGGAAATCGGCCTGCGGCTGGGCGCCGACGTGCCGTTTTTCATCTACGGGCGCAACGCGCTGGGCGAGGGGATCGGCGAGCGGCTCGCGGCGCTCGATCTGCCGCGCGCCTGGTATCTCGTGGCTGTGCCGCAAGTGTCGGTTTCCACTAAGGAAACTTTCTCTTCCGCGTTGACAGGGCGATCGAAACGACTCACAATACCGCCCTTTTTCCCGGGGCAGGGGCGCAACGATCTCGAAGCCGTCGTCACCGCCCGCTACCCCGAAGTGGCAGCGCTGCTCGCGCGGCTCAGGCAACTGTGCCCGCAGGCGCGCATGACGGGCTCCGGAGCGTGCGTCTTCGCCGAGTTCGAGACCAGGGCGCAGGCGGACGCGGTTCAGTCCCAGTTGCCGGGGGGAACGGGCGGATTCGTGGCGCAGGGGCTCGAGCGTCACCCGCTCCATGACTGGGCTGATTGATTTCAACTGGGGAGTCGCCAAGCTGGTTAAGGCACCGGATTTTGATTCCGGCATACGTGGGTTCGAATCCTACCTCCCCAGCCAGCGATCACTTATGACGAACGCGCCGCTCGAACGGCTGATGGTTTTCACGGGCAACGCCAACCCGCGCCTCGCGCAGGAGGTGGCGAAGCACCTGAACCTTTCCATCGGGCGCGCCATCGTCGGCAAGTTCTCCGACGGCGAGGTGATGGTCGAGCTGCTGGAGAACGTGCGCGGCAAGGACGTGTTCGTGCTGCAGTCGACCTGCGCGCCGACCAACGACAACCTGATGGAGCTGCTGGTGATGGTCGATGCGCTGAAGCGCTCCTCCGCCGCGCGCGTCACCGCAGCCATCCCGTACTTCGGCTACGCGCGGCAGGACCGGCGGCCGCGCTCGGCGCGCGTGGCGATCAGCGCCAAGGTGGTGGCCAACATGCTGACCTCGGTCGGCGTGGCGCGGGTGCTGACGATGGACCTGCACGCGGACCAGATCCAGGGGTTCTTCGACCTGCCGGTGGACAACATCTACGCCGCGCCGGTGCTGCTCGGCGACGTGTGGAAGCAGCGCTACGAGGACGTGATCGTGGTCTCGCCCGACGTCGGGGGCGTGGTGCGGGCGCGCGCGCTGGCGAAAAGGCTCGAATCGGACCTCGCGATCATCGACAAGCGCCGGCCCAAGGCGAACGTCGCCGAGGTCATGAACGTGATCGGCGAGGTGAAGGGACGCACCTGCGTCATCATGGACGACATGGTCGACACCGCCGGCACGCTGGTCAAGGCGGCACAGGTGCTGAAGGAAGAGGGCGCCACCAAGGTGGTGGCGTATTGCACCCACCCGGTGCTCTCGGGCGGCGCGGTCGAGCGCATCGCGGCCTCGGACCTCGACGAGCTGGTGGTGACCGACACCATCCCGCTCGGCGACGACGCGCGCGAGTGCAAGCGCATCCGGCAGCTTTCGGTCGCGGGACTGATCGCCGAGACGATCCTGCGCATCTACACCGAGGAATCGGTCAGCTCGCTTTTCATCGAATAGGTCACTTACCAGGAGCAAGGCAATGGCAATCGAAATCAGCGCGCGCAAGCGCGAGGCCCAGGGAACCGGCGCGAGCCGCAGGCTGCGGCGCACCGGGCGCGTGCCGGGCACGGTCTACGGCGGCGAGCAGCCGCCGCTCAACATCGAGCTCGACCACCAGGACCTGTACCTCAACCTCAGGAACGAGAAGTTCCACGCCTCCATCCTCACCCTCGAGCTTGGCGGCGCGAAGCAGCAGGTGCTGCTGCGGGCGGTGAACATGCACCCGTTCAAGGCGCAGGTGCAGCACGTCGACTTCCAGCGCGTTTCCAAGGACCGCAAGATCCACATGAAGGTGCCGCTGCACTTCGTCAACGCCGAGAAATCCCCCGGCGTGAAGGAGCAGGGCGGCGTGGTCAACCACGTGCTGAACGAGCTCGACATCGCCTGCTTTCCCGACGACCTGCCGGAGTACATCGAGGTCGACCTCGGCGCGCTCGCCGTCGGCAACTCGATACACGCGCGCGAGCTCGCGCTGCCGAAAGGCGTCGAGGCGGTGCTGCACAAGGACGACAACCCGGTCGTGGCGACCGTGGTCGTGCCGACGCTGATCACCGAGGAAGAGGAAGCCGCCGCCGCCGAAGCCGTCGTGGCGCTCTCCGAGATTCCGACCACCGAGCAGGCCGCCCCGCCGAAGGAAGGCGAAGCGCAGCCCGAGGGCGACAAGGGCGCGGCCGCGGGCAAGGGCGCCGCCAAGGCCGAGAAGCCGGCCGACAAGGTCGAGAAGAAAGAGAAGAAGTAGGGCATCGTGATCCGCCTGGTCGTCGGCCTGGGCAACCCGGGCAAGGAGTACGAGCGCACGCGCCACAACGCGGGCTTCTGGCTGGTCGAGCGCTTTGCCTCGGCCAGCGGCGTGGTGCTGCGCAAGGACCCGAAGTTCAAGGCGCTGGTGGGCCGCCGGGAGGGCGGCGCCTGGCTGCTGCTGCCGCAATCGTTCATGAATCTCAGCGGGCAGCCGGTGCAGATGCTCGCCGGGTTCTTCAAGATCAAGCCCGACGAGATCCTGGTGGTGCACGACGAGCTCGACTTCCCGCCCGGCACGGCCAAGATCAAGCAGGGCGGGGGCATTGCCGGCCACAACGGGCTGAAGGACATCTCGCAGCGCCTCGCCACGCACGACTACTGGCGGCTGCGCATCGGCGTCGGCAAGCCGCCCGCGGGAGCCGATGGCGCGGACTACGTGCTGCAGAAACCTTCCGCCGAGGAGCGTGTCGAGATCGACGCGGCGATCGCGAAGGCCCTCGAGGTCCTGCCGCTGTGCCTCTCGGGTGACATGCAGGGCGCCATGACGAAGCTGCACACCGAGGAAAAGAAGCCCGAGGCGCCGAAGAAAGCCCCCGAAGCAGCTGAAGCTCCCGAAGCGCCAGTGAAACCCGCGCAGAAGCCCGCCGGCATCCTGAAGTCGCTGTTCGGCAGGAAATGAGCTTGAAGTGCGGCATCGTCGGCTTGCCGAACGTCGGCAAGTCGACTCTCTTCAACGCGCTCACCAAGGCCGGCATCTCGGCCGAGAACTACCCGTTCTGCACCATCGAGCCCAACGTCGGCATCGTCGCGGTGCCCGACCTGCGCCTGGAGGTGATCGCCGAGATCGCGCAGCCGCAGAAGGTCGTCCCGGCGGTGGTCGAGTTCGTCGACATCGCCGGCCTGGTCGCAGGCGCCTCGAAGGGCGAGGGGCTGGGAAACCTGTTCCTCGCCAACATCCGCGAGACCGACGCCATCGCGCACGTGGTGCGCTGCTTCGAGGACCCGAACGTGCTCCACGTGGCCGGCAAGATCGATCCCGTGTCCGACATCGAGACCATCGACACCGAGCTCGCGCTCGCCGACCTCGACGCCGTCGAAAAGCAGCTCGCCAAGCAAGAGAAGGTCGCGCAGGCGGGAGGCGACAAGCAAGCGCAAAGACTTGTTTCGGTTCTTCGAAAAATTAGAGCCGTACTCGATGACGGGCGGCCGGCGCGCACCACCGAGCTCTCGCCGGAGGAGCGCGCCGTGGTGCGGCCCCTGTTCCTGCTCACCATGAAGCCGACGATGTACGTCGCCAACGTGGGCGAGAAAGGATCGGATTCTCTTCTCGAGAAAGTCAAAGCCCATGCTGCGAAGGAAGGCGCGCCCGTGGTGCCGATCAGCGCGGCGCTCGAGGCGCAGATCGCCGACATGCCCGACGAGGACAAGAAGCTGTTCCTCGAGGACGTGGGCATGGACGAGCCGGGCCTGAACCGCGTGGTCCGCGCCGCCTACCGCCTGCTCGGCCTGCAGACCTACTTCACCGCCGGGCCGAAGGAAGTGCGCGCCTGGACCGTGCGCGCCGGCGCCACCGCGCCGCAGGCCGCGGGCGTGATCCACACCGATTTCGAGCGCGGCTTCATCCGCGCCGAAGTCGCTTCCTACGAGGACTACGTCGCCGGCGGCGGCGAGCAGGGCGCAAAGGAGGCGGGCAGGCTGCGCCTGGAGGGCAAGGACTACGTGGTGCGCGACGGCGACGTCATCCACTTCCGCTTCAACGTCTAGCCGCCGATAATCCGGTCGATCTCACGCAAGGGGAAGCTCATGCGAATGCTCGGATTGCTCGCGCTGTGCGCCGTTACGTCGGCGGGTGCTCAGATGTCCAATCTCCCGCCCGAGATCGGCGCCGGCATCGCCGCCATCGGCCCGGTCTGGAGCGGCGAGGTGCTCAAGCGCACGCAGGCGCTCTACCGCCCGGTGCTGCAGGACCAGCCGCGCGCCGGGATCAGGATCGTCACCGACGTGGCCTACGGCGCGCACGAGCGCCAGAAGCTCGATTTCGCGCACTCCGAGGCGCCCGGACAGGACCTGCCGGTGCTGGTGTGGATCCCCGGCGGGGGCTGGGGCGCGAGCAACCGCAACGTCGAGGGCCTGTGCTGTCACAACATCCTCGCCTTCTTCGCGAGGCACGGCGTGCTCGCGATCGCGGCCTCCTACCGCGTCGCCCCCGATCCCTGGCCCGCGGGCGCGGCCGACGTCGGCGCGGCGGTGGCCTGGGCCAGGGCAAACGCGAGGAAGTACGGCGGCGACCCGGGGCGCATCTACGTGTTCGGCCATTCGGCCGGCGCGGCGAACGTGGCGAGCTACCTGTTCGATCCCGCGGTGCATCCGCCGCAGGGCCCGGGCGTGGCCGGCGCGATCCTGATGAGCGGCGCAGCCTATCGCGTCACCAGGGACGCCCTGCCGCCCGCCGGGCTCAAGTACTTCGGCGCGGACGAAAGCCGCTACGCGGCGCGCTCGTCCCTGCTGCACGTGCCGCGCAGCAAGCCGCTGCCGGTGCTGCTGGCGTACGCGGAATACGACCCGGTCGCGCTCTCGGCGCCCTCGCTCGAGCTCGCGCAGGCGCTCTGCGCGCGCGACAAGAAGTGCCCGGGCATCGTGTACCTGCGCGGCCACAACCACCTCTCGCCGAGCCTGAGCTTCAACACGCGCGACGAGGAGCTCGGAAAGCGCGTGCTCGGCTTCATGCGGGCCGGGCACTGAGCGTCGCGTACGGCGCGGCGCGGCCCGCGGAGCTCGGGCAGCTCGTCGCGCTGCTCGGCATCCTGTTCGGGCAGGAAGCCGAGTTCGTGCCGCGGCCGCGAAAGCAGCGCCGCGCGCTCGAGGCCATCGTCTCGGACCGCGGCATCGGGCGGGTGTTCGTCGCGCGCGAGGCTGAGCGCGTGATCGCGATGGCGAGCCTGCTCTATACCGTCAGCACGGCCGAAGGCGGCAAGGCGGCGCTGTTCGAAGACCTGGTGGTCCTGCCCGAATTCCGCGGCAAGGGCGTGGGCACGGCGCTGCTGCGCTTCGTGATCGCCCAGGCGCGCAAGGAAGGCGTGCTGCGCCTCACGCTGCTCACCGACCGGCACAACGAGCGCGCGCACGCGCTCTATCGCAGGCACGGATTCGTCGATTCGCCTATGAAGGCGATGCGATTGCAGCTCGGTTGAAAATCTTCCGCAACGTCAGGCAGAAAGGCAGGACTTCGGCGCCCTCGAGCATGCCGCGGCGCGCCATCTCGCGGTGCAGCTCGGGCAGGCTGTAGTGCGGCACCGAAGCGTAGAGGTGGTGCTCGATGTGGTAGTTCACCCGGTGCGGGAAGATCAGCCACTCGAGCCAGCCGGGCACGACGTTGGTGCGCGCGGCGGTGAGCGGCGAGGAGAAGTCGCCCTTGAACTCCTCGCCGCTTTTCACTGCCCGGCTTTCACTGGATCCCGCCCAGCAGGATGTACTTCACCTCGAGATACTCCTCCAGGCCGTACTTCGAGCCTTCGCGGCCGAGACCGGACTGCTTGACGCCGCCGAAGGGCGCGATCTCGGTGGAGATGATGCCCGCGTTGGCGCCGACGATGCCGGTTTCCATTTGCTCCGCCACCCGCCAGATGCGTCCCACGTCGCGGCTGTAGAAGTAGCCGCACAGCCCGAACTCGGTGTCGTTCGCGAGCCGGATCGCCTCCTCCTCGGTCTTGAAGCGGATGAGCGGCGCCACCGGTCCGAAGGTCTCCTCGTGCGAGACCACCATCTCCGGGGTGACGTTAGCGAGCACCGTGGGCTGGAAGAACAGCCCGCCGCGCTCGTGCCGCTTGCCGCCCAGGAGGGTCTTCGCGCCCTTGCCGAGGGCGTCGGCCACGTGCTTCTCCACCTTCTTCATGCCCTGCTCGTCGATCAGCGGCCCGATCACCACGCCGGGCTCGGTGCCGGCGCCGACCTTGAATCCCTTGACCTTGTCCGTCAGCTTGGCCGCGAAGGCGTCATAGACGCTGTCCTGCACGTAGATCCGGTTGGCGCATACGCAGGTCTGGCCGGCGTTGCGGTACTTGGAGGCGATCGCCCCCTCGACCGCGGCGTCAAGGTCGGCATCGTCGAACACGATGAAGGGCGCGTTGCCGCCGAGCTCGAGCGAGAGCTTCTTCACCGTGTCGGCGCACTGCTTCATCAGGATGCGCCCGGTCTCGGTCGAGCCGGTGAACGACAGCTTCCTCACCGTGGGGTTGGCGCACAGCTCGCCGCCGATCGCGCGCGAATCGCCGGTGAGGATGTTCAGAACGCCCTTCGGGATCCCGGCGCGGCTGCCGAGCTCGGCCATGGCGAGCGCCGAGAAGGGCGTCTGCCCGGCGGGCTTGAGCACCACGGTGCAGCCCGCGGCGAGCGCCGGCCCCGCCTTGCGCGTGATCATCGCGTTGGGGAAGTTCCACGGCGTGATCATGGCCGACACGCCGATCGGCTGCTTGATGACCAGGACGCGCTTGTCGGCCTGGTGCTGCGGAATGACGTCGCCGTAGGCGCGCTTGCCCTCCTCGGCGAACCACTCGATGAACGAGGCGCCGTAGGCGATCTCGCCGCGCGCCTCGGCGAGCGGCTTGCCCTGCTCGGCGGTCAGGATCTGCGCCAGGTCCTCCTGGTTCGCCATCATCAGCTCGTACCACTTGCGCAGGATGACGGCGCGCTCCTTGGCGGTCTTGGCGCGCCACGCCGGCCAGGCGCGCTCGGCGGCCTCGATCGCGCGCCGCGTCTCCGCCGCGCCCAGGTTGGGCACCGTGCCGAGCACGTCGCCGGTCGCCGGGTTGTCGACGGGAAAGGTCTTGCCGCCGTGGGCACCGACCCACTCGCCGTCGATGTAGCACTGCTCGCGGAACAGCTTGGGATCCTTCAGGGGAAGCGCCGGCAGTCCGGCTTTTGCGGGTGCGTTCATCCGTACCTCCTGTGGAAGGCGGATTTTACTCCCGGCGGTAGTGATACATTTCGATCTCCAAGGAGGAGGAGACCATGGTCAAGTTTGTCGTCAACGGCAGGGAGGCGCATTCCGAGCAGCCGGGCGATACCCCGCTGCTATGGGTAGTTCGCGACGAGCTGGGGCTGACGGGCACCAAGTTCGGCTGCGGCATCGCGCAGTGCGGCGCCTGCACCGTCCACGTGAACGGCGTGCCGACGCGCGCCTGCATCACGCCGGTGTCTTCGGTCGCCGGAAAGAGAATCACCACCATCGAGGGCCTGTCGCCGGCGGCGGATCACGCCCTGCAGAAGGCCTGGATCGAGGAGCAGGTGCCGCAGTGCGGCTACTGCCAGTCGGGACAGATCATGGCCGCCGCGGCGCTGCTCGCCAAGAACAAGAAGCCCACGCGCGCGCAGATCGTCGCGCACATGAAAGGCAACCTGTGCCGTTGCGGCACCTACAACCAGATCGTCGCCGCCATCCAGCGCGCGGCGAAGCAAGCGTAAGGAGGCGGCCATGAAACCGGAATTCGAAGGCATCGTTTTCCAGGGCATTTCGCGCCGCGCGTTCCTGCTCTCCAGCGGCGCCGCAGCTGTTGCCGTTACATTCGGTGGACTTTCCCTTTCGAAGAAGGTCCTCGCGCAGGCCGGGCCCTACGCGCCAAACGGCTGGGTGCGCGTCGGCACCGACAACATCGTCACCATCTATGCCCCGGCCTCGGAAATGGGCCAGGGCGTGATGACGGCGATGCCGCTGCTCATCGCCGAGGAGATGGACCTCGACTGGAACCTGTGCCGCGTCGAGCAGGCGCCCGCCGACCCGAAAATCTTCGGCAATCCGCTGTTTGGCGGCGGCATGCTCACCGGGGCCTCGCGCACCACGCGCGGCTACTACGAGATCATGCGCCTCGCGGGCATGCAGGCGCGCGAGATCATGCTGCAGAACGCGGGCCGCAAGCTCGACGTGCCGGTGTCGGATTTGAGCACCGAGCCGCACTACGTGGTGCACAAGGCCAGCGGCCGGCGCATGAGCTACGGCGAGATCGCGTCCTTCGCGCAGGTGCCGTCGAGCCCGCCGCAGTTCACGCGCGAGCGCCTCAAGTCGCCCAAGCAGTTCCGCCTCATCGGCAAGGACATCGGGCGCATCGACGTGCCAGACAAGGTGTCGGGCCGCGCCAAGTACGGCATCGATGTCCGGCAGCCCGGCATGCTGTACGCCACGGTGCTGCGCGCGCCGGTGCAGGGCGAGAAGCCCGAGAAGATCGACGACGCGGCGGCGAAGAAGGTGCCGGGCGTCAGGGCGGTCGTGCCGCTGCCCTACGGCGTGGGCGTGGTGGCGGACACCTACTGGGCGGCGCGCAAGGGGCGAAACGCGCTCAAGGTTTCCTGGTCGAGCGGCGCCAAGGCGCGCGCCTATTCGTCGGACAAGGCGCTCGCCGAGTTCCAGGCGCGCGCGCGCAACCTGTCGGATACCGGCCTCGAGTTCGTGAAGGAGGGGGACCCGGAGGGCGCCCTCAAGAAGGGCAGGACGTTCATCCAGGCGGAGTATTCGTCGCAGCACGTCGCGCAGGTGCCGATGGAGCCGATGAACTGCACGGCCAGGGTGGACGGCGACAAGGTCGAGATCTGGAGCCCCAGCCAGGCCGCGAGCCTGGTCGCCCTTGCCGCTACCATCACCGGATTCAAGCCGGAGAACACCGCGATCAACATCACGCTTCTCGGCGGCGGCTTCGGCCGGCGGGTCGATTTCGACTACGTGATCGACGCGGTGCTCCTCGCCAAGAACTTCCAGGGCTCGGCGGTAAAGGTCGTCTGGCCGCGCGAGGACGATGTGCAGTTCACGAAGTTCCGGCCGCTCGTCGCCCAGCATCTGTCGGCCGCGCTCGACCCCCAGGGAAATCCGATCGCGCTGCGCCATCGCATCGTCGGCGAGTCGGTCTACGCGCGCGCCAATCCGCCAGCGTTCCAGAAGGCGGGCGGGCGCGACATCGTGCTCTGCGAAGGTGCCGAGCACATCACTTACGGCGTGCCGAACCGGGTGCTCTACTACCTGCGCGAGCAGCGCGGCATCGACGTAGGTTTTTGGCGCGGGGTTGGCTCGGGCTACACCAAGTTCGCCATCGAGACCTTCATCGACGAGCTCGCCTCGATCGCGCGCAAGGATCCGGTGGCGTACCGGCTGGGGCTGCTCAAGAACAGCCCGCGCGCGCGCGAGGTCATCGAGGAGGTAGTGCGCATGTCGCAGTGGCACTCGCCGCGCCCCCGGGGCCGCGCGCTGGGCATCGCGTACTCCGACTCCTGGGAGACGCACTGCGCGCAGGTGGCGGAGGTCTCGGTCGACCGCAAGACCGGAGCGGTGCGCGTGCACGAGGTCTGGTGCGCCGTCGATTGCGGCGTCGCGCTGCAGCCGAGGAACGTCGCCGCGCAGATGGAGTCGGCGATCATGTTCGGCCTGTCCGCGGCGCTGGCCGAGCAGGTGACCTTCAAGGACGGCGTGCCGCAGCAGTCGAACTTCCACGACTATCCGGTGCTGCGGATGGACCAGGCGCCGCTCGTGCACGTCAAGGTGATGGTGACCGAGAACAAGCCCGGCGGCATCGGCGAGGTCGGCCTGCCGCCGATCGCGCCTGCGGTCGCCAACGCGCTCGCCAAGCTCACCGGCAAGCGCCTGCGCGACCTGCCGTTCAAGAAGGAGATGCTGAAGGCCTAGCTTCGCTCAGAAGGTCCCGGGGTAAGAACCTCCGTCCATCAGGAGGTTCTGCCCCGTGATGAACCCGGCCTGGGCGCTGCACAGGTAGGCGCAGGCGTCGCCGAACTCCTCGATCGTGCCGAAGCGCTTGGCCGGGTTCGCCTCGGCGCGCAGCTTCGCGAGCTCGGCGGCGCTCTTGCCGAGCTTCCTGGCGTTGAACTCGAAGTTCGAGCGCAGCCGCTCGGTGTCGAAGGGCCCGGGCAGCAGGTTGTTGATGGTGACGTTGTGCTGCACCGCGGTGCGCGACAGCCCGGCGATGAAGCCCGTCAGCCCGGTGCGCGCGCCGTTCGAGAGGCCGAGCTCCGGGATCGGCTGCTTCACCGCGCCCGAGGTGATGTTCACGATGCGGCCGAAGCGGCGCGCGATCATGGCGTCGATCACCGCGCGCACCATCAGGATCGGCGCGATCATGTTGCCGTCGAGCGCCTTCACCCAGGTGTCGCGGTCCCATTCGCGGAAGTCCCCGGGCGGCGGCCCGCCGGCGTTGTTGACCAGGATGTCGGGCGCAGGGCAGGCCTTGAGCGCGGCCTCGCGGCCCTCGGGCGTGGTGATGTCGCCGACTACGGTTCTCACCTTGACCTTGAAAAGAGATTGAATCTCGGTCGCGGTAGCCTCGAGCGCCTCGCGCCCGCGCGCGGTGATCACGAGCTCGGCGCCCTCGCGCGCGAGCGCCATGGCGCAGCCCTTGCCCAGCCCTTTCGACGCCGCGCACACCAGCGCGGTCCTGCCGCGGATTCCCAGATCCATGCCGTTCTCTCCGTTTGCGTAAAATTATAGGGGTATGGCCGGTCACAGCCGATGGGCGAACGTCAAGCACCGCAAGGAGCGCGCGGATGCGAAGCGCGGCAAGATCTTCACGCGCCTCATCAAGGAGATCAGCGTCGCGGCGCGCCTGGGCGGGGGCGACCCGGCGGGCAACCCGAGGCTGCGGCTCGCGATCGACAAGGCGAAGGAGCAGAACCTCCCGGGCGACAACATCCAGCGCGCCATCCAGCGCGGCGCGGGGGACCTGGAGGGCGCCTCCTACGAGGAGCTGCGCTACGAGGGCTACGGCCCGGGCGGCGCGGCGGTGATGCTCGATTGCCTCACCGACAACCGCACGCGCACCGTCGCCGAGGTGCGCCACGCGTTCACCAAGAACGGCGGCAACCTCGGCTCGGACGGCTCGGTCGCGTACCTCTTCAAGCATTGCGGGCAGTTCGTGTTCGCGCCCGGCACGAGCGAGGACAAGGTGATGGAGGCCGCGCTCGACGCCGGCGCCGAGGACGTGTTCAAGAACGACGACGATTCGGTGGAGCTCGTCTGCGCGCCGGCGGACTTCGCGGCGGTGAAGGCGGCGCTCGCCAAGGCCGGGCTCAAGCCCGAGCTCGCCGAGGTGACGATGAAGCCGACCGCGGAGAACGCGCTCGGCGCCGAGGAGGCGGCGCGCATGCGGCGCCTGCTCGAGGCGCTGGAGAACCTCGACGACGTGCAGGACGTCTACACCACCGCGGTGATCGACTGAGAATCCTCGGCATCGATCCGGGCCTGCAGGTGACTGGGTTCGGCGTTATCGATTCAAGCGACAAAAAGCTTGTGTACGTGGCGAGCGGCTGCGTGAAGTCCGGTGCGGGCGACCTGGCGGCGCGGCTGAAAACCATCCTTGAGGGCCTGAACGAGGTCATCGCCGCGCATGCGCCGCTCGAGGTGGCGGTGGAGAAGGTGTTCGTCAACGCCAACCCCCAGTCGACGCTCGCGCTCGGGCAGGCGCGCGGCACCGCCATCTGTGCGGCGGTGATCGCCGGGCTGCCGGTCGCCGAGTACACCGCGCTGCAGGTGAAGCAGTCGGTGGTCGGCAACGGTCACGCCGCCAAGGAGCAGGTGCAGCACATGGTGCGGCGCCTGCTCGCCCTGCCGGGCGATCCCGCGGCCGATGCGGCCGACGCGCTTGCCTGCGCCATCTGCCACGCGCACGGGCGCAGTCTGGGCACGCTTCAAACAAAATCCTTCAGAATAAGAAAAGGGAGACTCGTTTGATCGGCCGGCTTACCGGGCGCCTCGCGGCGAAGCACCCGCCGCAGGTGCTGGTCGACGTCGGCGGCGTCGCCTACGAGGTGGACGTGCCGATGAGCACCTTCTACAACCTGCCGGCGAGCGGCGAGGCGGTGAGCCTCTTCACCCATCTGGTGGTGCGCGAGGACGCGCACGTGCTCTATGGCTTCGCCACGCTCGAGGAGCGCAGCGCTTTCCGACAGCTCATCCGCATCTCGGGCGTGGGCGCGCGCACCGCGCTCGCGGTGCTGTCCGGGCTCTCGGTCGCGGACCTCGCGCAGGCCGTAATGCTGCAGGACGGCTCGCGCCTGGTGAAAGTCCCCGGCATCGGCAAGAAGACCGCGGAGCGGCTGCTGCTCGAGCTCAAGGGCAAGCTCGCCGAGGCGCTGCCCGGGCCGGCGCAGGAGCGCGCGAGCGACGTGGTGAACGCGCTTCTCGGCCTGGGCTACAGCGAGAAGGAAGCGGCGGCCGCGGTGAAGGGCCTCGCGCCCGGACTGCCGGTGGCCGAGGGAATCCGCGCCGCGCTCAAGGCGCTAGCGAAAGGCTAGGCTGGAAGGCGCTGCCGCCCGCCGGGTCAGAAACTCGGCGAGCCGCGCGCGCACTGCCTTGTCCCTCACCGCCTGGATGTGCCCGGCCTCGGGCAGAATCCAGAGCTCCTTCGGCGAGGCCGCGCGCTCGAAAAGCCGCTGCGAGTGCTCGACCGACACCACCGTGTCCCGCTCGCCGTGGATGAAGAGCAGCGGGATCGGGCTCACCGCGCGCACCGATGCGGAGGGTGAGAAGTCGTTGTCGACGGTTTGCGGCAGCAGCCACTGGAAGGGCCAGGTGAGGAAGAAGCTCGCAAGCTTCTCCCGCACGATGCGGCGGTAATCGGAGAACGCGCTGTCGACGACGATCGCGCGCACGTTGCCGCGGTAGGCGCTGCGTGCGCCGTAATGGATCGCGAGCGAGCCTCCCAGGCTCTGGCCGAAGATGATGATGCGCGCCGGGTCGACGTCGGGCCGCGCGAGCAGCGTGCGCATCGCCGCGTCGATGTCGAGCTGGACGCCTTCGAGCGTGGGCGAGCCCTGCGAGCCGCCGTAGCCGCGGTAGTCGAGCGCGAGCACGTTGAAGCCCGCGGCCGGCATCCAGGCCACGTTCGCGAAGTGGGTGCTGATGTTCTCGGCGTTGCCGTGCAGGTACAGCACCGTGGCGCGCGGCGCGCCGCGCGCCGGCAGGAACCAGGCGAAGAGCGCGGTGCCGTCCGCGGCCTTGAACTCCACCGGCTGGTACTCCACGCCGTACTGGCCGGGGGTGGCTACGATATACCGGTGCGGCTGGAAGAAGGCCTGGGTGCAACCGGCGACGAAAAGCATCGACAACGATATGAAGAAAGCGCGCATGTCAGTGGTACACCATGAGGGAGAGGGAGCCGTAGTTGAAGGAACGGCCAGCCTCCCGCTGGCGCGCGAGATCGAAGCGCAGGGCAAGGTCGCGTCCCAGGCTGAAGCGGCTTTCCAGGCCGATCGAGCCCGGCGTATCGTCCTCGCCGAGAAATTGCCGCAGCACGCGCGCATAGCCGTGCACGCGCAGGCGCGAGGTCACGTCGAGCAGGACGCCGGCGCTTGCCCCGGCGCCGAGTGCGTAGCTGTCTTCCAGCCGCGAATGCACGCGCAGCCTGGCGTCGAGCATGGCGTAGGCCATGCGGCCGCCCGCGCCCCACGCCGCGCCGGCCCCGGCGTCCACCGAGGCGAGGAGCGGCCGGCTGCCCTCGCGCACCAGCGCGCGGCGCCAGCCCGCGGACGCCTTCCAGGACCACGAGCGGAAGAACTCGTCGCGCGGCGAGAGCGAAAGGATATCGATCGGGATCAGGCTCTCGAGCTGCGTGCCTCCCTCGCGGTAATGGCGGAAGGCGAAGTGGAAGAACTCGGTCTGAGCGCCCGGCACGTAGCCTTCGTCCGGATCGAGGATGTCGTGGTAGGTGGGGCGCAGGCGCAGCTCGCCGAACTCGCGCCCGGCCTGCGTGCCGGCGCCCAGTGAAAAGCGCGACGAGGCGTGCCCCTCGTCGGGCCGCGCCGGCGGCTTGATCCCGGGCGCCTGGCTGAGCGCCTGCACGCGGCTGCGCGCAATGAGCAGCTCGCGCGCGAGCGAGCGCGGGTCGGGGACGTCGGGCTTGCCGATGGCGCGGCGGTACTCCACGTAGTCGTGTCCCGTCTCGAGGACCGCCGCCGCCCGGGCCTCGGGCAGGGCGGAGAGCTTCGGGTCGTCCGCGCTGATGCTGCGCAAGCTCAGCTCCTTGGTCAGGCTTCGTTCTTCGCCGGACATCGCCGCCAGCCGCCGCGCGATGAGCGTCGCGCTCGCCGGGCGGTAGGTCGCTCTCGCCGTCAGGCCGGGCGCCGCGGCGACCGCGCGCACCGTGTCGGTCGGCAGCGCCCACCAGCGGAACGGCGAGGCCAGGTCCAGCTCCGGCCGCGCCACCTGGATCAGGCGCAGGAGATGGTACGAACAGTTCTCGTCGAAGAAGTAGTACGCCCAATAGGCCGGAAGGAGTTCCCAGGCGTGGCGCAGCACCCGGTCGACCTCCTCCCCGGTGAGGTTGAGCTCGTACTCCCAGAGGTCGCGGTTCTCCAGGTCGCTGTATTCCCGCACCTTGAGGTAGTAGGGCACGATCGAGAAGGTGCCGGGGTAGCCCCCGAGCAGTCCCTTCACCGCGAAGATGAGGCCGTTGGTCTCGTCGGTATTTGCGGCGAAGTTGATGGTGTAGGCGAGCAGGCGTGTGCGCTCGTCCTGGTCGCGCGCATCGACGCGCAGCAGCGTGTGCCCGTACATCGAAGAGGGGTTGTTGAGATACGCCGAGGCGAACACCAGCGTCAGGCCCTTCGCGTTCAGCGCCTCGCGCCATTCCCGGTAGCGCTCGCACTCCAGGCGCGGCAGGCGCCGGGGGTCGAAGCCGAGCTGCTCGTCGAGCCACGCGAAGCGCGCAACGAAGGCGCACTGCGGGCTTTGCCGGTTCGGCGTCTCCTCTATTTCTACGGAAAAGGAGGCGAGGGTGGCTTCGAGCTCGGCCTGCGGGTTGGTCTTGCCCTCGGGGGCGTTGAAAAAGTCCGGGCTGTCGACGAGGCTATGGACCCCGGGCGCGCCCATGTTGGGCACGTAGTGCAGGAGCTTGTGCCATTCGGGGCGCTCGGCGAGGCCGAGCGCGCGCGAGCGCGCGGCGAGCTCGGCCAGGTAGGCGGGATCGACCGGGGCGGCGGCGGCGAGGGGCGCGACGAGGGCAAGCCACAAGCCAAAAAAAACCCTGTGGGGACACCACAGGGTTTTCGTGAACTGCCTTGCTTCTGCTACGTCAGAGCGCTGCCGTGTAGCGCGCCAGACGGGCATCGGCCGCCATCACCTCGCGCAGCGAGGCGACGATCTCGCGGGTCGCCGCTTCGTCGCTCGGGAAGATGCGCGCCAGGTTGTCCTTGGCGAGGCTCGCGAACGCAGCGCGGTCCTGCGCGTCCACGCCGAGCAGGTGCGCGAGCGAGTCGAGCGCTTCGCCGCTGCCGACCGACATGTCGCGCGCGAGCTTGTGCTTGTTGCCGTCGATGAACATCGCGGTACGCCACATCGAGCTCACGGCGCCGTCCTGCGTGCAGCCCGACGTGCCGCTGGTGACCGCGAAGGTCTGGTTGCCCGACGTGCCGTTGGTCGTTGCCGCGAGCACCTGCGGCGCGATGCCCGACTGCCCTTCGAACAGCTTGGAACCCCAGCCGCATGCACCGACGTTGTTCTCGCCGGCCGCCAT
The DNA here is from genome assembly GCA_001772055.1 of Betaproteobacteria bacterium RIFCSPLOWO2_12_FULL_68_19. Lineage (GTDB taxonomy): Bacteria > Pseudomonadota > Gammaproteobacteria > Burkholderiales > SG8-39 > SCGC-AG-212-J23. Next base: position 42,749 of record MERP01000022.1, read on the forward strand.
CGCGGCCACAGGGAACGCCGCCATCACAGCTACCGCCAGAATCTTCTTCATTGAGGAAACTCCCCTAGAGTTGAGCGTGGAGAAAACTGCGGATCATTCTATTGGCGCGCGGCTGAGCACTGTCAAGGGAACGCTCGAGGCGCGAAGCGAAAAAAGCCTCTCGAAACCGCGGGCTGTAAAACTTGCGCTGACCCATCGTTGTTATTTCGCAACAAGCGCCCACCCGGTCCGCCCCGGGAGCGCCGAGGCCGGTCCAACGCTCCCGGCCATTCGTTGTAGTGTTGAGCCCGGCATCAAAACGGGGGAACTCATGAACAAGAAAGAAGCTTGGGCGATTCTCGGCATCCTGCTCGTGCTGGCGCTCGCCGCGCCGGCGCCCGCCGCGGCGCAGGAGGGCGGCTGGTTCCTGGGCGCCTCGGCCGGAAAAGGCCAGTTCCGCAGCACCTGCACGCTCTATACCGGCGGCACCTGCGATCCCGACGACACCGCCTATCGGGTGTTCGGCGGCTTCCGCCCCAGCCCGAACATGCCGATCGAGGTCGGCTACGCCAGCGCGGCCGAAGTCTTCGTCGACGCCGTGCGCGTGGACAGCGGCGTGCCGGTCAGCTTCGAGGCCACGCTCAAGGCGCTCGACGTGTCGATCCTTCCCACGTATCCCTTCTCCGAGCGCTTCGCGGTCTTCGGCCGCCTGGGGCTGTACCGCTCCCAGCTCGAGGTGCGCGGCCTCGGCGCCACCGTGGCCAATGAGAGCGTGCACAACACCGGCTTCACTTTCGGCGCCGGGCTGCGCATCGACCTCGGCAGCGCCGTCGGGGTGCGCGCGGAATGGCAGCGCTACGACTCCGTCGGCGGCGGCAGCGTCGGCCAGGCCGACATCGACTACGTCAACCTCGGGCTCGAATTGCGCTTCTGAGCTTCCACTAGAATCCCCGGGGTGAGCGTCGAAACCGACCGGCTGATCTCGGGCAAGCCCGTCTCCCCGCAGGAGGAGCAGGTCGAGCGCTCGCTGCGCCCCGCGACGCTCGCCGAGTACGTCGGCCAGGAAAAGGTGCGCGCGCAGCTCGAGATCTTCGTCGCGGCGGCGCGCGCGCGCGGCGAGGCGCTAGACCACGTGCTGCTGTTCGGCCCGCCCGGGCTGGGCAAGACCACGCTCGCGCACATCATCGCGCGCGAGCTGGGCGTGAACCTGCGCCATACCTCCGGCCCGGTGCTCGAGCGCCCCGGGGACCTCGCCGCCATCCTGACCAACCTCGAGCCGCGCGACGTGCTGTTCATCGACGAAATCCACCGCCTCTCGCCGGTGGTGGAGGAGATCCTGTACCCGGCGCTCGAGGACTTCCAGATCGACATCATGATCGGCGAGGGCCCGGCGGCGCGCTCGATCAAGCTCGACCTGCCGCCCTTCACGCTCGCCGGCGCCACCACGCGCGCCGGCATGCTCACCAACCCGCTGCGCGACCGCTTCGGCATCGTCGCGCGCCTGGATTTCTACAGCGCCACCGAGCTCGCGGCGATCGTCCAGCGCTCGGCGGGACTTTTGAAAATTGAACTTGAGAAACAAGGCGGATTCGAAATCGCGCGGCGCTCGCGCGGCACCCCGCGCATCGCCAATCGCCTCCTGCGCCGGGTGCGCGACTACGCGCAGGTGAAGGCCGACGGCGCGGTGACCCGGCCCGTGGCCGAGGCCGCGCTCGCGATGCTGGAAGTCGACGCGCTCGGCCTGGACGTGATGGACCGCAAGCTGCTTTGCGCGGTGATCGAGAAGTTCGCCGGCGGCCCGGTGGGGCTCGAGAACCTCGCGCACGCGATCGGCGAGGACGCCGAGACCATCGAGGACGTGCTCGAGCCCTTCCTCATCCAGCAGGGCTTCCTGCAGCGCACGCCGCGCGGGCGCGTCGCCTCGCCCGCGGCCTACCGCCACCTCGGCCTCGCCGCGCCCCCCGCCGCCCGCGACCTGCTCTCCGACGCGTAGCGTTTTCCGTTGAGAATTCCGGTACGGGTTTACTACCAGGACACCGACGCGGGCGGCGTGGTATTCCACGCGCAGTACCTCGCCTTCATGGAGCGCGCGCGCAGCGAGCTGCTGAACGAGGCGGGGATCGACCTGGGACGCTTCGCCGAGCGCCATGGGCTGCTGTTCATGGTGCATGAGCTGGCCGTGAAATACCACCGGCCGGCGCGGCTGAACGACATGCTCTCGGTGAGCGCCGAAGTCGTAAAATTGGGCCACGCGAGCCTGGTGTTCCGCCAGCGCGTGGAACGCGACGGCGAGCTGCTGGTCGAAGCCGACGTCACGCTCGCGCTGGTCGAGCGCGGCCGCATGAGGCCGGCGCGCATCCCGGAAGAACTCGAACAGGCGCTCAAATGACCTTCACGCAGGACCTGGACATCTGGACGCTGATCGTCAACGCCAGCTTCGTGGTCAAGGTGGTGATGGTGCTGCTGCTCGCGGTGTCGTTCATGTCCTGGATGTTCATCTTCCAGAAATGGTTCGCGATCCGGCGCGCGACGCGCCAGACCGAGCAGTTCGAGCGCGAGTTCTGGAGCGGCAACGACCTGAACGCGCTCTACCAGGGCGCGGTCAACAACCGCCACACCATCGGCAGCCTGGAGCGCATCTTCGAGGCCGGGTTCCGCGAGTTCGCCAAGCTGCGCGGCCAGCGCGGCACCGACCCGAGCGACATGGTCGACGGCGCGCGCCGCGCCATGCGCGCCACCTTCCAGCGCGAGATGGACTTCCTCGAGCGCCACCTCTCGTTCCTCGCCTCGACCGGCTCGGTCAGCCCCTACGTGGGCCTGTTCGGCACGGTGTGGGGAATCATGCACGCCTTCCGCAGCCTCGCCAACGTGCAGCAGGCGACCCTCGCGCAGGTCGCCCCGGGCATCGCCGAGGCGCTGGTCGCGACCGCGATCGGCCTGTTCGCCGCGATTCCCGCGGTGGTCGCCTATAACCGCTACTCGCACGACATCGACCGGATGGCGAACCGGTTCCAGAGCTTCATGGAAGAGTTCTCGAACATCCTGCACCGCCAGGCCGTCAGGTAATGGCACTGCAGAGGCGACGCGCGCCGATGCACGAGATCAACGTCGTGCCCTACGTCGACGTGATGCTGGTGCTGCTGGTGATCTTCATGGTGACGGCGCCGCTCATCACGCCCGGCGTGATCGACCTGCCGACCGTCGACAAGGCGAGCCAGCCGCGCATCGTGCCGCTGGAAGTCTTCGTCAGGGCCGACCGCGGCCTGGTGGTGCGAAGCCGCGACCGCAGCGGCCACATCGTCGAGGAAAAGACCGTCTCGCGCGGCGAGCTCGGGGCCTTCATCAAGAAAGCCGGCAAGGCGAGCGAGCTCTCGGTGCTGGTGGGCGGCGACAAGAACGCGCGCTACGAGGCGGTGCTGCAGGTGATGGACGAGCTGCGCAAGCACGGCGTGCAGAAGGTCGGGCTGCAGGTGAAGACCGCCCAATGAGCGCGCAGGCCGGCGTCCTCGGCTTCGGCTTCGGCGAGCGGCGCGAGCCGGCGCTCGGGCGCTCGTTCGTGCTCGCCTTGCTCATGCACGCGGCGCTGATCGGCGTCATGTTCCTGGGCGTGCGCTGGCAGAGCCACGAGCCCGACACCGTCACCGTCGAGCTCTGGGAGGCGCCGCCGCCCCCGCCGCCGCCCGCGCCGAAGGTCGAGCCGAGGGTGGAGCCGCCCAAGCCGCCGCCGGTCGAGGTGGCGAAGCCCGAGCCCAGGGTGGAGAAGCCCGACATCGCCATCCGCGAGAAGCCCAAGCCGAAACCGAAGCCAAAGCCCAAGGCCGAGCCGCCCAAGCGGGACCCGGCGTTCGAGAAGCGCCTGCGCGAGCAGGTGGCGATGGAGCAGAAGGCGCTGGAAGAGCAGCAGCGCGTGCTCGAGGCGCAGCGCCGCGAGCGCGAGCTGCGCGAGCTTCTGGCGCGCCAGCAGGCCGCCGCGCAGGCCGCGGCGCGTGCCAGCGCGCTCGCCGCCTGGACCGGCAAGATCCGCGCGAAGATCCGCGGCAACATCCCGGTGAGCGTGGTGGAGGAGGTGCGGGGCAATCCCGAGGCGATCTTCGACGTCACCCTGCTGCCCACCGGCGAGGTGCTGTCGGTGACCCGGCGCAAGTCGAGCGGCCACCGGGGCTACGACGAGGCGGTGGAGCGCGCCATCCTGAAGTCCTCCCCGCTGCCCAAGCCGGACGACCCGGGCCTGTTCCAGCGCCGGCTGGAACTTCGCTTCCAGCCGCAAGACAAATAGGATGCTCTCTTGAAGAATAACGGGAGGAGGAGCCGCCACTTGCTCGCACGCCTGTCCCTGCTGCTCGGAGCAGCGCTGCTCGCCTGGCTGCCCGCCTGGCAACCCGAGGCCCGCGCGCAGCTCTCGATCGAGATCACCGGCGCCGGGGCGCAGCGCATCCCGATCGCCATCGTGCCCTTCGCCGGCGAGGCGGCGCTCGGCCCGGGCTTGAGCGCCATCGTGCGCGCCGACCTGGAAAGGAGCGGCCTGTTCCGCGGGCTCGAGGTGCCGCCGCTCATCCCGCATCCCACCGAGGCCTCGAGCGTCAACTACGCCGAGTGGCGCTCGCGCCTCGCCGACGCGCTGGTGCTGGGCTCGGTGGCGACGCGTCCCGACGGCCGCTTCGAGGTGCGCTTTCGCCTGTTCGACACGGTGAAGCAGGTGGCGCTCGGCGGCATCGCCTACACCCTGTCGAAGGAGCAGGTGCGCGCCACCGCCCACCGCATCGCCGACTTCGTCTACGAGAAGCTCACCGGCGAGCGCGGCGTGTTCTCCACGCGCATCGCCTACGTGGTGAAGCGCGGCAACCGCTACGAGCTGCAGATCGCCGACGCCGACGGCGCGGGCGCGGAGACCGCGCTCGCCTCCTTCGAGCCGATCATCTCGCCCGCCTGGTCGCCCGACGGCCGGCGCCTCGCCTACGTCTCGTTCGAGAACAAGAAGCCGGTGGTGTACGTGCACTCGCTCACCGACGGCAAGCGCCACGTGGCGGCGAACTTCAAGGGCTCGAACTCGGCCCCGGCCTGGTCGCCCGACGGCGCGCGGCTCGCGGTGTCTCTCTCGCGCGAGGGCGGGTCGCAGATCTTCCTCATCAACCCCGACGGCGCCGGCCTGCGCCGCATCACCAGCTCGAGCGCGATCGACACCGAGCCGCGCTACTCGCCCGACGGGCGGTCGATCTACTTCACCTCGGACCGCGGCGGCAGCCCGCAGATCTACCGCATGGGCGCGAGCGGCGGCGAGCCGCAGCGCGTCACCTTCGAGGGCGGCTATAATGTGTCGCCGCGCATCAGCCCCGACGGCAGGACGCTCGCCTACATCACGCGCAACGGCGGCAGGTTCCAGGTGGCGCTGCTCGATCTGGCGAACCGGCAGGTGCAGATCCTCACCGACAGCGACCGCGACGAGTCCCCGAGCTTCGCGCCGAACGGACGCATGATCCTGCACGCCACCGTGCTCGGCGGCCGCGGCGTGCTCTCGGCGGTATCTGCCGACGGCCGCGTGAAGCAGCGGCTGAGCGCCACCGCCGGCGACGTGCGCGAGCCCGCCTGGGGCCCGTTTATCGAATGAAAGGAGTGATTGCCATGCGCGCAACCCTGATCGCAACCCTGGCTGCGGCGAGCTGCGCGGCGCTGCTCGCCGCGTGCTCGACCACCCCCCCGCCGGAGCAGGCCCCCGCGGGCGTGGAGGACCGCAGCCCCGGCGCCGGCAAGCCCGGGGCCTCCCAGCCGGTCGAGCAGAAGCCGATCGCGAGCGTCGACCTCACCGCCTCGCGCCAGGACCCGGGCGCCGCGCTCAGGGACCCGAGCAACATCCTCTCGAAGCGCTCGATCTACTACGACTACGACAAGTTCGACGTGCGCGACGAGTACCGCGGCCTGGTCGAGGCGCACGCCAAGTACCTGCGCGAGAACCCCGGCGCCAAGATCCTGATCCAGGGCAACACCGACGAGCGCGGCAGCCGGGAGTACAACGTCGGGCTCGGCCAGCGCCGCTCCGACGGCGTGAAGAGGATGCTGCTCCTGCTCGGCGCCAAGGAGAGCCAGATCGAGTCGGTGAGCCTGGGCGAGGAGAAGCCGCAGTCCGAAGGCCGCGACGAGGAGGCCTGGTCGAAGAACCGGCGCAGCGACATCCTCTACTCGGGCGAGTACTAGAGCCGATGCTGCGCATCGTCCTGATCGCGCTCGGCCTGGCGCTCGCAGCACCGGCTGCGGCGCAGGGCCTGTTCGACGACAACGAGGCGCGCCGGCGCATCGAGGTCCTGCGCGGGCAGCTGAACGAGCAGCAGAAGGCGACCGACGAGCGGCTCGCGAAGATCGAGTCCGCGCTCTCGGGCGCGAGCGACCGCAGCGCGATCCTCGAGCTCGCCTCGCAGATCGAGTCGCTGCGCGGCGAGATCGCCCGCATGCGCGGCCAGGTCGAGGTGCTCGCCAACCAGGCCGAGGTGGCGGAGCGGCGCCAGAAGGACCTGTACCTCGACATCGACACGCGGCTCCGGAAGCTCGAGCAGGCGAGCGAGCAGGCGGCGGCCGCTGCTGCGGCTGAGAAGCCGGCGGCTGCGGCGCCGTCGCCGCAGGAGGTCTCGGACGCCGAGACCAAGGCCTACCAGGCGGCGCTCGACCAGTTCAAGATCGGCAACTACGCGCTCGCCGTCGCCGCCATGCAGAACTTCCTCGCCGCCTACCCGGCGAGCACGCTCGCGCCGAACGCGCAGTACTGGGTGGGCATGGCGCACTCGGGCCAGCGCGACTACAAGGCGGCCATCGCCGCGCAGAGGAAGCTGCTCGCGACCTGGCCCGAGAGCCAGAAAGCGCCCGATGCGCTGCTCAGCATCGCGAGCGCCCAGGAAACCATGGGCGACCGGCGCGCCGCGCAGAAGACCCTGGAAGAGGTCATCGCCAAGTATCCAGACTCGAGCGCCGCCGCGAGCGCCAAGCAGCGCCTCGCCGCGGCCGGCAAGCGCTGATAAAATTTCACCCCTTCTGCAGCGCGTAAATACGGGTCGTTAGCTCAGCTGGTAGAGCAGCGGACTTTTAATCCGTTGGTCGGCGGTTCGAATCCGCCACGACCTACCAAATACTCAGGGCTTTAGCTTTCGCTAGAGCCTTTTTCTTTAGCAGGTTGTGCCAATTCTGTGCCGCCCACTAGTCCCGCGATCCGCTCCGCGTGCTCGGCAAGGTGCGCCGGCGCAAGGTGAGCGTACCGCCTGACCATTCCTTCGGATTCCCAAGCACCCATCTCCTGCAACACGTTCGTCGGCGTACCACGCTGCACCAGCCAGCTCGCCCAGGTATGGCGCAGATCGTGCCAGCGGAAGTCTTCGATGCCGGCTCGTTTAAGCGCCTCACGCCACGCGCGAGTATTGGCCCAGGCAAGGGGCTTGCCGTTGAAGGTAAAGACGCGCTCGGGATGTTTGCCAAGCTGCCGGACTAGTATCGTGACACGTTAATTACGAAACATTATAATGGCGCATCTCCACAACCCGAGGAGCGTGTGCGATGCGCCAAACCGAACTGAGC
>MERP01000023.1 GCA_001772055.1 Betaproteobacteria bacterium RIFCSPLOWO2_12_FULL_68_19
ATGCTGCCCCTGGCCCGGGAGATCGGCATGAACGACATTCACTTCTCCATCTTCATGGTCACATCCCTGGGCATCGGCTTCATTACACCGCCGCTCGGATTGAACCTGTTCGTGATCTCGGGTATCACCGGCCAGTCGGTGCTATCCATCGCCGCCAAGGCCTTTCCCTTCGCGCTCGGCATGCTCGTGGTGGTGATGCTGCTCGCCTTCGTTCCCGAGTTGTCCCTCTTCCTCCTCGACTGACCCAGGCGACCTCCACCGCCGGTCGGCTCGGCTAGCGCCGCGGGCCGCTCGGCGGCGACCAGCGCTTCCAGCATGGCGCGAGATTATCATTTTCTAGAACGGGATTTGTGAGAAACTGAGGCGCGTTCTTTCCTGCGAGGCCCTCTCATGACCAACATCTCCGACGTGAAGCGCATGGTTGTTTCCGGACGCACCCGCATGACGCCTTCCGAGGCGTTCATCGAAACGCTGGTCGCCCAGGGCGTGAGCGAGGTGTTCGGCATCGTCGGCTCGGCCTACATGGACGCGCTCGATCTCTTCCCCGCCGCCGGTATTCGCTTTGTTCCTACGGTGCACGAGCAGGGCGCGGCGCACATGGCCGACGGCTACTCGCGCGTCTCGGGCCGCCACGGCGTGTGCATCGGCCAGAACGGCCCAGGCATCACCAACTTCGTCACCGCGGTCGCCGCCGCCTATTGGGCGCACTCGCCGGTGATCGCGATCACCCCGGAGTCGGGCACGATGAGCATCGGCCTGGGCGGCTTCCAGGAGACCGACCAGCTGCCGATCTTCTCCAAGATCACCAAGTTCCAGGCGCACATCAACAACCCGGCGCGCATGGCCGAGCTCACCGCGCGCGCCTTCGACCGCGCCATCCTCGAGATGGGGCCGGCGCAGATCAACATCCCGCGCGACTTCTTCTACGGCGAGATCGAGTGCGAGATCCCGCAGCCGATCCGCATCGAGCGCGGCCCGGGCGGCTCGCGCGACCTCGACGCGGCCGCCGAGGCGCTCGCCGCCGCGCGCTTCCCGGTGATCATCGCCGGAGGCGGGGTGATCCAGTCGAACGGGGTCGACGCCTGCGTGAAGCTCGCCGAGGCGCTCGGCGCGCCCGTGGTGAACTCCTACCTGCACAACGACACCTTCCCGGCGAGCCACCCGCTCGCCTGCGGGCCGCTCGGCTACCACGGCTCGAAGGCGGCGATGAAGGTGATCAACAAGGCCGACGTGGTGCTCGCTCTGGGCTCGCGCCTCGGGCCCTTCGGCACCCTGCCGCAATACGACTTCGACTACTGGCCCAAGAACGCGAAGCTCGTGCAGGTCGACGCCGACGCCAAGGTGCTCGGGCTGGTGAAGAAGACTTCCGTCGCGGTTTGCGGCGATGCGCGCGAGGCAGCGGAGGCGCTGGTTGAAAGACTCAAGCAAAAAAAGCTTTCTTCAAACAAGGCTGAAATCGCCAAAGTCGTCCAAACGGAAAAGCAGGCATGGCGCGAGGAGCTCGCGAGCTGGGACCAGGAGAAGGACCCGTGGAGCCTCGAGGTGGCGAAAGGCTCGAAGTACATGCACCCGCGCCAGATGCTGCGCGAGCTGGAGAAGGCGATGCCGGCCGACGCGATGGTCTCGACCGACATCGGCAACATCTGCCAGATCGCCAACAGCTACCTCAAGTTCGAGCGGCCGCGCAGCATGTTCGGCGCGATGATGTTCGGCAACTGCGGCTACGCCTTCCCGACCATGATCGGCTGCAAGGTCGCGGCGCCCGATCGCACCGCGGTCGCCTACGTCGGCGACGGCGCCTGGTGCATGAGCTTCGGCGAGATCCTCACCTGCGTGCGCGAGAAGATCCCGGTCACCGCGGTGGTGTTCAACAACCAGCAGTGGGGCGCGGAGAAGAAGAACCACGTCGACTTCTACTCGAACCGCTTCCTCGGTGTGAACCTCGAGAACCCGAGCTTCGCGGCCATCGCCAAGGCCATGGGTGCAGAAGGTGTGAGAGTAGAAACCCTTTCTGATGTCGGGCCGGCGCTGCGCGACGCGTGCAAGGCGCAGAAGGAGGGCAAGACGACCATCGTCGAGCTGATGTGCACGCGCGAGCTCGGCGACCCGTTCCGGCGCGATGCGCTGAAGCTGCCAAAGCGGCTGCTCGAAAAATACAAGGCTTATTCAACGTCCTAGCCGCCGCAGGCGGCCCCTGGGCGCTTGCCTGGTGTTTCGCCGTGGTGTTCGTCGCCTACGCGTTGCGCGGGGCGACGGGCTTCGGCGCGGGCGTGGTCTCGATCCCGCTGCTGCTGCTCGCGCTGCCCCTGCCGGTCGTCATCCCGCTGGTGACCGCGATGGGGATGCTCGCCTCCTTCGGCCAGGCGCTGCACCAGCGCCGCTGGGTCGACTGGGCCACCCTGCGCCACCTCGTCGTTCCCTCGGTGCTCGGCGTCGCCGCCGGCTTGTGGCTGTTCTCCGCGCTCGACCCCGACATGCTGCTGCGCGCACTCGCCGTCTTCATCATCGGCTATGCGCTCTGGGGCTACCTGCCGCGGCGCGCCGCCCGCCCGGCGCCCGCGTGGCTCGGCCCGCTGGCGGGCGCGCTCGGGGGCTTCGTCGCGACGGTGTTCGGCGGCATGGCGGGGCCGTTGTACGTCGTCTACCTGCGCAGCTTCGCGCTCGACAAGACGCGCTTTCGCGCCACGGTTGCCGTGGCGCTGCTTTGCCTGAGCGCGCTGCGCGCCCTCGGGTACGGCGGCCTCGGCCTGTACGACGCGCGCGTGATGTGGCTGCTCGCCGCGGCGCTCCCGGTCGTTGCGCTGGCGATGATCGCGGGCGATCGCTGGCACGCCCGGCTCGACGAGGCGCGCTTCGGCCACGTCGTGGCCGCGCTGCTCGTGCTGAGCGGCGCGGCGCTGCTCTTCAAGTAGCGGCGAGCCGGCGCCTGCGCTGCCACTGCCGCAGGACGGGATAGACGATGGTCGCGACCGCGACGGCCATGATGGTGCCGCTGATCGGGCGGGTGAAGAATACCGTCCAGTCGTTGCCGAAGCTGATCATGGTGGTCATGAAATTGGTCTCGGCGAGCGGGCCGAGGATCACGCCCAGCACCATCGGCGTGATCGGAAACCGCCAGCGCTCGCACAGTAAGCCGATGACGCCGAACACCACGATCAGCCAGACGTCGGTGATGTTGTTGCGCGCGGCGAACGCGCCGAGGATGCACAGCATCACGACGTAGGCCGAGACCAGCACCTCGGGCAACTCGAGCACGCGCACCAGCAGCCTGGCGGAGAAGTAGCCGATCAGGCACATGCCGATCACGCCGACGAAGATCGAGGCGAACACGGCGTAGACGATCTCGCTCGAGGTCTCGAACACCTGCGGCCCGGGCTGCAGGCCGTGCAGCAGGAACGCGCCCAGGATGATGGCGGTGGCGCCGCTGCCCGGGATGCCCATGGTGATGAGCGGGATCATCGCGCCGCCGACCGAGGAGGTGGCCGCCGTCTGCGGGGCGACGATGCCCTCGGGAATGCCGCTGCCCATCAGCGCCTTGCGCCGTCCGTACTGCGCCTCGACGCCGTAGGAGAGGAAAGACGCCACGGTCGCGCCCGCCCCGGGCACGATCCCGATCAGGATGCCGAGCAGCGTGCCGCGCACGTATGTCCCCTTGACCGCCGCGGCCTCGCGCAGCGTCGGCAGGCGGGTGCTCACCCGGTCCACCGACTGCAGCGGCGCGGAGGTGAAGCGCTGCTCCATGCGCAGGAACACCTCGCCCAGGCCGAACGCCCCGACCATCACCACCAGGTAGTCGATCCCGTCGGAGAGGATCGGCACGCCGAAGGTGAAGCGGTGCGCGCCGTAGGTGTCGTCGACGCCGACGGTGGCGATCAAGAGTCCCGCGAACAGGCTGATGAGCGCGTTGGCGAGCGAGCTGCCGCCCAGCGACACCACGCTCGCCAGCCCGAAGAAGATGATGGCGAAGTACTCGGGCGTGGAGAAGGTGAGGGCGATGCGCGCCACCGGCTGCGCGAGCGCCACCATGGCCGTGGCGGCGCTCAGGCCGCCGACCAGCGCCGCGGTCAGCGTCCAGCCGAGCGCCTTGGCCGCGTCGCCCTTGCGCGCCATGGCGTAGCCGTCCCACAGCATCGGCACGTCGATCGGCTCCCCGGGCACGTGGAACAGGATCGAGGTCCACGCCCCGGCGTAGGTGCCGGCGACGTACATCGCGGTGAGCAGGATGATCGCCGCGGTCACGTCCATGGTGTAGGTGAAGGGCAGCGCCAGCACCACGCCCATCACCAGCGTCAGGCCGGGCAGCACGGCGATCAGCAAGCCGAGCAGCAGGCCGACGGTGAGCGCGACCAGGTTCGCGGGCGCGAAGACATGGACGAAGCCGACGGCGAGGCTCTGCAGCACTTCCATCGCTCAGCGGATCCCCATCAGCCGCATGAGCGCGAGCGTGACCTGGGCGAAGGGCTCCTGGCCGATGGGCAGCGACACGTACACCACCTTCATGAAGAAGAACATCATCGCCAGCGTGCCGATTACGCTCACCGCGGCGTTGATCGCCCAGCGGCGGTAGCCGCCCAGGGCGATGAAGGCTACCAAGTAGGGGGCGGTGGCGAGCACGAAGCCCAGGCGCTGGATGATCCAGACGTAGAACGCGGTGAGGGCGATGCCGCCCAGGAGCATGAGCGGGCTCCTGGGCCCGAGCTCCACTGTCTCGCCGCCGCCGTGCTTCGCCACCGACTCCTCGGCGATTTCCTGCAGCACGCCGGTTGCGCCGCCGCGCCGCCGCGGCGAGAGCACCACGCGCACGATCTCGTACAGGCAGACCGCGATCATCAGCCCCAGGACGAGCTTCGGCCACACGTCCGGGCCGAGGGTGTCCGCGCGGCGGTGGAAGTCGATGCGGGTCGCCGCGTAGTAGAGATAGGAGGCGAACCCGCCGACGAGCGCGTAGGGCAGGGCGCCTGCGAGCGCGCGTCGCACGGCCGGCGCCTAGCGCGCCCGGTCGGGCAGGAGCTTGGCCACCGGCTCGGAGATCTCGTACACGCTCGCCACCGCGAGCTCGGGGCCGTACGCGATCCGGTCGCGCTCGGCGCGCCGCCGCAGCCGCTCCTCGTGCACCTCGAGCACCTCCTTCGGGAAGGGCATCAGGCCGGCGTCGAGGATGCGCAGGCACCCGTCGGCGTCGCGCGCGGGCAGCACGCGGCTCTTGACGTGGCGGTTGGGCGACCAGGGGATGTCGAGCACGCCCGCCTCGAACGCGCGCACCGTGCCCACGGCGACGTCTCCGTCGCCCATCTCGAGCACCTTGTCGACGATGGGTCGCACCTCGCGGCGGATCAGCTCCTTCTCGCGCTCGAACTCGGGCAGGCCGTCGAGGCGGATGCCGCGCGCGAGGTAGATCGCCATGCGCGTGGTGCGCAGCCCCTCCGCGTTCGCCTGCGGGGTCGGAATGCCGAACGCCTCGTGCGTCGACTTGGTGGTGACGCTGACCGCGCCGGCGATGGCGGCGAGGGTGCCGCCGTAGCCGATGAGCGCGGCCGCCTGGGCCTCGTCCTGGGGCCAGGCGCCCATCCAGTGCAGCAGGGTCACCGGCGTGAAGACGTCGCGATAGCCCTTGCGCGCAAGGTATTCCTGGCACATCTCGCGGCACACTACGGTCGCCGCCGCATCCTGCACCAGGTGCAGCGTCTGTCCCATCTCGAGCCCGTAGTTGCGCACGCCCTGGGCGGCGGCGAGCAGGCAGTCGAGCACGGCGGTGATGATCGCGATCGAAGGCGGGATGTTGGTGCCGGTGAGGAATCCCGGCTGGCGCCGGTGCAGCTCGACGCCCGCCTCCTGGTACATGGCCGCCAGCCGGTCGAGGTACTGGTAGTTGCGGATGCCCTCCTCGATCGAGAGCTCCTTGATGTAGGAGACGGTGTAGGCGATGCCCGAGCCGAGATAGCCGGAGTAGCCCGCGGCGTAGCCGATCTCGCCGGTCAGCTTCGGCATCGAGGTGCCGGTGAGCATGATCGCGGGCTTGTCGATGGCGTCGACGAGGCGCCGCGCATGGTCGACGCCGTAATTGACCATCGGATAGCCGTTCAGCATCGAGCGGCCCATGCGCTCGCTCTCCTCGATGCCCTTCTGCGCGAGCTGCCATTGCTCGTTGCGCGTGTAGCTGTCGGTGGTCGTGGGCACGACGTCGGCATGCCCGTCGCGGTCGAGGGTCTGCATCAGCTCGCGCTGCAGCTCGAAGGTGCCGAATCCGCCGCGCGGCTGGGTGAGGCAGCGCCCCTCGGCGTCGGCGGCGCGCAGCACCGGCGCGAGCTGCTTGTGGCGCGGCAGCGACTTGTGCCGCTCGACCCCGGCCTCGAAGTCCACGCCGGCGCCGGTCGGCCAGCGCGCCAGGTTCTGCTTGCGCATCCTGGCGAACAGGTCCTGCGGGATGGCGGCTTCGCTAAGCGGCTGCCTCAGCGAATCAGCCGTGGCCGGTGCGTTCATCGGCGAGCTCCTGGTCTAGTGCGATGAGATGCTCGAGCGCCAGCTCGAGCGCGGCTTGCGGCTCCACGCTCTGCAGCAGCCCGCAAGCATACAGCAGGTACTCGCGGTCGAGCAGCAGCCGCGGCGCGGCCGGCATGAGCGCGAGCGGCTCCCGCGCGTCGGCGAGCGCGCGCTTGAGGATCGCGCGCGCATCCGGGCTCGCCGCGAGCACGCCGCCGGTGCCGATCAGCGCTTCGACGCCGCGCAGGTCCTTGCCGTGCTGGACCGTGACCGGCCCGGTCGGCGTGTAGACCGTCTTCACGCTGCCGCAGTGGCGCCGCACGGCGATGCCGACCGCGGCGCGCGCGAGCGCCTGGTCGAATGCTTTTTCGTCTGCAGTAGCGGGCAGAAATCCGGCATTCGCGCTCAGGTTCTCCACCAGAGTCTTTACTTCCTCTTCCCTGATACCTGCGTCTGCCGCGATCACAGCCGATCCGGCCGCTTCCACGACTGCGGCGGCGTTGTAGCGCATGCCGAGATCGCCCTCGACCGTGCGCTTCACGCGCGGCTCGGGCAGGCCCTGCGGGATCACGCCCGGCGCCGGCTCGCCGCTCGCCACCGAATGCACGTCGGTGGTCGCGCCGCCCGGGTCGACGACCAGCACCGAGCCCAGGCCGCGAGCGCCCGGCAAGCCGTCGGCCACCAGGCGCGCGCCTTCGAGCACCGCGGCGGGCGTCGGCATCACCACCGAGTCGAACGCCGCCGCGGCGCGGTCGATGCCCTTCGCGTGCACGATGCGCTCGATGAACACTTTGCGGATGGCGGCGCGCGCCGGATCGATGTTGAGCTCGTTGAACTCGGGCATCACGTTGTCGGTGAACAGCGCCGTCTTCGCCGCCAGATGGCGGCGCGCCTCGTCCGCCGCGGCCCGATTGCCGGCGTACACGATCGGGCAGGAGAGGGCGCTTGCGCCCAGGGCGGCGGCGTTGTGCAGCACGACTTCCATGTTCCCCCCGTCGGTGCCGCCGGCGAGCAGCACGATGTCGGGCGCCAATGCCGTGATTTTCTGCAAATCACTTTGGGTCAATCGATACGCGAAGGTACCGACGAGCTTCGCGCCCGCGCCGAGCGCCGCCTGGCGCGCGGCCTCCGCGGTGAGCTCGCGCACCAGCCCGATGGTCACCATGCGCAGCCCGCCGGCCGCGCTGCTCGAAGCGAGGCGGTAGCGAAAGCGCGGCAGCTTGCCCGCGCGCCGCTCGAGGTCCTCGAGCGCCGCGTGCATCCCGAGGTTGACGTCGGTCGCGACGGTGGAAGGCCCCTGGCCCGAGCCGATCAGGCGCCGCGCCGCGATGTCGACGGCGCGCAGCTTGGTGTAGGTGCTGCCGAAGTCGATGAGCAGCGCCGCGTTCATCGCTTACCGAAACAGGGACAGACCACGTTTTTTTCGCCTCAGGCTTCCTGGCCGGAAAGATCCTGCGCCAGCCACTCGAGCACCGCCTCGCTTCGGGTGCCGGGCGCGGCGACGCGGTCGAAGCCCATGGCGCGGTAGGTCTGCTCGGTCTCCTCCCAGGAGCGCTTGCCCACCACCAGGTTGCCGCCGACGTAGAGCAGGATGTCCTCGAGCCCCGCCTCGGTGCACAGGTCGCGGAAGCCGCGGCAATCGAGTTCGCCCTGACCGTAGAGCGAGGAGACGAGGATCGCTTGCGCGCGCGTCTCGACCGCCGCCTTGACGAAGTCGGCCGCGGGGGTGAGCGCGCCGAGCGAAACCACCTTGTAGCCGGCCTTCTCGAGGGCCATCGTCAGGATGCGGTTGCCGACGATGTGCGTGTCGGAGCCGATGACGCCCGTGACGATGGTCCCCGAAGGCATTTACTTCTTAATGGCGAACTTCCTCATGCTCTGCAGCTCCTTCTCGAGGAAGGCGCGCGCGCGCGCAGCCGGGACGAAGCTGTTCGCGTCGGCGTACTGGTCGGCGAGGTAGTCCTTGTAGTCCTTGGTCGCCGCCGCCTTGGCGAGCGCGTCCGAGATCACCTTGACGCGCTTGGGATCGGTGCCCGCCCTCATCATCACGGCGCGGAACTGGTTGATGACGATGTCGTGCCCGAGCTCCTTGCCGGCCGGGACGTCCTTGAAGGCCGGGAAGCGCTTGTCGGCGAAGATGATGACCGGCCGCATCTTGTTCGACTGCAGGAAGCTCTTCACGTCCCCGACCTGCTCGTACAGGATGTCGGCGTGGCCGCCGAGGATCGCGGTATAGCGCTCGGCGGGCTTGGCGAACGGCACCGACACGAGCTTGATGCCCTTCTTCGCGAAGTAGTTTACGTGCATGTCATCCGGGCTGCCGAAGCCGGTGATCGCCACCTTGAGCGGCCGCGTCTTTCCCTCGCGCTCGACGTCGGCCCAGGTCTTCAGGTTGTCGGCGGAGGTGAAGAACGCCGAAGGCTGCTTGATCATGATCGCCGCCGGGGTGATCTGGTCGAGGCTCCACTTGGTGTTCGGGTCGGTGAGCAGCCCGAACGTGTCGCCGGTCATCACCGAGATGGTGTAGCCGTCCGCCGGCGCGGTGAGCATCTTGTTCAGCCCGGTCTGGCCGGTGGCGCCCGGGACGTTGATCACCGGCAGCGAGGCCTTCAGGTCCTTCTCCATCAGCTGAGCGCTCTTGCGCGCCACCTGGTCGGCGCCGCCGCCCGGCCCCCAGGGCACGATGAACTCGATCGGCCGCGACGGATACCTCTCCTGCGCGTGGACCGCTGCTGCGCCGCAGGCCATCAGGACCGCGGCCAACCCGACTTGCGTGAATCGCATGGCTCCTCCTCGTTTCGTTGTTGACGTCAAATGCGCAACCCATAGGTTAAATGCGCAACAGCAGCTTGCCCTTGGTCCTGCCGGCCTCCAGGTAGCGGTGCGCGGCGCCGGCCTCGGCAAGCGGAAATTCGCGGTCGACGGTGACGACGAGTTTGCCCGTACGCCAGGCGACAAACAAGTCCGCCGCTCGCCCGCCGAGCTCCTCGGCCGTGGCGATGTAGTCGGCGAGGTGCGGCCGCGTGAAGAACACCGACCCCGCTTCTCCGAGCTCGAGCGGGTCGATCGAGCGCACCAGCCCCGACGCGCCGCCGTAGTTGACGCACAGCCCGCGGCGCCTGATGCTGCGGATGCTGCGCGCGATGGTGTCCTTGCCGACCGCGTCGTACACCACGTCGACCCCCCGGCCGCCGGTGATGCGCATCACTTCTTCGCGGAAATCCCGCTCGCGATAAAGGATCACGTGATCGGCGCCGGCCCGCTTCGCGATGGCCGCTTTCTCGGCGCTTCCCGCCGTGCCGATCACGCTCGCGCCGCGAAGCTTGGCGCACTGCACAAGAAGCTGGCCCACGCCGCCCGCGGCCGCATGCACCAGGCAGGTGTCGCCCTTCTCGAGGGGAAACGCGGAATGGCTGAGGTAGTGCGCGGTCAGGCCCTGCAGCATGAGCGTCACGGCGATGGGAGAGGGCACGTCGTCGG
>MERP01000024.1:0-2899 GCA_001772055.1 Betaproteobacteria bacterium RIFCSPLOWO2_12_FULL_68_19
CGGCGGGCTACTTCCTGTCGTACTTCTTTCGCAACGTCAACGCCGTGATCTCGAAGGACCTGGCGGCGGAATTTTCGCTCACGCCTTCGGACCTGGGCTTCCTCACCTCGATGTACCTGCTCGCCTTCGCCGCCTTCCAGCTGCCGCTCGGGGTGCTGCTCGACCGCTACGGCCCGCGGCGGGTGGTGGCGGCGCTGCTGTGCGTGGCGGCCGTGGGCGCGATCACCTTCGCCCTGGCGCGCGATTTCGCCACGCTCTCGATCGGCCGGGCGCTCATCGGCCTGGGGGTGTCGGCGGCGTTCATGGGCGCGATCAAGGCCTTCACGCTGTGGTTTCCGCTGTCGCGCCTCGCCACGCTGAACGGCCTGTACCTCGCCGCCGGCAGCCTGGGCGCGGTCTCGGCCACCGCGCCGGCAGAAGCGCTGCTCGGGCCGTTCGGCTGGCGCGCGCTCTTCATGCTGCTCTGCGCGCTGTCGGTCGGCGCGGCCGCGCTGGTGTTCTTCGTGGTGCCCGAGAAGGAGCTGCCCGGAGAGGGCCAGACGCTGCGCCAGCAGATCGCCGGGTTCGGCGCCATCTTCGCCTCGACGCCCTTCTGGCGCATCGCGCTGCCGCTCGTCGTTTGCCAGGCCGGCTACCTGGCGCTGCAGGGGCTGTGGCTCGGGCCCTGGCTCTACGACGTCGCGGGCGAGACGCGCCAGGGCGTGGCGAACTACCTGTTCGCCACGGCGCTCGCCTACATGGCGGGGTCGATCTTCTTCGGCGCGGGCGCCGACCGCCTGGCGCAGAAGGGCGTCTCGCGCATGACGACGTTCAAGCTGGGATTGTGCGTCTCGGTGGCGATGTTCGTGCTGCTCGCCGCCCGCGTGCAGACCGGGCTGGGCGCGATCCTCGCCGTGTACGGGTTTACCGCGATCTCCGGGGCGCTCGCCTACGCGCTGCTCACGCCGCTGTTCGCCCCGGAGTTGACGGGGCGGCTCAGCACCGCCTCGAACGTGCTGATGTTCCTGTTCTCGTTCGCCTTCCAATGGGGCGTCGGGGCAGTGCTCAGGCTCTACCCCGTCGCCGACGGCCGCTATGCGCCGGAAGGCTATAGCGCGGCGCTGGCGATCCTCGCCGCGCTGCAGCTCGCGACGCTCGCGTGGCTGCTGCCGATGCGCCTGGCCGACGCGGCCCCTGCCGCTCAGCCGCGCTTGTAGACGATCTTCTTCGTCCCGCCGTCGCAGCTGCCGACCACCTTGCCGTCGGCCTGCGCGTCCTTCTCGACGATGTCGAGCGTGAATTTCTCCACGCCGTTCTTCTTGATCTTGGCCTCGATCTCGCCCTTGAGCTCGCCGCAGTCCTTGCGCTGCGCCCACGCGGGCGACGCCAGCCCCAGGCCCACCACCACCGCCGCTACGATCAGCTGCGCCATCCGTTCCCCCTTCTTGTCGGTCGAACTACGGAACATAGGATAAGGCTAGAAGCGCACGAGCATCCAGTATATTGCGGCAGAGCCTGCCGCGAGGGTGGCGAGCAGGGCGAGGCGGCCGAAGCGCCGGAAGCTGCCGTCGGGGCGGAAGTAGAGCCGGCGGATGGGGTCGGCGCGGCCGCCGGCCCACATCCAGTCAGGGCCGGCCGCCGGCCTGAGCAGTCCCATGAGAAACGAAAAGAAGGTTCCCACCCAGATCCCCGCCACGACCCGCCCTCCCAAATTGCACTACAAGCTGTCGCGGCGAATTATAGTTGCGGTTCACCATTTCGTCGCCGTCTCCAATCCACGACATGTTCAAGACCACGATCGCAGGAAGCCTTCCCAAGCCCGCCTGGCTCGCCGAGACGAACAAGCTCTGGCCGGCCTGGAAAGCCTCGGGCGCCGAGCTCGAGCAGGCGAAGCGCGACGCCACGCTGCTGTGGCTAAAGGAGCAGGAGGACGCCGGCATCGACATCGTCACCGACGGCGAGCAGTCGCGGCAGCACTTCGTGCACGGCTTCCTGGAATTCGTCGAGGGCATCGACTTCAGCCGCAAGGTGAAGATGGGGATACGCGACAACCGCTACGAGGCGATGGTGCCGGTCGTGACCGCAGAGCTGCGCCTGAAAGGCAGGGTGCACCAAGCAGAAGCTTCTTTACTAAGAAGCCATACTTCGAAACGGCGAAAAATCACGCTTCCCGGCCCCATGACCATCGTCGACACCATCGCCGACGAGCACTACGGCGACAGGGTGAAGCTCGCGATGGCCTTCGCCGCGCTGCTCAACCAGGAGGCGCGCGCGCTCGCGAAGGACGGCATCGACGTGATCCAGTTCGACGAGCCGGCGTTCAACGTCTACATGGACGACGTCACGCGCTGGGGCATCAAGGCGCTGCACCGCGCGATCAAAGGCCTGAAGTGCACGACCTGCGTGCACATCTGCTACGGCTACGGCATCCAGGCCAACATCGACTGGAAGAAGACCCTCGGCAACGAGTGGCGCCAGTACGAGCAGATCTTCCCCGCGCTCGCCAAGAGCAGGATCGACCAGGTGTCGCTCGAGTGCATCGACTCGCACGTGCCGGTCGAGCTGATGAAGCTCCTCAAGGGCAAGGACGTGCTGGTCGGCGTCATCGACGTCGCCACCGACAGGGTGGAGACGCCGCAGCAGGTTTCGGAGGTCATCCAGAAGGCCCTGAAATACGTGCCGGCGAAGCACCTCTTTCCCTGCACCAACTGCGGCATGGCGCCGATGGACCGCGACATCGCCATCGCGAAGCTCAAGGCGTTGGCGGCCGGCGCGGCTTTAGCCCGTAAGAAGCTGGGCAAAAAGAAACCCAAGCGCCGCTAGAAGTGTTGGCCCCCACATTTGCGCCGCGCGGCATGGTGGCATGTCCGCATGCGCTCGCCTCGGCAGCCGGCGTCGACGCCCTGCGAAGCGGCGGCTC
>MERP01000024.1:2908-27772 GCA_001772055.1 Betaproteobacteria bacterium RIFCSPLOWO2_12_FULL_68_19
TGCCGCCGTTGCCGCCGCGGCTTCGCTCGCCGTCATCTACCCGCACATGTGCAGCCTGGGCGGCGACGCGTTCTGGCTGATCTACGACGCAGCCGCGAAGAAGGTTTCCTACCTCGACGGCGGCGGTCGCGCGGCGGCGGCCGCGACGCTCGAGCGCTTCGCCGGGCAATCCGAGATCCCGTTCCGGGGTCTTGCACCCGCGACGCTCACGACCCCCGGCGCGGTGGCGAGCTTCTGCGGGGCGCACGAGCTTCATGGCCGCCTGCCATTCGCCCGCTGCCTGCAGGACGCGATCCACTACGCCGCCGAAGGCTTCCCGGTTACCGCCAGGCTTTCTCGCTGGATCGAGCAGACGGCTCCTGAGATGGATGCCGCATCGAAGGCGATCTACCTTTCCGGTGGGAAGGTCCTCAGAAACACCCAGCTCGCGAATACCTTGCGCGCCATCGCGGCGCAGGGGCGCGGGGGCTTTTACGAAGGCGAGGTGGCGCGGAACCTTGCGAAGCTCGGCGGGTTCTTTAACGAGCGCGACCTCGCGGCGCAGGGCGCGTACTGGGGCGAGCCGGTCCGCGGCACGTACCGCGGCGTCACCATCTGCGAGACGCCCGCGCCGACGCAGGGCTTCACCGTCCTCGAGATGCTGAACCTCCTCGAGCCGCTCGAGCTCGGCCCTTTCCTCGGCCCGGACCACGTGCACCTGCTGGTGCAGGCGAAGCAGATCGCCTACCACGACCGCGACCGCTGGCTCGCCGACCCGCGGTTTGCAGAGGTGCCTACCGAGCGTCTTATCTCCAAACCGTATGCAGATACAAGACGAAACCTCATCGATCGCAAGCGCGCCCTGCCGTGGGACAAGGTGCCCTCCTACGGCAGCCTGGCCGGCGATACCGTGTACGTCGCCGCGGTCGACGCCAGTGGCAACGCCGCGTCGCTCATCTTCAGCCTCTACGGCGTATTCGGGTCTTGCGTGACCTCCGCCGAGACCGGCGTCACCCTGCAGAATCGCGGCGCTTACTTCTCGCTGGACCCGAAGCATCCCAATCGCCTGGAGCCGGGCAAGGTGCCGCTGCACACCCTGATCGCCTCGCTCGCGCTCAAGGAAGAGAAGCAGGAAGAAAAGCTCTGGGCCGTGCTCGGCTGCATGGGCGCCGACGGCCAGCCGCAGATCCATCTGCAGACCTACATCGCCATGATCGACTTCGGGCAGGACATCCAGCAGGCGCTCGCCGGGCCGCGCTGGCTGTCCGGCCGCTTCGGGCTCGGCGAGGCGCGCGACACGCTGCACATCGAGGCGCGCTTCCCGCGCGGGACGATCGACGAGCTCGAGCGCCGCGGCCACCCGGTGGACCGCTGGGGCGACTGGAACGAGCTCGCGGGCCATGCCCATGGCATCACCCTGGACCCGCAGACCGGCCTCCTCGCCGGCGGGTTCGATCCGCGCAGCGACGGCGCGGCCTGCGGCTACTGATGGGATACTGCGCCATTGAAAGCGCCTATCACAAGAAGGCGCTGCGGCGGCTGGGCCGCTAGGAGGGGTGCGGCATCTCTGCGGGACCGCCGATGAGCGACACCTTCGCGTCCGCAGGAATGGGCGGCATGCTCGCCTCCCACGCCAGGTAACGCCGCTTCAAGTCTGCCAGCCTTTCCGGAAAACGCTTGATCACATTCGCGCGCTCGCGCTGGTCCTTCGAGAGGTCGAAGAGGTACTCGTGGCCCTCGATCGAGAGCCATTTCCAGGACCCGGCTCGCATCGCCTTCTGGTCGCGGAACTTCATGCGCCAGAACAGCTCGCGTTCCAGCGTGAGGTCCGGATTCTCGAGGTTTTTCATGAGGCTCACCCCATCGAGCAGGTAGTCGGGGTGGGCTGAGACGCCGGCCGCTTCGAGAAAGGTTGCCACCCAGTCCATGGTGATCGCGAGCTGGGAAGTGCTCCTGCCCGCCGGTACGCGGCCCGGCCAGCGCACGAGGTAGGGCACGCGGATGCCGCCCTCGAGGAGATCCATCTTCTTGCCGATCAGCGGCCAGGTGTCCGAGAAGCGCTCGCCGCCGTTGTCGCTGGTGAAGACCACCAGGGTGTTTTCGGGGAGGGTTTCAAGGACGCCCCCGATGCCTTCGTCCATCTGCCGGATCATGGCGATGTAGGTCGCCACCGAGCCGCCGTCGGTGTGGTGGATCTTCTCCAGGCGGTGCGATTCGGCCTCGTCCTCGCGCGTCTCCCACGGCCAGTGCGGCGCGGTGTAGTGCAGAGACAGGAGGAAGGGTCCCTTCTGCCTTTTCACGAACTGCGCGGCGCGCTGCGAAATCAGGTCGGTCAGGTAGCCCTCCCGGCGCACCTCGGTCTCGTTCTCGTAGAGGTCGTGCGTCCCGGCCGAGTCGCAATGGCTGAAGTAGTCGACGCCGCCGCTCATCGGCCCGAAGAACTCCTGGTAGCCGCTCTTGAGCGGCCCGAAGTGCGGCGTGAAGCCCAGGTGCCACTTGCCGACGAGCGCGGTGGCGTAGCCAGCGTCGCGCAGCAGCGAGGCGAGCGTCGGATGCCCGGGCGGCAGTCCGAGCGCCGGGTCGCCGCGCGCGCGGCTCGAGAGCGGCTCGTCCGCCGCGCCCCTCAGGCGGTGCTGCCAGCGCCCGGTGGCGAGCGCGAAGCGCGTGGGCGAGCACACCGAGGAGTTGGCGTAGCCGTCGGTGAACCGCAGCCCTTCGAGCGCCATGCGGTCCAGCACGGGCGAGCAATTGGAACGTCCCCCATAGCAGCCCAGGTCGGCGTAGCCGAGGTCGTCGGCGAGAATGAAGACGAAGTTGGGCTTCATCAGGGGATCCGGAGGCAGATTTTGCCGAAATGAGCGCCGCTGGCGAGGTAATCGAGCGCCGCGCGCAGCTCCTCGAAGCCGAACACGCGATCGACCACCGGCCGCAGCCGGTGCTGGCCTACCGCGCGCAGCATGGGCTCGAAGTCCTCGCGGCTGCCCACGGAGATGCCCTGCAGGCGCACGCGCCGCGTCACGACCGGGCCGAGCGGCAGCTCCGCTGTCTGCCCCGAGACCACGCCGATCAGGCAGACAATGCCGCCGGCGCGCACCGCGCGTGCCGACTGCGGCAGGCTCTGCGCCCCGCCGATGTCCACGACCAGGTCGAAGCCGCGCAGCTGCCTTGACCACTCGGGCGTCGCACGGTAGTTGATGCCGCGCTCGGCGCCGAGCGCCCTGGCGCGCTCGAGCTTCGCGTCGCTTCCCGACGCCACGGTGACGCGCGCGCCGCACAGCCTCGCGAACTGCAGCGCGAAGAGCGAAACGCCGCCGGTGCCCTGCACGAGCACCGTGTCGCCAGGCCTGGTGCGCCCCTCGACCACGACCGCGCTCCAGGCGGTGAGCGCGGCGCAGGGCAGCGTCGCCGCTTCCTCGTCGGAGAGGTGCTCGGGGACTTTGCACACGCCCCGCTCGTCGAGCAGCACGAGCTCCTGCATCACGCCGTCGAGCGGCCCGCCGAGACTTTTCCCAGCTTGGAAAAAGGCAGGGCAGACGCGGTCTCCCTGCGCGACGCGCGTGACGCCGGCGCCGACTTCGAGCACCTCGCCCACCCCGTCGGAGAGCGGCACCAGCGGCAGCTCCCCGGTCAGCTCGCCGTAGCCGCGGCGCGGCACGAGCAGGTCGCGGTAGTTGAGCGAGGCCGCCTTCATGCGCAGCAGCACCTGCCCCGGTCCGGGCCGGGGCTGCGGCCGCTCGACGATGGCCAGCCGCTCGATCGACCACTCGCCGGCGAGCTGCCAGACTTTCACGACCTCATCAACCAGCGATGAGGAAGGCGCCGGCGCCGAGCAGAGCGAAGCCGCTGGAAAACCGGCCGGCCCGCGTGCCCGGAAGGGCGATTTTCTCGAACAGGACGAAGATCGCGATTGCGGCGACCCACACGAGGTTCATGACGCCGCCAACGAATAGCAGCGCCATCAGGGCGCCGCAGCAGCCGATGCAGTAAAACCCGTGCCACGTGCCCATGCGCAGCGCGCCCGCGATGCCCGGACGCCAGTGCTCGGCAACGAATTGCAGCGGCGTGCGGCAGTGGCGCAAGCACACCTCCTTCGCCGGCGTGAGCTGGTACACGCCGGCGGCCGCGACGACCAGCCCGCCGGCCAGCGGGCTTGCCTCCACGAGCGCGGGGGAAAGCAGCGCGAGCCGCTCGAGCCAGACCTGGAGTCCGGCGGCGGCGATGCTGAAGACCGACCAGCTCAGCGCGTAGCCGCCGATAAAGGCGGCGGAGCGTCGCCTCGCCTCCGCGGCGTCCGTCAGGCGTTGCGACACGGCGGCGTGCACCAGCACCGCCGGCGCGACGCTGGGCAGCATCATCGCCAGCATCATCACGATCCACATGGCGAGGATCGTGGCGAAATCCATCCCGTCGCGCGCGTGCATCTCCATCGATGCCATGGCGCTGCCGTGGCGCAGGAGATAGAACCACGCCAAAGCGGCGAGCGTGCCGAGCGCAGCGAGCAGCAGGAGCCGCTCGCGCGCGGGCAGGCTTGGGCCGGAGCTGCTTGCCGACGCTATGCCCGTCACGCCCTGGCCGGCCCGGCGGAGGTCATCCGGTTATAGACCAGGTGCGCGTGGCTCTTGGAAAACTCGAGCGGCACCTCGCCGCGGGCAACGGTGGTGCCGCTCGCCACTTCGGCGAGGTTGAACTCCTTGCCCATCGGCAGATCGATGCGCGCGCGGTGCTGCGCGCCGGTCACGGGATTGAGGATCGGCTCCACCGCGCTTTCGATGATGCTGCCGACGCGCAGCCTCGCTTTGCGTGCGTCGATGTCGATGTCCAGCTCGATCTTCTGCTTGATCGCCGGCTTCACCGTGGAGCACATGGCACGGTAGATCTGCAGCATGATCGTCCCGGGAGCGGCGCCTTCGCCCTGGAGAATCCGCTCGAGCGCGGCGCGCTGCTTCTCGCTCGCGCGCTCGTCCAGGATCGACTGCATGACGCCACCACCTTTGTGGATCGCGCCAGGCCAGGCATAGGTATTCACCGCACAAAGCCCGTCGAGCCGCACATCCCCAAAATGCCCCTCCTCGATGCGCCAGGCGACAACCGCCTTGCACGTGCCATCAGTCGGCAAGGCATTGAACTGGCACGGACAGCCGTAATCGCAGTTGCAGTTGGCGAAATGCGGGCCCTTGATGCTCCACTCGACGTTCGCCATTCGATCCTCCTCCAAGACTGGCGTGAAAGCTACATAATGTCGCAAGCCTACGCAAGGCCGACATTCCCCGTGGCGACGCAGACGAAATACACCAAGATCGGCGATGTGCATATCGCCTACCAGGTCGTGGGCGACGGGCCGATCGACCTGGTGGTGGTGCCCGGTTGGGTCACGCACCTCGAGGTCCAGTATTGGGAGGAGCCTTCGATCGCGCGCTTCTTCGAGCGGCTGGCAAGTTTTGCCCGCCTGATCCTGTTTGACAAGCGCGGCACAGGACTTTCCGACCGGGTGGCGCGAAATGCCCTGCCCACGCTCGAGGAGCGAATGCAGGACGTCCACGCCGTGATGGATGCGGCAGGCTCGAAGCGCGCAGCGCTGTTCGGCATCTCGGAAGGCGGGCCGATGTGCGCGCTGTTCGCGGCCACCTACCCCGAGCTGACCTCGGCCCTCATCATGTCGGGCTGCTACGCGAAATGGATCCGGGACGACGACTACCCCTGGGCGCCGACGCGCGAGGACCATGAAGCGGCTTGTGGCGCGTACGAGCGCCATTGGGGCACGCCGATCGGCTTCAAGACCGTGGCCCCGAGCGCCGCGAACGACGAAAGCGCCCGCAACTGGTGGGCGCGCAACCTGCGCCTGGGCGCGAGTCCCTCGGATGCAATCGCGCTCTTGCGCATGAACATCGAAATCGACATCCGGGCGGTGCTGCCGGCCATCGGCGTGCCGACGCTGATTCTCCACCGCGCGGGCGATCGGCTGATCAACGTCGGCAACGGGCGTTACATGGCGAAGCACATCCCCAAGGCGAAATACGTGGAGCTCGAAGGACCCGACCACTTGCCCTGGTTTGGCGACGCGAACGCGGTGCTTGGCGAAGTGCAGGAATTCCTCACCGGCGTGCGGCCCGCCGATGAGCACGAAAGGATGCTCGCCACCGTGCTGTTCGCCGACATCGCCGGTTCGACGGAGAAAGCGGCGGCGATGGGCGACGCCCGATGGCGCAATTGCCTCGACTCCTTCCATCGCCTGGCCCGGCAGCAGCTCGAGCGCCTGCGCGGCCGGCTGATCGACACGGCGGGCGACGGCGTGTTCGCCACCTTCGACGGGCCGGCGCGCGCCGTGCGCTGTGGCCTCGCCCTGTCGCGGGAGGCGAAGTCCGCCGGGATCGAGGTCCGCACCGGCGTGCATACCGGCGAAGTCGAGAAGATGGGCGACAAGCTCGGCGGCCTCGCGGTCCACATCGGCGCGCGCGTCATGGCGCTGGCGCAGCCGGGCGAGGTGCTGGTGTCGAACACCGTCAAGGATATCGTCGCCGGCTCGGGCCTGCGCTTCGAGGAGCGCGGCACGCAGGTCCTGAAGGGCGTGCCGGGAGAGTGGCGGCTGTTTTCGGCCAGCGCCGCCTGAAGAATTACTTCCGCTCGTGCGCGGCGATCGCTTTCCGCAGATCGGTGTACTCGGCGCAGGGCAGGAAGCAGAGCCTGTCGAGCACGCCGAGGTGCTCCTTCGCCTTCGCCAGGTCGCCGACCATGAGGTAGGCCTCGCCGATGTACTCGTGCGCGCCGCGCAGCTCCGGGTCGATCCTCAGCGCCTCGTTGTAGTGCCTGAACACCAGGCCCATGTCCGGGCTGGGACCCTTGCGCAGCGAATAGGCGTAGAGGTTGTGATAGCGCGCGTTGCCGGGCTCGCGCGCCACCGCCTCCCTCAGCAAGGCCGCGGCGGCCGGCCAGTCGCCGCGCACCGAGGCCGCCTCGTAGCGCTCGATCACCGCGTCCGTCTTCTTCTCCGGCGGGAAAGGGGGACTGTCGGCTGCATGGGCGGAAAGCGATAAGATGAAAAGCGGGAGGAAGGCTCGCATGCGGATTCCCTCAGGATGGCGAATGTTACTACTGGCAGCTGCGCTAACAGCCGCGGCCGCGCCGGCATTCCCGGAGCCGCCGAAGACGCGCGACGAGGTGCTCGCCGCGCTGCGGCACGCCGACGCGGCGACGCGCGCCGGGGCCGTGGTGTGGATCGCCAACCGCGGCGGCATGGACGATGCGCCGCTGCTGCACGAGCGGCTGCGCGACGAGAGCCCGTTCGTGCGCGGCTTCGCCGAGCAGGGCCTGTGGCTGCTGTGGGGCCGCTCCGGCGACGCCGGGATCGACGGCCTGATGGCGCGCGGCACCGAGGAGATGCAGGCGGGCGAGCACGCCAGGGCCATTTCGACTTTCAGCGAGATCATCAAGAGAAAACCCGGGTTCGCCGAAGGCTGGAACCGGCGCGCCACCGTCTACTACCTCGCCGGCGACTACCGGCGCTCGATCGCCGATTGCGCCGAGGTGCTCAAGCGCAATCCCCGGCACTTCGGCGCGCTGTCCGGCATGGGGCAGATCTACTTCCGGCTCGACGAGTACGAGCAGGCGCTCGCCTGGTATCGCCGCGCCCTCGAGGTGAACCCGAACATGGTCGGGGTCGAGATCAACATCAAGGGCATCGAGGAGCTGCTGCGCGAGAAACGCGGCCGTTCAACTTAGTTCTTCGATGAGTTGAAGCACCGCCTGCGCAGCCTCGCGCGGGCGCTCGAGCGGGAAGAGGTGCCCGCCCGGCACCTTGCGCATGATGAATTTCGGGCGCATCCCGGCGAGCCGCACGCGCCGCACCACATCGGAATCCGCGCCGCCGATGAACCCTGCCGGCACTCGCAGCGCCCGCAGGCTGCGCATCATGCCGTGCGGGATGGTGCGGTAGATCTGCGACTCGGCGAGCGGGTCGATGCGCAGGCGCAGCTCGCCGGCCGCATCGCGCGCGAGGCCGTGGCGCACGTAGTCCTCCAGGCACTCGTCGGCGAAGTGCCTGAACAGGCGCCGCGTGCGGAAATGCGCCCTCGCCTCCGCCTCGGTATGCCAGTGGCTGCGCCGGTCGCGCGTGGCGCCGGCGGGCGTCACGCGGTCGACGATCCCCAGCCGCTTGGTGGCGCCCAGCACGCTGCCGCGGAACGGCCCGATGATCGGCGCATCGAGCAGCACGATGGCGCGGAACAGCTCCGGCCGGCGCACCGCGGCGAGATAGCTGAGATAGCCGCCGAGCGAATGGCCCACGCCGTAGACGGGTTCCCCGGCATGTTCCTTTTCCAGCACGTCGATGAGCTGATGAATGAGATAGACCCAGCCTTCCGTCACCGGGTAGCGCGGGTCGGTGCCGATCGCCTCGATCCACGACAGGCGGTAGCGGCGGCCCAGCTCGCCCAGCATCGCCGCGTAGCAGGGCGCCGGGAAGCCGTTGGCGTGCGAGAAATGCAGCGCCGGCTTAGACTTAGACGTAGTCCCTGGCCGCGGTGTCGGCGTCCACGGGCCGGCCGGCAAGGTAGCCCTGGATGAAGTTGCAGCCGCAGCTCTCGAGGAAGGCGCGCTGCGCCTCGCTCTCGACCCCTTCGGCGATGACGCGGATGCCGAGCGCGTGCGCGAGCGCCACGATCGCCGTGACGATCGCGCTCTGGTCGCGGTCGCCGGGCGCCTCGCCGACGAAGGCGCGGTCGATCTTGACCTTGTCCACCGGGAAGCGCTTGAGGTAGGCGAGGCTCGAGTAGCCGGTGCCGAAGTCGTCGATCGCGATCGACACGCCGAGCTGCTTCAAGCGCGTCAAGGTGCCGAGCGTGGCGTCGGTCTCGCGCATCGCCGTCGACTCGGTGATCTCGAGCTCGAGCAGGGGCGGCGGCAGCCCCGTCTCGCGCAGCGTGCGCGCCACCAGCTCGGGCAGCCGCGGGTCGTTGAACTGGCGCGGCGAGAGGTTGACCGCGACCTGCAGGCCGCGCTCGGCGCCGATGAACACTCCCCAGCGGCAGGCTTCCTGCAGCACCCATTCGCCGATGCGCAGGATCAGCCCCGTCTCCTCGGCGAGGTGGATGAACTCGGCCGGCAGCACCAGCCCGCGCTCGGGGTGCTGCCAGCGCACCAGCGCCTCGTGCGCCGCGACGCGCCCGCTCCCCGCCTCGACGATGCGCTGGTAGTGCACGCGCAGCTCGCCGCGCCCGAGCGCGCGGCGCAGGTCGCTCTCGAGCGCGAGGCGCCGCGACGCCGCCTGGTTCATCTGCTCGGTGAAGAACTGGTAGTTGGCGCGCCCCAGCTCCTTGGCGTGGTACATCGCCGCGTCGGCGTTGCGGATCAGGGTCTCGGCGTCGCGCCCGTCGTCGGGGAACACCGAGATGCCGATCGAGGGGGTGACGACGAGCTCGCGCTCCTCGATCGTCACCGGCTGCGAGAGCTGCTCGATCACCTTCTGCGCCACCTGCGCGAGGTCCGAGGAGCGCTTGATCTCGGGCAGCACCACCACGAACTCGTCCCCGCCGATGCGGCAGATGGTGTCGCCCGTGCGCAGCTGGGTCACCAGGCGGCCCGCCACCTCCCTGAGCAGTGCGTCGCCCACCGCGTGGCCGAGCGAGTCGTTGATGGTCTTGAAGCGGTCGAGGTCGACGAACATCACCGCGGTCTGGCTGCGGTGGCGCTGGCCGAGCGCGAGCGCCTGCCTGAGGCGGTCTTCCAGCAGCCTGCGGTTGGGCAGCCCGGTGAGCGGGTCGTGGTCGGCGAGATGCTGCGCGCGCGCCTGCGCGTCCTGCAGCTCGGCGGTGCGCTCGGCGACCATGCGCTCGAGCGCGTCGAGCGCGCGCTGCACGCGCGAGTCCGCCTCGCGCTCGGCGGTCACGTCCTCGAAGCTCCAGATCCACTCCTGCTGCGCGTCGCCCGCGTCGATGCGCCGGCCGCGCGTGCGGCAGAGGAAGGTCGAGCCGTCGCGGCGCTTGAAGCGCCATTCGCTGTCGTGGCGCTCGCCCGGCGCGGTGCTCTCGTAGGCGAGCCGCCCCGCCTCGCGCCACTCCGCCTCGGCCTCGAACAGCGCGGCCGAGCTCTGCCCGACCAGCTCGCCGGGGCCGGCCCCGACCATCTCCTCGAGGTAGCGGTTGCAGCGCTGGATGATGCGGTTGCGCACGAAGGCGATGCCGACCGTGGCGTTGTCTAGGATCAGCTCCTGCTCGGCCGCCGCGCGCTCGATGCGCTCCTCGGCGGCGTGCTGCTGGGTGATGTCCTCGAGCAGCCACACGTAGCCCTTGGCCGGATCGCCGGCCTCGACCGCGCGGCCCGAGATGCGGCACCAGAAGCCCGAGCCGTCCTGGCGCCGCATCCAGCTCTCGCGCGCGTGGGTGCGGCCCGCGTCGAGCTCCTGGTAGGTGAGGGAGCGCCGGTCGAACTCCTCCTCGGTGAAGTACATGCCGCGCCAGGAGGCGCCGATCGCCTCGCCCGGACCGAAGCCGAACATCTCCTCGAAGCGCCGGTTGCAGCGCACGATGACGCGGCTGCGGCTGAAGGCGATGCCGACCACCACGTTCTCGAGCAGCGCCTGCTGCTCGGCGAGCACGCGCTGCAGCTCGTCCTCGGCGCGGCGCTGCTCGGTGATGTCCTCCGCGATCCAGACCGTGCCGCCCTGCTGCGGGTTGTGCGCGTCGATCGCCTTGGCGATGACGCGGCACAGGAACGTGGAACCGTCCTTTCTCTTGAATTGCCACTCCACGTCCAGCTGCCGGCCGGCAGACAGGACCGGGACCGCGATCTGGCCGAGCGCGGCGTAGCTCTCGCGGCTCGGGTAGACCACCTCGCCCGGCTGGCCGATCAGCTCTCCGGGCGCCCAGCCGAGCATTTCCTCGAATCTCGAGTTGCAGAGGAAGAAGCGCCGGTCGCGCGTGAAGGCGATGCCGATCGAGGCGTTGGCGAGCAGCGCCTCGTACTCGAGCTGGGTATAGCGCGTGCGCCCGGCGTAGCTCGCCGGCGGCGACTCGAGTGCGGGCTCGACGGCGCGCAGCGGCGCGGGCTCGCTCATGGGCGCGCGGCGAGCAGGCGGAACTCCGCAGCGTAGCGGCGCAGATGCGCGCTCGCGCGCTCGCGCTGCTCGGGGCTCAGCGTGCGATCGAGCTCGAGCAGCATGGTGAACAGCTCGCGCCGCGACGCCGCGACGGCCTGGGCATAGGCGGGATCGCGGCCGCGCTCCCAGTCGAGCACGAATTGCGCCAGCCGCTCCTCGGCCTCGCGCGCGCGCACGAGCTCGAGCAGCCCCGCCTGCAGGCGGCGGTTGTCCCGGTCGCGCATCTCGGGAAGCAGCGGCACGCTCTCGGAATAGCGCCTGACCCGTGCCCGCTGGGCTTGCGACAGCCTCCCCACCCAATCCTCCAGTCGCTCGACGATGCGCTCGGCGCGGCGCTCCCTGCGCTTGCGCTCGGGGCCGCGCAGGAACTGCTTCGCGAACCTGCGGTTGTCGTCGGCAAGGCGCTGCTCGAGGTGCGCGATCTGCTCGTCATCCAGGCGCTCGAGCAGCGGCGCAATGCGCTCGGCCGCAGTGCGCAGGCTCTCGCGTGCCTGCATGACGAGGGAATCGTACCCCCAAACCAGGTCCTGGGGCGAGAGCCCGTCGCCGAGGCGCTGCGCGGCTTCGTCGGCGAGGCGCGCGTACTGCGGCAGCGCCTGGGCGCGGTGCCAGTCGAGGAACGCCTGGATCGAAGCATCGAGCTCATCGGCCTGCTCGCCGTGCACGTCGAGGTAGTTGCCCGCGCGCCAGCGCAGGTACGCGTCGGCGTTGTCGTAGGCGAAGCGCACCATGCTGCAGCCGCACAGCAGGCACGCGAAGAGCAGCGCGGCAGCCGCCCTCACCAGAAGCTTTCCACCGTGATGTGCCCCGGCGCGCGCCGGCGATGCTTGCGCATGCCGCGCTGCGCGAGCGCCGCGGCGGCGTCCTTCAGCATCTGCGGGTTGCCGCACAGCATCACGTGCGAGGTCGCGGCGCTCAGCGCCACGCCGGCCGCCGCCTCCAGCCGCCCGTCGCGCATCGCCGCCGGAATGCGGCCGGCGAGCGAGCCGGGATGCGGCTCGCGGCTGACGAATGTGACGTACTTGAACCCGGGGTTTTGGATCTTTCCGATCAAGTCCTGGTAGACCAGCTCGCGGGAAAAGCGCACGGCGTGCACCAGCACCACGTTGCGAAACCGCTGCCAGGGTGCCTCGGTGCGCAGGATCGAGAGGTAGGGCGCGATGCCGGTGCCGGTCGACACGAGCCACAGCGTCTGCGCCTGCGGCACCTCGGAGAGCACCAGGAAGCCGGCGGGGTTGGAGGCGACATAGAGCCGATCACCCGCGCAAAGGCGCTCCAGGCGCGGCGAGAGCGGCCCCTCGGGCACCACGATGCCGTAGAACTCGAGCACCGGGTCGTCCGGCGGGTTGACGAAGGAGAAGGGGCGCGCGATGCGTTCGGCGCCGATGTCCAGGGCGATGCGCACGAACTGGCCGGCCTGGAACGAAAGCCGCGGCCCGGTGACGCGCAGCGAGAACAGCGCCTCGCTCCAGTGCCGGTTCTCGATCACCGTGCCCTCCAGCCAGGTCATTGAATGGTGTAAGGCTCCAGTTGGATGTCGCGCAGGTCCTGGCCGAGCATGACGATGGCACCGTGCCGGCGCGTGTTGCCGGTCTCGGTGAACTCGAAAGTATAGGTGCGCGCGAGCTTCAGGCGGCCTTCATCGTCGCGCGCGAGGCGCAGCCGCGCGAACGACACCGTGTCGTCGAGGAACTGCAGCCCATAGCGCTTGCAGGCCTCGCGCCCGGCGCGCACCGCCCGCTCGCGGGCGCGCAGGCTGTCCAGGAAAAACAGGACCAGGACGGCTGTCCCGATCAGCGCGCCTACCTCCCACATGCATCTTCCTCGGCTAGACGGTCGCGATCGGCGTCGCGGGCGAGCCGACCGCGCCCGGCAGCCGCAGCGGCGGCGCGGTGAGGAGGAAGCGGCTGCGGGCGTGCGCGCGCAGCCAGCGCGCGAGCTCGCTCAGGTACCACAGCTCGCCGAGGTGGATGCCGTTCTTGAACAGGCAGTGCTCGTGCAGCGGCATCAGCGCGTGCGGCTGCGGCTTGGTGAGGCTCATCGGGATGAGCTCGACGGCGTAGTTGTCGGAGATCAGGCAGGCGAGCCCCGAGCCCGAGATCCACTCGAGCAGCTTGCCGTCGCGCCCGTCCAGGCCGCTGCAGGTGCCGTGCAGCAATGCGGCATCCGGTTTTTTTTGCAGCTCCAGGACCACGTCCGCAAAGCCGGTGTACAGGCACACCATGTCGCCCTGCTCGACCTCGACCTTGTCGGCGCGAAGAATCTTCATGAGGTCTTCATATCCGACCGGCTTTCGTTGCCGCCCGAAGTGATGGTGCAGGTCGATCAGCACGCCGCGGCCCTGCGCGCCGTGCTCGGCGAGGTTGTGGATGCCGAGCGCGCCGCCGTCCGTGCCCTCGTACCTCGCCCAGGGCTCGGCGCGCGGGTTCTCCTGCGCCGGCCTCACGTCGCTGCCGGCGCGGTAGCCGTTGTAGAACACGGTCTCGCGGCTGCCGTCGCCGTCGGCATCGAAGCGCGAGCCGACGTGCGCGAACGAGTCCCACTGCGTCGAGTACTGCAGCGTGAGCAGCACCAGGTCGTCGCTCACCACGTCGGTGTGCGCGGGGTTGTCCTCGCCGAGCGGGTAGCAGAAGTTCTGCCGTCCCGCGCTCGCGCCGTCGCGCAGCGTCGCGGCAAGCCGCGGCGGCCCGCGCCGCGGATTGAGCACCCGGCCGCCCGGGTAGTCGAGCGGCAGGGAAAGGCAGAAGCTGATCCCCTCCTTCACCTCGGCGACGCCCTGCAGCACCTTCTCGCGCGTCACCAGGTTCATGCGCCCGCGCGTGTCGTCGGGGCCGAAGTCTCCCCAGTTGGATCCCGGCGGTCTTTGCTTCCACCTCATGCGTAGTAGTGCCTGCCGATCCATTCGGCCACCAGCGCGGGCTTGTCCGAGCCCTCGATCTCGAGCGCCACGTTCCAGGTCACCTGCACGCCCTGCGCCTCGAGCGGCTCGTACTTCGCGAGCGTGAAGCGCGCGCGCACGCGCGAGCCGCTCGGCACCGGCGAGGTGAAGCGCACGCGGTTCAAGCCGTAGTTGATGCCCATGCGCCGATCGGAGAACGAAAACGTGAGCTCCGAGAGATGCGAAAGCAGCGACAGCGTGAGGAAGCCGTGGGCGATGGTTCCGCCGAAGGGCGTCTCTCTCGCGCGCGCCGGGTCGACGTGGATCCACTGGAAGTCCTCGATCGCCCGCGCGAAGGTGTCGATGCGCTCCTGGCCGATCTCGACCCAGGGCGAAATGCCGACCTCCTCGCCGACGCGGCTCGCGAGCTCCCGGATGCTGCTCATCTCGCCACCGGCGAGGCGGGGCTGAATTGCGCCTCGAGGCCCTTCTGCAGCTTCTCCATCACGCTCGTTTCCTCGGCGCGCCGGCGCGCGGCTCCGTCGGGGTCCTGGCGGTTGAGCTCCACCACCACCGCCCGGTAGGCGTGCAGCTGCTGCTCGATGCCGCGCCCGGCGCGCTCGAAGTCCTCCTTCGCGGCGAGCGTCGAGAAGTCCCGCAGGAAGCTGCGCCAGCGCGCTTCGAGCGCCGCGAGCGGCTTTCCCTTCTCCCTGTCGAGCGGGACGGCCCCGGGCGCCTGGTAGGGAATGACCTCGACCGCGGGCGAGCGCCGCTCGCGCTCGGCGTCGCCGTACCACGGCGGCGGCAGGCTCGAGTACTTCACCGAGCCCGACTGCGGATCGATCCAGCGGTACAGGTCCGCCTGCGCGGCGGGGGAAACGGCGAGCATTGCGAGCAGCCAGATCCCCGGTGCGCGCATGCTACAGGCGCGAGAAGTCGGGCTTGCGCTTCTCGAGGAAGGCGCTCATCGCCTCTTTCGCCTCGGGCGAGGCGAGCCGCTCGACGAACAGCCTGCCCTCCTCGGCGATCTGCGCTTGGAGCTCCTTCGCCTGCCCCTGCTTCATCAGCCGCTTGGTGAGCCGCAGCGACTCGCGCGGCAGCGCGGCGAGGCTGGCCGCGGCTTTACCCGCTTCCTCGAAAAGAGATTCCTTCGCAACCACGGCGGTGACGATGCCCGCCTCCAGGGCTTCCTGCGCCGTGAACGGCTGGCCGAGCAGCAGCAGCTTCGCCGCGCGCTGGTAGCCCGCGAGCCGCGGCAGCAGCAGCGTGGAGCCGAACTCGGGCACGATGCCGAGCGGCACGAACGGCAGCTGGAAGCGCGCGTCGCTCGCCGCGTACACGAGGTCGCAGTGCAAGAGCAGCGTGGTGCCGATGCCCACCGCGGGCCCGGCGACCGCCGCGACCACGGGCTTTTCGAAGGCCGGCAGCACCTGGAACAGCCCGAACACCGGCGAGGACTCGCCCGGCTTGCGCTGCAGGAAATCCGAAACGTCGTTGCCCGAGGTGAAGCACTCGCGGCTGCCGTGCAGCAGCACCACGCGCACCTGCGGATCGCGCGCGGCCGCGCCGAACGCCTCGGTGAGGCGCGCGTACATCTCGCCGGTCAGCGCGTTCTTCTTCTCCGGGCGCGAGATCTCGATCCGTGCGACACGGTTTTCGACTGTCGAGTGGATGAAGCTCACGTATTCGGCAGGCGGTAGGCCTTCAAGCTCTCGCGCAGAGTGAGCTTCGACAGCTTGCCGGTGGCGGTGTGCGGCAGCTCGGGCACGAACAGCACGTCGTCGGGCATCCACCACTTGGCGATCTTGCCTTCGTAGAACTTGAGCAGCTCGTCCCGGGACACCTCCTGCCCGGGCTTCTTCACCGCCACCACCACCGGCCGCTCGTCCCACTTCGGATGCTTCACGCCCACCACGGCGGCCTCGGCGATCGCCGGGTGCGCGATGGCGATGTTCTCGAGGTCGATCGAGCTGATCCATTCGCCGCCCGACTTGATCACGTCCTTGGAGCGGTCGGTGATCTGCATGTAGCCGTCAGGGTCGATGGTCGCCACGTCGCCGGTCGGAAACCAGCCGTCCTTGAGCGGATCGCCGCCCTCGCCCTTGAAGTAGCCTTTTGCGATCCACGGGCCCCGCACCATGAGGTTGCCGAAGCGCTTGCCGTCCCAGGGCAGCTCCCGGCTCTCCTCGTCGACGATCTTCATCTCGACGCCGAAGATGCCGCGCCCCTGCTTCGCCTGCACGGCGAGCCGGGCCTGCTTGTCGAGCTTCTCCTGCCTTGCCTTGAGCGTGCCGACCGTGCCGAGCGGGCTCATCTCGGTCATCCCCCAGGCATGGAAGACCTTCACGCCGTAGTCGTCCTGGAAGGCGCGGATCATCGCCGGCGGGCAGGCCGAGCCGCCGATCACGGTGCGGTCGAGGGTGGAGAACTTCAGCTTGTTCGCGCCCAGGTGCTGCAGCAGCATCAGCCACACGGTCGGCACCCCGGCCGAGAGCGTCACGCTTTCCTGCTCGATCAGCTCGTACACCGACTTTCCGTCCAGGTGCGGCCCGGGGAAGACCATCTTCGCCCCCACCATGGTGCAGGTATAGGGCAGGCTCCAGGCGTTGGCGTGGAACATCGGCACCACCGGCAGCACCGAGTCGCGCGCCGAGAGGTTGAGCGCGTCGGGAAGCGCCGCGCCGTAGGCGTGGATGATCGTGGAGCGGTGCGAATAGAGCGTGCCCTTCGGGTTGCCGGTGGTGCCCGAGGTGTAGCACAGCGCCGCCGCGGTGCGCTCGTCGAACGAGGGCCACTCGTACGCATCGGTTTCTTGTTCTAAAAGAGTCTCATAACACAAAAGATTCGGAATCCCGGCCTTCGGCATGTGCGCCCGGTCGCTCATCAGCACGTAGTGCTTGATGCTCTTCAGCTGCGGGGCGAGCTTCTCCACCAGCGGGATGAACGTCGCGTCGAAGAACAGCGCGACGTTCTCCGCGTGGTTGGAGATGTAGACGATCTGGTCGGGGAACAGGCGCGGGTTGACGGTGTTGATCACCGCGCCCAGGCCCGAGATCGCGTAGTAGAGCTCGTAGTGCCGGTAGCCGTTCCAGGCGAGCGTGCCGACGCGCTCGCCCGGGCGCACGCCGAGGGCGGCGAGCGCCTTGGCGAGCCTGCGGGCGCGCGCGTGCGCCTCCCGGTAGGTGTAGCGGTGGACATCGCCCTCGACCGTCTTGGAGACGATCTCGGTGTCGCCGTGATTGCGATCGGCGTGGCGGATCAGGCCGCTGACGAGCAGCGGCATGTCCATCATCAGTCCATGCATGCCGGTTCCTCCCTCTCCAGGAGGAACTAGTTTACATCTTGTCGCTGCTCAGCACTTTCCCGAAGCGCTCCCACTCCTTGCCGTTGAACTTCGCGAGCTGCACCGACTGGATCGGCGCGTAGTCCTGCGGGCCGGTGGTGATGGACACGCCCGGCAGCATGGTGTCGACCTTGAAGCCCTTTAGGCTTGCCGCCTGGCGCATCACGTTCTCGCGCGTCAGGTTGTTGCCGCACTGCTTGAGCACCTGGTGCAGCGTGGACGCCACCGTGAAGCCGTAGACGTTCGAGTTGTCGATCAGGCTGCCCTCGGGATAGTACTTCTTCATGAACGCTTCCCACTTCTTCATCCCCGCGTCGTTCGCCCACTGCCTGTCGGTCGGATCCTTGATGTACTGCGTGGTGATGAGGCCGATCGACTTCTCCAGGCCCGCGGGCTTCAGAACCGAGCCGACCTGGCTCGAGACGTTGTTCAGGAAGTGCAGCGGCTTCCAGCCGATATCGTAGGCCTTGCGGATCGCCTGCGCGGCGAACTTCGGCGTGGTGATGTTGAAGAACGTGTCCGCGCCGGAGGCCTGCAGCTGCACGATCTGCGAGTCGACGGTCGGATCGGCGACCTCGTAGGACACCTCGGCCACGATCATGCTCTTCGCCTTCGCGCCCAGGCCGTCCTTGATGCCCTTCAGGTAGTCCTTGCCGTAGTCGTCGTTCTGGTAGAGCACGCCGATCTTCGCGTTGGGCTTGTTCTTCAGCAGGTACTGGACGTAGATCTTCGCCTCGTCCTGGTAGTTCGGCTGCCAGCCCATCGTCCACTTGAAGTTCTTCGGGTCGTTCCACTTGGTCGCGCCGGTCGCCACGTGCAGCTGCGGCACCTTGCGCATGTTCATGTACTT
This sequence comes from Betaproteobacteria bacterium RIFCSPLOWO2_12_FULL_68_19, assembly GCA_001772055.1. Lineage (GTDB taxonomy): Bacteria > Pseudomonadota > Gammaproteobacteria > Burkholderiales > SG8-39 > SCGC-AG-212-J23. The sequence continues at coordinate 21,048 of MERP01000024.1, forward strand.
GTGGATCGCCGTGTTCGAGGGCGTGCCCAGCGTCTGGAACAGGAACAGCACCTGGTCCTGCTCGACCAGCTTCCTCGCCATCTCGACCGTCTTGGGCGGGCTGTAGCCGTCGTCGTAGGAGATGAAGGTGACCTTGCGGCCGTTGATGCCGCCCTGCTCGTTCACCATGTTGAAGTAGGCCGCGATGGTCTTGCCGATCGTGCCGTAGGCCGACGCCGGGCCGCTGTACGGGTTGGTGTTGCCGATCTTGATCTCGCGGTCGGACGCGCCCGGGTCGTACTTCTTCTGTCCGTAGACAGGCATGGCGAGAAGCGCGGCCAGCACCGCAACCGGCACGAATCTGCGTTTCATGGTGATTTCCTCCTCTTAGCTAAAAGCAGGCGTGTCGCGCCTGCGACGCCTGTCGGCATCAGGTACACGAAGCCGATCATGAATATTCCGAAGATCGCCCAGGGCGCGGCCTTCGAGATCTCGTCGGCGATGTTCGGCACGAACTGGATGAACAGCGCCCCGTACAGCGCCCCGGAGATCGAGGCGAGGCCGCCCACCACGATGCCGACGAGAAAGACGATCGAGACGAAGATGCCGAAGCTGTCGGGCGCCACGTACTGGATGGCGATGGCTGAGAGCGCGCCGGCGACGCCGGTGTACATGGCCGAGACGCCGAAGGCGGCGGACTTGTATATCGCGCTGTTGATGCCCATCGCCTCCGCGGCGATGTGCTGGTCGCGGATCGCCACCAGCGCCCGGCCGATGCGCCCGCGCAGCAGGTTCCATGCGAGCACGAACATCACGATCGTGACTGCCAGCGTGAAGAAATAGAGCCACTGGTCCGCGTTCAAGGGCAGCCCGAACGGCGCTTCGGGTTTCGGGATCACGATGCCCTGCACGCCGCCGGTCCATTTCGCCAGGTGATCGTACTTCAGGAGCTGCGGCATGGCGACGCCCAGCGCGAAGGTGGCGAGCGCGAGGTACAGGCCCTCCAGGCGCAGCGCCGGCAGGCCGAACAGGAATCCCGCCACCAGGCACACGGCGCCCGCCGCCGGCACGGTCGCCCAGTACGGCGCGCCGGCCTGGTCCATGAGGATCGCGGCGCAGTAGGCGCCCAGGGCGTAGAAGGCGCCGTGGCCGAGCGAGATCTGCCCGTTGTAGCCGGTGAGGATGTTGAGGCCGAGCAGCGCCGTGGCGTACACCAGCACCAGCGTGAGCTGGAAGGTGCGGTAGTCGCTGACGATGAACGGCAGCACGCACGCGACGGCGAGCAGGAGCGCGAGGAGGAGAAGGTTCCTTTTCGTCATACGCGCGTCACGTGCACCTTGCCGAAGATGCCCGAGGGCCGCACCAGCAGCACGCCGATGATCAGCACCAGAGCCACCGTGAGCTTGAGCTCGTTGCCGATGACGAAGGCGCCGAGCACGTTCTCGAGCACCCCGACCGCGAAGCCGCCGATCACCGCGCCCATCGGGCTGTCGATGCCGCCCAGCAGCGCGGCGGCGAACGCGTAGAGGAGGATCCCGCCCATCATGTTCGGGTCGAGGTAGACGATCGGCGCCACCATCATGCCGGCGACCGCGCCCACCGCGGCGGCGAGCCCCCAGCCGAGCGCCAGCATCCAGCCCACGCGGATGCCGACCAGGCGGCTCGACTGCGCGTTCTGCGCCGCGGCGCGCATCGCCAGGCCGAGCGGCGTGAAGCGGAAGAAGGCGTAGAGCAGCGACAGCACCACCAGCGTGACGCAGATGGCGCCGATCTCGTGCGCCGACATGTAGCGGATGCCGAACAGCGGCTCCTTCGGGAACGGGCTGGGGAAGCTCTTGATGGTGTAGGTGTAGATCCAGCCGGCGGTGCTGTTGAGGATCACGAGCAGCGCGATGAACACCACCACCACCGCCAGCACCGGCGCGTCCTCGACCGGCCGGATGATGATTCTTTCGATCAGAACGCCAAGCACAAAGGCGAAACCGACCGTGAGCAGGAAGGCGGGCCAGTACGGCATGCCGGCGTTGATCAGGCTCCAGGCGATGTAGGTGGTGAACATCGCCATTTCTCCCTGGGCGAAGTTCACCAGGTGGGTGGCCTGGTAGATCATCACCAGCGCGAGCGCGAGGCTGGCGTAGATGCCGCCCGTGGCGAGCCCGGCGAGCACCTGGAAAAGGAAGGCGTCCATCAGTAGCCCAGGTAGGAGCGCCGCACGGCGTCGTTGCTTTTCAATTCACTCGACTTGCCGGCCAGGACCACGCGCCCCGTCTCCATCAGGTAGGCGTGGTCGGCGAGATCGAGCGCCATCGCGGCGTTCTGCTCGACCAGCAGCAGGCTGACCCGCTCGAGCTCGTTGATCCGGCGCAGGATGAGGAACAGCTCGCGCACCAGTAGCGGCGCGAGCCCGAAGGACGGCTCGTCGAGCAGCATCAGCCTGGGCGCGAGCATCAGCGCGCGCGACACCGCGAGCATCTGCTGCTCGCCGCCCGAGAGCGTGCCGGCCTGCTGGCGGCGGCGCTCCTTGAGGCGCGGGAAATAGCCGTACATGCGCTCGAGGTCGGCCTCGACCGCCTTGCGGTCGCGGCGGGTGTAGGCGCCCAGGCGCAGGTTCTCCTCGGTGCTGAGGTTGAGGAAGGTGCCGCGCCCGTCGGGCACGTGCGCGATGCCCAGGCGCGCGATGTCCTCGGTCCTGCGCTTCGCGATGCTCTCGCCGCCGAAGCGCAGCTCGCCCTCGGTCCTGACCATGCCGCATACGGCACGCAAGGTCGTCGTTTTCCCCGCGCCGTTCGCGCCCAGCAGCGCGGTGATCGAGCCCTCGTCCATGGCGAAGTCGATGCCGTGCAGGACCCGGGTATGCCCGTAGCTCGCGTGCAGGCGCTTGACCTCAAGCAGTGCCAAGATAGGCCCTCACCAGTTCCGGGTGCTCGCGCACCTCGGCGGGCGCGCCTTGCGCGATGCGGCGGCCGAAGTTGAGCGCCACCACCCAGTCGGAGATGCTCATCACCAGGTTCATGTGGTGCTCGACCAGCAGCACCGTGAGCCTGAGCCGCTCGCGCACCTGGCGGATCAGCTCGCCCAGCTTTCCCACCTCCTCGTGGTTGAGCCCGCTCGCGGGCTCGTCGAGCAGCAGCAGCTTCGGCTCGGCCGCCAGCGCCCGCGCCAGCTCGACGCGCTTTTGCGTGCCGAAGGGCAGCTCCGAGACGCGCGTCCCCGCCACCGCTTCGAGCTCGAGGAGCGCGAGCAGCGAGCGCGCCTGCTCGGCGGCCGCGCGGTCGCTCTTCACGGCATGCGGCAGGCGCAGCGCGTTGGCGAAGAATCCGCCGCGCGTGCGGCAATGGTGGCCGACCATGACGTTGTCGAGCACGCTCATGGTGCGAAACAGCGCCAGGTTCTGGAAGGTGCGGCCGATGCCGAGCGCGGCGACCCGGTGGCGCGGCACCGAGAGCAGGGCCCGCCCGTCGAAGTCGATCTCGCCGCGGTCGCATTCGTAGAGGCGCGACACGCAGTTGAAGAGCGTGGTCTTGCCCGCGCCGTTGGGGCCGATCAGGCCGACGATCTGGCCCGGGGCGACGTCGAAGGACACGCCGTCGAGCGCGACGATGCCGCCGAAATGCACGGCAACGTCCTGCACGCGCAGTAAGGGCTGCGAAGCGGCGGCTTCGATCATCTCCTCCTCGATTGTTTATTTCGTCGGATTGTCGGACAATGGATTTGATGGAGTCAAGGACGGCTCGGCCACCGAGCGGCGCTCCGAGCCGCTTCCGGCGCGTCGCGGCGACCCCGGCGTACCGGCAGGTGGCCGAGGCGATCGAGCGCGAGATCATCGCCGGGCGAATTCGCCCGGGCGAGCCGATCGGCACCGAGGCGCAGCTCGTCAGCCAGTTCGGCGTCAACCGCTCGACCGTGCGCGAGGGAATCCGCCTGCTCGAGCACAGCGGCCTGGTGCGGCGCGACTCGAGCCGCCGGCTCTGGGTCGGCCTGCCGCACTACGGGCGCCTCGCCTTGCGCATGAGCCGCGCGCTGGTGCTGCACGAGGTCACGTTCCGCGAGCTCTATGAAGCCTCGCTGCCGATGCAGCTCGCCACCGTCGAGGCGGCGGTGGAGCGCGCCACGCCCGAGACGATCGCCCAGCTCGAGGAGAACATCGCGCGCACCGAGCGCGCGCTCGGCGATCCATCCGAGGTCGCGAAGCTCGACGCCGAGTTCCATGGCCTGGTCGGCAAGGCCTCGCGCAACCGCGTTCTGCAGCTCGCGCGCGAGCCCTCGGAGCTGCTGGTGATGCCGACCACCGAGATGATCCTGAAGCGCGTCAAGGAAGGCGCGCCGCGGCTGCTGCACGCGCACCGCATGTACGTCGACGCGATCCGCCGCCGCGACAAGCAGGCCGGGCGCCTGTGGGCGAGGCGCCACCTCGAGGACTGGCGCAAGGGCTTCGAGCGCGCGGGCAAGGACCTCGACCAGCCGATCGACCGGATCTACCTCGAGAGCACTTAGCCGTAGAGCCGTTAGAATCAGGGTTCCCCTCAGGAACCCAATGCGAATGAGCGACGTTCTCCATTACGCCGTCCGCGACGGCATCGCGGTCCTCACCCTCGACAACCCGCCGGTCAACGGCCTCTCCAACGCGCTGCGCGCGGCGCTCATGGAGCACCTCAAGAAGGCGGAAGGCGATCCCGCCGTCAAGGCCGTGGTGATCACCGGCTCGGCGCGGGCCTTCTCCGGCGGCGCCGACATCCGCGAGTTCGGCAAGCCGCGCGTCAAGCCCGACCTGCCGGACGTGAACGACCAGCAGGATGCGATGCGCAAGCCGCTGGTCGCGGCGATCGGCGGCTTCGCGCTCGGCGGCGGCCTCGAGCTCGCGCTTGCCTGCCACTACCGCATCGCGGCGCCGCGCGCGCAGCTCGGCGTGCCGGAAGTGAAGCTCGGCATCCTGCCCGGCTCGGGCGGCACGCAGCGCCTGCCGCGCCTCATCCCGATGGCCGAGGCGGTGCAGATGATGACCAGCGGCAACCCCATTGCCGCGGAGAAGGCGAAGCAGCTCGGCCTCATCGATGAAGTCGTCCTGGGAGATCTCCTTCAGGAGGGGATCGAGTTCGCGAAAAAAGTCATCGGCAAGCCCATTCGCCGCGTGCGCGACCTGAAGGCGAAACTGGAGGGCGACCCGCAGGCCTTCTTCGCCCAGGCGCGCGAGCAGGTGGCGAAGGCCTCCAGGGGCTACCCGGCGCCGCTCGTGATCCTCGGCTGCGCGCAAGCCTCGCTCAAGCCCTTCGACGAGGGCCGCAAGTCCGAGCGCGAAGCCTTCGGCCTCCTGGTCGACACGCCGGAATCCAAGGCGCTGCGGCACATGTTCTTCGCCGAGCGCCAGACCGCGAAGATCCCCGACGTGCCCGAGAACACGCAGGTGCGCGAGGTGAGCAAGGCGGCGGTGATCGGCGCCGGCACCATGGGCGGCGGCATCGCGATGAGCTTCGCCAACGCCGGCATCCCGGTCACCCTGGTCGACATGACCCAGGATGCCCTGGACAGAGGCATCAAGAAAATTCGCGACAACTATGCCGCCACGGTCTCCAAGGGCCGGCTCAGCCAGGCGGACATGGACAAGCGCATGGGGCTCATCCACGGCACGATCAACCTCGGGCAGGCCGCCGACGCCGACATCGTCATCGAGGCGGTGTTCGAGCGCATGGACATAAAAAAGGACATGTTCAGGAAGCTCGACGGCATCGTGAAGCAGGGCGCGATCCTCGCCACCAACACCTCGACCCTCGACGTCGACCAGATCGCGGCCGCCACCACGCGCCCGCAGGACGTGATCGGCACGCACTTCTTCTCGCCGGCGAACGTGATGCGGCTGCTGGAAGTGGTGCGCGGGAAGCAAACCGACAAGAGCGTGCTCGCCACCACCATGAAGCTCGGCAAGCGGCTCAAGAAGGTGCCGGTGGTCTCGGGCGTGTGCGACGGCTTCATCGGCAACCGCATGCTCGAGAAGTACGGCCAGCAGAGCCTGTTCCTGATCGACGAGGGCGCGAGCCCGCAGCAGGTCGACGCCGCGCTCACCGCGTGGGGCATGGCGATGGGCCCGTTCGCCATGTACGACATGGCCGGCAACGACATCGGCTGGGAGATCAGGAAGCGCCGCTACCAGGAGCGCCCGGACTTCGTCTACTCGAGGATCGCCGATCGCGTCTGCGAGCTCGGCCGCTTCGGCCAGAAGACCGGCAAGGGCTTCTACAAGTACGAGCCGGGGAGTAGGAAGCCGATTCCCGATCCGGAAGTTGATTCAATAATCAACGCTTACCGCAAGGAAATCGGCATTTCTCCGCGGCAGGTCCCGGACGGGGAGATCGTCGAGCGCTGCATTTACGCGCTGGTGAACGAGGGCGCGCACATCCTCGAGGAGGGCATCGCGCTGCGCGCCTCCGACATCGACATGGTCTACCTCACCGGCTACGGCTTCCCGCCGTTCCGCGGCGGGCCGATGTTCTACGCCGACACGATCGGACTCGACAAGGTTTTGGATTCCATTCAGAGATTTCAGCGGGGCTACCAGGGCGCGCAGTGGAAGCCCGCCCCCTTGCTTTCCCGCCTTGCAAAAGAGGGCAAACGCTTCAACGGTTGACTAGGAGGTCTTCATGACAGAGGCAGTCATCGTCTCAACCGCCCGCACGCCGCTGTGCAAGAGCTGGCGCGGCGCGCTCAACATGACGCACGGCGCGAAGATGGGCGGCCACGTGGTGCACGCCGCC
>MERP01000025.1:0-132 GCA_001772055.1 Betaproteobacteria bacterium RIFCSPLOWO2_12_FULL_68_19
TGGTGGTCCATGACGCGGCTGCCGATCGGCGCCTCGCGCTCCGACACGCCGGGCCCGCGCGCCACCACCACGCCGCAGGGCTCGTGCCCCTCACCCTCGCCGGGCGTGGGGTCGGGGAAGCTGCGCAGCTCG
>MERP01000025.1:143-7507 GCA_001772055.1 Betaproteobacteria bacterium RIFCSPLOWO2_12_FULL_68_19
GCCGAGTAAGACCGCGCCGCGCATCAGGCTGTTCTATCGAGAGATACCGAAGAAGCTGCGCCTTTGCCCTTCCAGCTATCCTCGTCGATCACCTCGCCGAGAAAGTTGAGCTCGATCGTCACGTCGTCGGGGTCCTTGAGGAAGATCTGGAACAGCTTCGCGTCCGGGAAGCTGCGGTAGTGCATCTCGACCTTGTGCTTCTGGATGCGCTTGCGCATTTCCTCGGCTTCCCTGGCGAGGAAGGCGATGTGGTCGACCGAGCCCGAGCCGCGGGTGCCTTTCGCGTGCTTCTTGAGCAGGAACTGGTCGCGGATCTTGTTCGGCGCCTGCGAGGCGAGATGCACGCAGATGTCCTCGCCGGTCTTCAGCCAGTAGCCCGGGAAGCCGAAGTCCGGCCGCTCCGCGAGCTCCAGCCCGAGCACCTTCTGGTAGAACTCGCGCGTCTTCTCCAGGTCCTTCGCGACCAGCAGGTAGTGGTTCAGCTCGGTGATGGGCATGCCGCCTCCTAAAGCGTGGGGTTCGAGTATTTTCCACCGAGCGCGACTGTCCCGAAAGCCGAGCCGGCGATGTCGAAGTTGAACGAGAAATGCTGGTTGATCGCCTGCGTGTCGCGCAGGAAGCGCTGCAGCGGGTCGCGGGTGTAGATGGCGTTGGCGCCGTAGAACGACCACAGGGTCTCGACCGCCTCGCGCGACTGCGCCACGGCGAAGGCGTTCTGCGCCCGGAAGCGCAGCTTGGTCTGCAGGTCCGGAACCTCGTTCCTCTCGGCAAAGGCCTGAAAGGCGATGGCCGATTCGCGCATCAGGTAGCGCGCCGCGTCGACCAGGCAGCGGGCGCGCGCGAGCTTCACCTGTACCGCCTGGAAGTCCGAGACTTTGGCCCCGGTATAGGTACCGGTTCTCTTCGCAAAGACCTCCGTCACGTGCTGTACCGCCCCTTCGGCCGCTCCCAGCGCGCTCGCCGAGAGCGGATGCCCGGCAGCCGCCACGATCGGCACTTTATATAAAGCTCCCTTGTTCAACGATCCCCCCGGATGCTCCGAGCCGCCGCGGCAGCGCCCGAGGGCGAGGGCGCGGCGCTCGGGCACGAACACCTCCTTCACCTCGATGTCCTTGCTGCCGGTGCCGACCATGCCCATCGCGTACCAGGTGTCGATGATCCTGTAGTCGCTCTTCGGCACGAGGCACAGGCGCCAGTCGACCGCCTTGTCGTCCTCGTAGATCGTAACCGCGAGCATGTTCCAGTCGGAGTTGTCCACGCCGGAAGAGAACGGCCATCGCCCGCTCACCGTAAAACCCCCGTCTGAAACACGACCGCGTCCCGCCGCGAGCGCGATCGAGGAGGCGATCAGGGCATCGGGGTTGGCGTCCCAGACCTCGTGCTGCGTCTCGGGCTCGTAGTAGCCGAGGATCCAGTGGTGGCAGCCGAGGTTGCCGACGTTCCACGCGGTCGAGGGGCAGCCGCGCGCGAGCTCGGCGACGATGTCGATGATCGCCTGGAAGGGCAGCTCCATGCCGCCGAAGCGCTTCGGTTGATGGAAGCGGAACAGCCCCGTCTCGTGCAGGAGCTTCTCGTTCTCCGGCAGCAGCACGCGCGCGTCCTCGCACTTCTGCGCGCGGCTCGCGAGGACGGGGACGCACTCGCGTGCCCGTCCCATCGCTTCCTGGTAAGTGACCTCGGAAAAGCTCACTTCGAGAGGATCTCGACGTCCCGCAGCGGCGGGTCGTCGGCGACGGCGACCTCGTTCTCGATCGCCAGCCCGCAGCCCGGGCAGCAGAACTGGCGGAACTGCGGCGTCGGGTCGATGAAGCGCTTCGGGTCGCCGACGATCGGGTTGGAGGCCTCGATCGGCAGGTCGTTGCGGATGCACGAGGTCTTGTAGTTCTCCCGGATCGAACCTAAATCCGCACCGCATTTGGCGCAGCCGTAGCGCATGTTCTTGTAGATGGCGAGGTTCTCGGTGGCGAGGAGCAGCGCCTTGCCCTCGAGCTTCTTCGGCGGGGCCGAGCGGTCATGGATGCGCCGCGCCCGCACCTCGGCGCGCCGGCGCCCGGTGCCGCGCTCGTCGCCCAGCACCACGCCGTAGATCTCGAGCGCCGCCTTCTCCGAGACGTCGCCGTTGTCGACGTCGGCGGCCACTTTCGCCGGGTCGCGCTCGAGCGGGTCGCCGAAGCCCCCCGCCGCCGACCACAGCACCGCGTACACGTCCGTGGGGTCCTGCGCGAAGTCCTGCTGGCGCAGCTGCAAGGTCTCGGAAGTTCCCTGCAGCTCGTCGATGTCGTTGACCAGCCGGGATTGCTTCATCATCTCCAGGACATTGCTTTCCCGGAGAAATCTGTATCTGTTCACCGCGCCGGGATAGCCGCCCATCATGCCGGTCGAGGTCGGGATCGCGTTGCCCGAGGAGAGCGTGTCGTGCGTGATGCGGTCGGTGCCGTGCGGGATGAAGCAGGACTCGGCGGACAAGCCCCCCCGCCATTTCCCCGCACCGCCGGAATCACAAATTTCTTTTCTATATAAAAAGAGGACTGGAAAGCTCTGCTCGGTGTGCTCGACGTTCGGCAGCTTGCAGATGGGCGTGCGCGCCTGGCCGCCGGTCGAGATGCCGTCGGCGTGCGAGAAGGCGCCGATCGCGCCGCCGATCGGGTCGACCAGGATGTAGCCGTAGCGCTCGCCCCACTGGTCGATGCCGCGGAAGATGGTCGCCGGCCACTGGCTGGTGCCGCCGATGCACATCGCGTCGCGCCGCAGCCCGGGGTCCGGATACAGCATCTTGGAGAGCACGTTGTAGGCCGGGTAGAGCGAGATCTCCATGCACTGCACCGGCGCGGTCGACACCGAGGCGGGAAAGTCGGCGCAGTTGAGCGTGCCGGGCGTGGGGTTGAACTCGACGTGGCGCAGCGCGCCGCCGACCGCGTAGTACTGCTCCCAGCACATCAGCTCGTTCAGCGCCACCATGATCGCGCCGCGCCAGCCGGAGTAGGTGGCGTTGATGCCGCCCGCCTGCGGGGCGGTTCCCTCGTTCTCGAAGATCAGCCGGTTCTCTATTTTTTTCAGGGTCAGCATGACGCGGTGCACCTGCCGGTCGCCGGGTCGGCAGCACTCGACGTAGGTGCGGTCGCGCCAGACCCCGTCAGGCAACAAGGACAATTTCTTCAGGAAGGCAGCCTCGCCGTCCGTGAGGATCTTCTTCATCACGCCCTTGACGACTTCGGGGCTGTATTTTTCCATCAAATGCAAAACTCTCTGTTTCGCCGTCATGTTGCCCGCGAGCTGGGCGCGGAAGTCGAGCGCGACGGCGGATGGCTTCCTCGAGCTGCGAAGATAGATCTCTTCGATATCTCTTCTTATCTCATTGCCCTCCACGATCTTGACGGGCGGAATGAGGATGCCCTCGTCGAAGGCATCGCGCGCCGAGGGGCAGAAGCTGCCCGGCGTGATGCCGCCGATGTCGTACTGGTGCAGGCAGTTGGTGACCCAGCAGAACAGCTCCCCCTTCCAGAACACCGGGCAGAGCAGCATCACGTCCATCTGGTGCGCCGCGCCGACCCAGGGGTCGTTGGCGAGGAACATGTCGCCGTCGCGGATGCCGGGATTGCTGCTCCGGTTCTCGAGCGTCCACTTCACCTGCGTGTCGGTGACCCCGGACATGTACTGCATGTACGGGCCGAAATAGACGAACTCCGCGTCCTCGGTGAGGATCGAGGGGTTGAGGTCGAGCGCGTACATCGCCACCGGCGAGCCCGAGAGGCGCTGGATGGTCGCGCCGTGCTCCTCGTTCACGTTCCACAGCGCGTGGCGCACCACCTCGAAGGTGACCGGGTCGATCGTGGTTTTCCACTTCCTGTGCAGCTTCAGGGAAGGGGAGATCTCGAGATGCTTCGGCGGCACGTAGCCGCTGCGCCGGCCGTCGAAGGCGAGGCCCGAGAGCTCGGAGAGCTTCTTGAGCGGGGCGTTCACTTCTTCCCGGGAGTGAAGTCGATGGCGCCGTCGTCGCTCGGGGAGCCTTTGCCCTGGGCCGGGGCATCCTTGCCCGGCGCGGGCGCGGCAGGCTTCTTCGCCGGCGGCGCGGGGGGCGGGGCGCTCTTCGCAACGGCCGCCAGGCTCTTCTTTTGCTCGCGATGCGCCGCCTCGCATTCCTTGCACAGGAACTTGCCGGACTTCCTGCCGGTGTCCGTGAGCTCCGGGACCGCGTGCTGGGCGCAGAGCGGCTGCTCGCAGTTCAGGCAATGCGTCACGGCCGGGTGGCCGCAGGGCTTTTTCTTCAGTAATCCGGTCTCGACGGTGCAGGTATCCATGGCCTCTCGCTAGGTTTAAATGGGGACAGACCCTATTTTTCTCATCTGCGACCAATACTCAAATGAGAAAAATAGGGTCTGTCCCTATTTGAGAAGTTGATCTCGAAGTTCCCCAGCGCGTCGAGCCTTAGCGTAGTGCGCGGGTGCACCACTACCGTGGTGTCCGAGGTCTCGACGATCGCCGGACCCTGGATCTGGTTGCCGATGACGAGCTTGTCGCCGTCGAACACCGGCGTGGTGACGTGCTTCCTGAGATCCGGCCAGTAGATCTGTCGCTTCTTCAGGACCGCCTTCGCCGGGATGGTCCTGGAGCTCTTGCGTGCATGGACGAGCTTCGGCCGCGGCGTCAGGGCGCGCGCCCGCAGGCGGCAGACCACGATCTCCAGCTGCGCGCCGGCGAGCGCTGAGCCGCGCCCGTAGAGCTGCTCGTAGCGCTCGACGAAGCGCTTGCGCAGCCGCAGTTCATAGTCACTTGTCAACCTTGGAGACTCAAGAAGCACTTCCACCTCGTTGATCTGGCCCTTGTGGCGCACGTCGAGCGAGAACTCGAAGCGCTGCCGGCCCGCGGCGATGCCCTCGCTCGCCATGACCGATCTTGCGTTGGTCTCGAGTGAATTCAATATCGAGTTGATGCGGCTGGCCGGCACCGGCGTGGGCATGATCTCGGTGTGCTCGAAGATGTGCAGCACGTCGGCCGCGGCGGCGCCGAAGGCGCACCACGTCGATGCCGCTTTTCTTTGGGGAATAACTACTTTTCGGACACCAAGTTCCCGCGCGAACACCCCGGCGTGCGCCGGCCCGGCGCCGCCGAAGGCGAACAGCACGAACTCGCGCGGGTCGAAGCCTTTCTCGACCGTGACCTTGCGGATCACGTCGGCCATCTGCAGCTCGACGATGCGGCAGATGCCGGCGGCGCATTCCACGGTTTTCATGCCCAGGAGCTTTGCCAGCCCTTCAATGGATTTCTCCGCGTCCTTCTTGTTGAGCTTCATCCTTCCGCCGGCGAAGTTGTCGGGGTCGAGGTAGCCGAGCACGAGCTGCGCGTCGGTCACGGTCGGCACGGTGCCGCCGCGCCCGTAGCACACCGGCCCGGGGAAGGCGCCCGCGCTGTCGGGGCCGACGGTCATGGTGCGCGCCTGCGGGTTGACGCGCACCAGGCTGCCGCCGCCGGCGCCGATCGCCTGCAGGTCGACCTTGGGCAGGAAGTACTCGTACTGGTCGGTGTTGCTGACGAACGAGTAGGCGGGCTTGCCGCCGTGGATGATCGAGACGTCGAACGAGGTGCCGCCCATGTCGGTGGTGATCACGTTCTTCTCGCCCATCGCCGCGCCGAGGAAGCTCGAGGCGGTCACGCCCGACACCGGCCCGGAGTCGAGCGTCAGCAGCGGCGCCTCGCCGGCGCGCGCCACCGGCACCGTGCCGCCGCCGCACTGGGTCATCTGCAGCCCGTGGCGATAGCCCAGATTCTTCAAGGAAGAATCCAGCTTGTGCAGATAACCTGCCATGACCGGCCCGAGATAGGCGTTGAGCGCCGTGGCGGTGACGCGCTCGTACTCGCCCCACTTGGGCGCGATGTCGACCGAGCAGGTCACGAACACATCGCGGGAAAACGACTGCACCATCTGCTTCACGCGCTGCTCGTGGACCGGATTCCTGAAAGACCAAAGGAAGCAGATCGCGATCGCGTCCACGCCCTGCGCGACGAGGTCGCGGATCGCAGCTTCTGCCTCTGTCTCGTTCAATTTGACTATTACTTCTCCAAAACAATCCACGCGCTCCGAGACCCCGCGGATCAGGCGCTTGGGCACGATCGGCGCCGGCTTGGAGGTCTCGGGGAAGTGCACCACCTTGCGGATGTTGCGCCCGTTGTAGCCGCGCGAGCCGCGCATGATGTGGATCGCGTCCTCGTGGCCGCGCGTGGTGATCAGGCCGACCTTCGCGCCCTTCTTCTGGATGATGGTGTTGGTGCCCACCGTGGTGCCGTGCGACAGGAACTTGATGTCGCGGCAGAAGCGCTCGAGCGGGATGCCGAGCGCCTGCGCGCCGGCGTCGAGCGCGTCCATCATGCCGCGCGCGAAGTCCTGCGGCGTGGAGGGCACCTTGGTGGTGAGCAGCTTCCCGGCGCGGTCGACGATCGCGCAGTCCGTGAACGTGCCGCCGATGTCGATGCCGACCAGGTAGGACATGGCGTTATATTAGCCGCGGCGTTGGGGAGGGACGCGAAATTGGGTAATGCGCTGCCGATCATCCCGGTGCTGCTCGTCACCACGGCGACGCAGGCCCTCACCACGCTCGCGGCGCTCGCCATGACCGCGGTGGCGCCGAGGGCGGCGCGCGACCTGGGGATCAGCCCGGCGCTCATCGGCTACCAGATCGGCGTGGTGTATTTCGCCGCGATGGCGATCTCGCCGCTCGGCGGCGGCCTGGTGCGGCGCTTCGGCGCGACGCGCACCAGCCAGCTCGCGCTGTGGCTCGCCGGGAGCGGCTGCCTGCTCTCCGCGCTCGGCACGCTGCCGGCGCTTGCGGCTGGCGCGCTGGTCATAGGGCTGGGCTACGGGGTGACCAACCCGTCGGCGTCGCAGCTCCTTTCGCGCGCGCCGACCGCGGGGCACATGAACCTGGTGTTCTCGATCAAGCAGTGCGGCGTGCCGATCGGCGGCATGCTCGCCGGGCTGATGATGCCGCCGCTCACGCTCGCCTACGGCTGGCAGGCGGCGCTCGTCGTGTCGGCCCTGTTCCTGCTTTCCTTGAGTCTCTTCATTCAAAAAGTCCGCTCCGCGTGGGACGGCGACCGCGACCCCGGCGCGGCGCTGCTCGCCTCGCCGTTTTCGAGCATCCGGCTGGTATGGGAGAACCGGATCCTGCGCTGGCTCGCGCTCTCGTCGCTCCTGTACTCGGCGGTGCAGCTTTGCCTCACGACCTTCCTCGTTACCTATCTCGTGCGCGAGGTCGGGATGGAGCTGGTGCTCGCCGGGACCATCCTCGCGGTCGCGAACGCCGCGGGCGCCGCGGGGCGCCTCGCTTGGGGCTGGCTCGCCGACCGGCTGGGATCGGGCACCGCAGCGC
>MERP01000026.1:0-7098 GCA_001772055.1 Betaproteobacteria bacterium RIFCSPLOWO2_12_FULL_68_19
GGCCGCCGCCGCGCCGATCCGCCACCCGTACTGGGACATGCCCGACCCGGCGCCGAGCTGGCGCGGCTCGAGCAGCTCGATGCGGTAGGCGTCGATGATGATGTCGAAGGTGGCGCCAGCCACGCCCACTGCGATGGCCGCGACGGCCACCATGCCGAGCGCCTTCTCCGGGTCGGCGACGCCGAGGAAGGCCACCGCCGCCATGACCAGCACGCCGGTCAGCCACAGCCAGCTGCGCCGCTGGCCGAAGCGGCCGAGGAGCGGCAGCCGCACGTGGTCGACGAGCGGCGCCCACAGGAACTTGAGGTTATAGGCGAGGAAGGTGAGCGCGAAGGCGGTCACCGCGCTCTTGGTGATGCCGTGCTGCGCGAGGCGCGTGGTCAGGGTCGCGCCGATCATCGCGAAGGCGAACCCCGAAGAGATGCCCAGGAAGAGCGCCGCCAGCGGCGCGCGCTCGAGGTAGGGGCGAATTCCGCTAGTCCGGGGGGTAGTCATAGTCGATCGTCAAGGGCGCATGGTCGGAGAAGCGCTGCCGCTTGTAGATCGACTCCTTGACCGCGGTGGCGGCGACCCCCGGCGTGGCGATCTGGTAGTCGATGCGCCAGCCGACGTTCTTCGCCCAGGCCTGGCCGCGGTTGGACCACCAGGTGTACTGGTCGGGCTTGGGATTGAGGCGCCGGAATACGTCGACGAACCCCAGCTCGTCGAACACCCGCGTGAGCCACGCGCGCTCCTCGGGCAGGAAGCCGGAGTTCTTCTGGTTCGAGCGCCAGTTCCTCAGGTCGATCTCCCGGTGCGCGATGTTCCAGTCGCCGCAGAGGATGACTTCCTGTTTTCTCTCCCGAAGGTTCTCAAGGTGGCGCGAGAACCGCTTGAGGAAACGGAACTTGGAGGCCTGGCGGTGCGGCCCGGCCGATCCGGAAGGCAGGTAGACCGAGATGACCCAGAGCTTGCCGAAGCGCGCCTCGACATAGCGCCCCTCGGCGTCGAACTCGCGGCTGGCGAAGCCGCGTTTCACCTCGTCGGGGGGGACGCGGCTGTAGAGCGCGACGCCGCTATAGCCCCTTTTCTGCGCGAAAGCGTGGCAGCTCTCGAAGGCCTTGAGGCCGTGCAGCCCGGCGTCGAGGTCGGCTTCCTGGCACTTGATCTCCTGCAGGCACACCACGTCGGCGCGCTGCGCGGCGAGCCAGCGGAACAGTCCTTTCTTTGCCGCCGACCGGATGCCGTTGACGTTGAGAGTGACTACTCTCAAGAAGATGGAAACGAAGAGACGCCGCCGTGCGCCGCGGACCACTGCGCCGGGGCGTGCAGGAACTTCTCCACCTCGGCGATCTGCGCCGGGGCGAGGTAGCCGCCCTTCTTCACCACCGCCAGCACGTCCCACCAGGTCGCCAGGTGGTGGAGCCTCACGTTCAGGTCGGCGAGCGTTTGCTTCGACTCGGGGAAGATGTCGTAGTAGAAGTTGACGAACACGTGCTCGACGATCGCTCCCGCCTCGCGCAGCGCCTTGCAGAAGTTGATCTTCGAGCGCCCGTCGGTGGTGAGGTCCTCGACCAGCAGCGTCCTCGCGCCCTCGCGGATGTCGCCCTCGATCTGCGCGTTGCGCCCGAAGCCCTTGGGTTTCTTGCGCACGTACTGCATCGGCAGGGCGAGCCGCTCGGCGAGCCAGGCCGCGTACGGGATGCCCGCGGTCTCGCCGCCGGCGACCACGTCGAACTGCTCGAAGCCGACGTCGCGCGCAAGCGTCGCGACGGCGAAATCGACCAGCTGGCTGCGGATGCGCGGATAGAAGATGAGCTTGCGGCAGTCGATGTACACCGGGCTCGCCCAGCCCGAGGTGAAGACGAACGGCTTGTCCTGGAAGAACAGCACCGCCTTGACCTCCAGCAGCATCCTGGCGGTGGTCTCGGCGATGAACGCCTGGTCGGCGCAATGCATGGGCGGCGCGGATTCTAGCAGGTTAGAATTCCGGCATTCGCATCAGGGGAGACTGCGATGGCACCGCAACTCGCACTGCTCGCGGCCGCAGCGCTGATGATCGCGCCGCTCGCCGCCGACGCGCAGCAAAAAGGCGACAGCTTCACCTACCGCTGCACCGGCAAGGACGGCAAGAAGTACTACGGCTCGACCATCCCGACGCCGTGCCTGGGCCAGCCGATCGACCAGCTCAACATGCGCGGCATGCTGGTCAAGCGCATCGATCCCGAGGGCGACGAGAAGGCGCGCCTGGAGAAGGAAGCCGAGGAGAAGCGGCTGCGCGAGGAGGGCGCGGCGAAGAAGGAGGCGCTGCGGCGCAACCGCGCGCTGCTCGCCACCTACACGAGCGAGAAGGACATCGACGCCGCGCGCCGGCGCGCCCTCGCCGAGAACCAGAAGGCGGTGAAGGAGGCCGAGCAGCGCATCGAGGCGCTGAAAAAGCGCCGCGCCGGCTACGACAAGGAGCTCGAGTTCTACAAGGACAGCAGCAAGCCGCCCGCCAAGCTGCAGGAGGACATCCGCGCCACCGAGGTCGACATCGAGGCCACGCAGGGCCTGCTCGCCTCCAAGCGCAAGGAGACCGAGGCGATCAACGCCAAGTACAACGAGGACAAGAGGCGCTACGTCGAGCTCACGCGCGGCGGCAAGTAGCTGCGCCGCTCAGCCCAGCTTGCGGCGCAGCGCTTCGGCCGCCTGCACCGGGTTCGCCTTGCCCCTGCTCGCCTTCATCACCTGCCCGACCAGAGCGTTGAAGGCTTTTTCCTTTCCGGAGCGGTAGTCGGCCGCGAGGCGCGCGTTCGCCGCCAGCACCTCGTCGACCAGCTTCTCGATCGCGCCGGCGTCGCTTACCTGCCGCAGACCGTCGCGCTCGATGATCTCGTCGGCGCTGCCGCCAAGTTTCCACATCACCTCGAAAACCTGCTTTGCTGCCTTGCCGCTGATCGTGCCGTCGCTGATCCGCCTCAGGATACCCGCCAGCATCTGCGGTGAAACGGGACAAGTCGCGATGTCCTGCTCCTCGCGATTGAGCACAGCCGAAAGCTCCCCCGTCTGCCAGTTAGCGCAGAGCTTGGGCTCGACGCCCGCGGCCTTCACCAGCGCCTCGAAGTAGTCTGCCGCCGCACGCGAGGCAGTGAGCAGGCCGGCGTCGTACACCGTCAGGGCGTACTCGCGCACAAAACGCTCGCGTCGAACATCGGGTAGCTCGGGAAGCCCTTGAAGGATCTCGCTCAGGAGCTGTTCAGGAACGACCAGCGGCAGAAGATCCGGGTCCGGGAAGTAGCGGTAGTCCTGCGCGTCTTCCTTGGTGCGCATCGAGCGCGTTTCGCCGCGCTCGGGATCGTAGAGGCGCGTTTCCTGCTCGACCTGCCCGCCGTCCTCCAGCAGCTCGACCTGGCGCTTCGCCTCGAACTCGATGGCCTGTTCCATGAAGCGGAAGGAGTTCAGGTTCTTGATTTCACAACGTGTGCCGAGGCCTTTTTCATCAGTTTTCTTTACGGACACGTTCGCATCGCAGCGGAAAGACCCTTCCTGCATGTTGCCGTCGCAGATGCCGATCCACATCACCAGCGCGTGCAGCGCGCGCGCGTAGGCGACCGCCTCCTTCGCGCCGCGCAGCTCGGGCTCGGAGACGATCTCGAGCAGCGGCGTGCCGGCGCGGTTGAGGTCGATGCCGGTCATGCCGTGGAAGTCCTCGTGCAGCGATTTCCCGGCGTCCTCCTCGAGGTGGGCGCGCGTCAGCCGCACGACGCGTTCGGCATCGTTCAAGGTGAACCTGATCTCTCCGCCCCGCACGATCGGCGATTCGTACTGGCTGATCTGGTAGCCCTTGGGGAGGTCGGGATAGAAGTAGTTCTTGCGCGCGAAGATCGAGCGCCGGTTGATGGCGCCCTTCACCGCCAGGCCGAAGCGGATCGCGAGCTCGATGGCCGCCCGGTTCGCCACCGGCAGCACGCCCGGCAGCGCGATGTCGACCGCGGCGGCCTGCGTGTTGGGCGCGGCGCCGAAGGCGGTCGAGGCGCCCGAGAACATCTTGCTCTTCGTGGCGAGCTGGGCGTGGGTCTCGATGCCGACCACGACTTCCCAGGCCATGCCTACCTCTGCTCCGGGCGCAGCAGCCGGCAGTTGCCGCGCCGGTCGACGAGCAGCGGCTCGAGGTAGGCCTGCGAGCCGCAGGCCTCGGCGCAGTCCTCGGCGGCGACCTTCACGTACTCGCCGAGCTCGCGCAGCGTGACGCGGCAGCCCCCGGCCGCCAGCACCAGGGCGCCCCTCGCCTGCTCCTGGCGCAGACCGGAGAGCGCGCATGCGTGTCCCCCGGGCTCGAGCCTCGAGCGCCACTGGAAGCTCTTCATCCGCCCGTCTTCGGCGGCGTAGGCGAGCGATGAGCCGTAGCGCCCCTGCGCCGCCTCGCAACGCACCTGCGCGCTGTAGGCGTCCATCGAGGGGAATTGCTCGCTGAACTCGAAGCTCTCGCGCTCCTGGCCGCCGGGGCCGTAGCGCGTGCCCTTGAACACGCCGCCGCGCCAGGTGCCGCGCAGCTCGCCGGTCGCCGGCCGGCCGAAGAGGATCGGCGTCGTGCCCTCTTTGAGCGTGGTGACGCCGATCTCGGGGCTCCTTTCGCCTTCGACGAAGCGCCGCACCAGGGTCGGCAGCAGCAGGTACTCGCCCGCGACCTGCCATCCGCCCTCGGGCCGCGGCGTCGCGTGCAGCACCATGAAGGCGCTGCGGCTGCCGACCTGGCCCGCGAGCTCGCGCGTCCCCGCCGCCTCTTGTGCAAGAGCAGGAAAAGCGATCCCACCCAAAATCACTATGAGAAACCTCATAGCGGCGTTTCCTTCGGTACCCGCAAGTGCCAGTCGCTCGCCTGCTGGTAGCGGTGCGCGGCGCCGAGCAGGCGCGCCTCGGAGAAATGCGCGCCGGTGAGCTGCAGCCCGACCGGCAGGCCCCGCTCGTCGAACCCGCAGGGGATCGACAGCGCCGGCAGGCCGGCAAGCGGCGCCGGAATGGTGAAGATGTCGTTCAGGTACATCTGCACCGGGTCCTCGGTCTTGGCGCCGATGGCGAACGCGGTGCTCGGGGCCGTCGGTCCGAGGATCAGATCACATTTCTTGAAAGCAAGATCAAAATCCCGGGCGATCAGGCGGCGGACCTTCTGCGCCTGCAGGTAGTACGCGTCGTAGTAGCCGTGCGAGAGCACGTAGGTGCCGACCAGGATGCGCTGCTTCACTTCCGTGCCGAAGCCTTCGGCGCGCGTGCGGCAGTACATGTCGATGAGATCGGCGAACTCGGCCGCGCGGTGGCCATAGCGAACGCCGTCGAAGCGCGACAGGTTGGACGACGCCTCGGCCGGGGCGATCACGTAGTACACCGGCACGCCCAGCCTTGCATTGGGCAGCTCGAGCTCGACCGTGCTTGCGCCCTGCGCGGCGAACCAGCGCACCGCCTCCTCGACCGCGCGGCGCACCCCCGGCTCGATGCCCTCGCCGAAATACTCCTTCGGCAGGCCGATGCGAAGGCTTTTCAGATCAAGATCAAGTTCCTGTGAATAGCGCTGCTGCGGCCGATCGACGCTCGTGGAGTCGCGAGGGTCGAAGCCGGCCATCACTTCCAGCATCAGCGCCAGATCCTCCGCGCTCTTGCCGATCGGCCCGGCCTGGTCGAGCGACGAGGCGAAGGCGACCAGCCCGTAGCGCGACACCAGGCCGTAGGTCGGTTTCAGGCCGCACACGCCGGTGAGCGCGGCCGGCTGCCGGATCGATCCGCCGGTGTCGGTGCCGGTGGCTGCCGGCGCCATGCGCGCCGCGACCGCCGTCGCCGATCCGCCCGAGGAGCCGCCCGGCACGAGGCGCGCGTCCCAGGGGTTGCGCACCGGCCCGAAATGCGAGGTCTCGCTCGAGGAGCCCATCGCAAACTCGTCCATGTTGCATTTGCCCAGCAGCACCGCGCCGGCCGCGTCGAAGCGCTCGATGACGTGCGCGTCGTACGGGCTCACGAACTTCGCCAGCATCTTCGAGCCGCAGGTGGTCGGCAGGCCGCGGGTGCACAGGATGTCCTTGTGCGCGAGCGGGATGCCGGTAAGCCGGCCGGCATCTCCTTGGGCACGGCGCGCGTCCGCGCGACGCGCGTCTTCGAGCGCGCGCGCCTCGTCGACGGTGATGAAGGCGTTGAGCGTGCCGTCGAGGCGCTCGATGCGCTCGAGGCAGGCGCGGGTCAGCTCGAGCGAGGAGGTGCGCTTCGCGGCCAGCGCGGCCGAAAGCTCGGCGAGCGTAGCGTTCAGCACGCTACTCGATCACCTTGGGGACGAGGTAGAGCCCGTCCTGGACCGCGGGCGCGACAGATTGATAAAGCTCATGCCGGTCGGGCTCGGTGGCCTCGTCCGGGCGTAGCCGCTGTACGACCTCCAGGGCGTGCGCCATCGGCTCGATGCCGGCGGTGTCCACGGCGCGCAGTTCCTCGACCAGCGCGAGCACCCGGTTCAGCCGCGCAGCCAGGGCATCGGCTTCCCCCGGGGCGATCGCGATGCGGGCGAGCCGGGCGATGCGGCGGATTTGGTCGTGGGAGAGCGACATTCCTGGTGGAGGGTTCGGCGCGCGCAAAATGCGCCGTAGGGGCCGTATTACCTTATGCCCCGAGGCCGTGTTAAGCGTATCATAGCGGCCATTTGCCACGGGCCTCGGCGGGACGACCTAAGGCCCGGTTAAGAAACGGAAAAGGGCCCAACCTTGCCCATGCTTGGATTCCTGCGCAGCTACTTCTCCAATGACCTGGCGATCGACCTCGGGACCGCCAACACGCTCATCTACGTCCGGGGCAAGGGCATCGTCCTGGACGAGCCTTCGGTCGTCGCCATCCGCCAGGAAGCGGGCCCGAACGGCAAGAAAACCATCCAGGCGGTCGGCAAGGAAGCGAAGATGATGCTCGGCAAAACCCCGGGCAACATCATCGCCATCCGGCCCATGAAGGACGGCGTCATCGCCGACTTCACCGTGACCGAGCAGATGCTCAAGCAGTTCATCAAGAAGGTGCACGACAACAAGCTCTTCTCGCCCAGCCCGCGCATCATTATCTGCGTGCCGTGCGGCTCGACGCAGGTCGAGCGCCGCGCGATCCGCGAGAGCGCGA
>MERP01000026.1:7316-7414 GCA_001772055.1 Betaproteobacteria bacterium RIFCSPLOWO2_12_FULL_68_19
CGCAACTACGGCATGCTGATCGGCGAGACCACCGCGGAGATGATCAAGAAGGAGATCGGCTCGGCCTTCCCGGGCAGCGAGGTGCGCGAGATGGAAGT
>MERP01000027.1:0-18862 GCA_001772055.1 Betaproteobacteria bacterium RIFCSPLOWO2_12_FULL_68_19
CTCGAGCAGCCGGAGCGCTTCAACCAGGCGATACTGGAGTTCATCGAGGCACAGGAGACGCGCTCATGAGGGAAGGCAAGGTCGCGCTCGTCACGGGCGCGGGCACCGGCATCGGCAAGGCCGCCGCGCTCGCCATGCTGAAGGACGGCTACCGCGTCGCGCTGGTCGGGCGGCGCAAGGAGCTGCTGGAGAAGACCGCCTCGGGGTTCGACCACGCCATGGTCTTGCCCGGCGATATCACCAAGCAGGAAGTCGTCAAAGCCATCTTTGCTAAAGTCAAAGAGCGGTGGGGCCGCCTCGACGTGCTTTTTAACAACGCCGGCATGGGCGCGCCGGCGGTGCCGATGGAAGATCTGCCCTACGAAACATGGAAGGCGGTGGTGGACATCAACCTCAACGCCATGTTCCTGTGCTCGCAGGAAGCGGTGCGCATCATGAAGGCGCAGCAGCCCAAGGGCGGGCGCATCGTCAACAACGGCTCGATCTCGGCGCACGCGCCGCGGCCGAACACCATCGCCTACACCGCCACCAAGCACGCGGTCACCGGCCTTACCAAGTCGATCTCGCTCGACGGCCGGAGCCACGACATCGCCTGCGGCCAGATCGACATCGGCAACGCCGCCACCGAGCTGACCGAGCGCATGACGAAGGGAATCCAGCAGGCGAACGGCAGCATGATGGTCGAGCCGCGCATGGACGTAGCGCACGTGGGCGCCGCGGTGCTGCACATGGCGAACCTGCCGCTCGAGAGCAACGTCCAGTTCATGACCATCATGGCCACCAAGATGCCTTTCGTCGGCCGGGGATGAAGCGCCGCCGGTTCCTTGCCTTATCTTTGATAAGCCTGCCTTTTTCAACAGCGGGCCAACCCAACGCGCACGTCAGCACCATCGACCCGCTGGTACGCTCGTTCACCGGCGGCAAGGACGTGCTGCCCGGCAAGGTCACGCTGGTGCTGCCCCGGATCGCCGACAACGGCCACTCGGTGCCGATGACGGTGACGGTCGACAGCCCCATGACACCCGCCGAGCACGTGCGCGCCGTGCACCTCATCTCGGAGAAGAACCCGGTGCGCGACATGGCCTCGTTCTACTTCGGCCCGCACCTCGCGCGCGCCGAGTTCAGCTCGCGCCTGCGCCTGAACGGCTCGCAGCGCGTGGTCGCCATCGCCGAGCTCTCCGACGGCTCGTTCTGGTCCGACATGGTCCAGATCGAGGTGCGCGAAGCCGCCTGTACGGAGGACTAGCGTGGCACTCGCCCGCATCCAGGTCCCTCCCCAGGCAAAGCGCGGCGAGCCGGTCGAGGTGCGCATCGTCATCCAGCACCCGATGGAAACCGGCTTCCGGCGCGACGCGAACGGCGTGCGCCAGCGGCGCAACGCCATCGTCGCGCTCGTGTGCCGCTACGGGGGCGTCGAAGTGCTGCGCGCCATCACCAGCCCCGGCGTGGCCGCCAATCCCACCCTGCGCTTCCACCTGCGCGCCGAGAAGACCGGCGACCTGGAGTTCTGGTGGATCGACGACGACGACGTCGAGGGCAGCGCGAAGGCGCAGCTGGTAGTGGTGTGAGGTTCTGCCTGCCGCCCCCCTGACAAGGGGGGAGCGAGCGGGTTTTCCGCGAGCGGGGGGTTGGTTTTCCGGCGCTAGCTGGCGATGCGCTCGCGCATCCAGGCGGCGGTGCGCACCGCGCCGCCGAAGCTGTAGAGGTGCACGCCCGCCACGTTGCTCGGCTCGCGGCCCACGCTGTAGCGCGCGAGCGCCACGACGTGGTCCTTGGGGTCGGTGTGGGTGACGAGCCGCGCGATGCCGCTGCCGAGGTTGCGCAGCGCGCGCAGCGACACGCTCACGCCGCAGCGCTGCGCATAGCGCGCGAGCGCCACCGGGTCGGTCGGCCCGGCGATCCCGACATAGACCGAGACCGCCGGCGCGCTGCGGGCGAGGCCGGCGCAGAACTCGACCATGCGCGCCGGCGCGAAGGAGAACTGCGTGACCACGTAGAGCCCGAGGCCCTGCCCGCGCGCGAGCCGCAGCTTCTTCTCGAATGAATCGGACAGGACCGGACCCGGAATGCGCGGGTGTCCCTCCGGGTACCCGGCGACACCGATCTCGCGGATGCCGGAGTCGGCCAGCAGCCCGGTCTCGAGCAGCTCCAGGCTGTCGGCGAAGGGGCCCTTCGCGCGCGGCTCGTCGCCGCCGATGAGCAGCACGCGGTGCACGCCGTGACTCGCTACCGCTTGCTTGATGAATTTCTCGAATTCTTCCCTGTCGAGGATGCGGCGCGCCGAGACGTGCGGCACCGGGTCGAGCCCGGCGGCGCGGATCGCCGCCACCGCCTCGAGCGTGCGCGCGAGCGGCAGGCCGGGCAGCGAGGGGATGTAGACGCAGGTGCCGGCCGGCAGCAGCGCGGCGACCTCGCCCGCGCGGTGCAGCTCGCGCGGCGAGATCTCGAGCGAGCCGGCGGCGACCAGCTCGCCCACGCGCGCCTGCAGCCCGGCCTCAGTCGCGCTTGCGGGATACGACATAGGATTCGTCGAGGAACCAGAGGCTGCCGTGCCGCTGCAGCACTTCGCGCGTGGCGTCGAGGTAGCGCGAGTCGCGCAGCACCTCGCCCAGACGCGCATCGTCGATCTGCGCGACGTAGATGGCGGCGTTCCAGGCCGCGAACAGGGTCGAGGTGCCGATGCTCGCCGAGATCTCGCTCGGCAGGGTGTGCATGTCGTAGCGGAACAGCGCGCGCGCGTCCGCGTAGGCGTTGAAGTTGTAGCGCCGCGCTTCCTTGCCGATCTCGGCCTTGGCGGCGCGCAGCAGGTCGTGGCGGCCGTGCATGAAGGGATTCTCGTCGGGCCAGACCTTCTGCACGATCTCCAGCGCGGGATCGTGGCCGTAGGAATGGATGCCGAGCAGCCGCCCGCCCTTG
This sequence comes from Betaproteobacteria bacterium RIFCSPLOWO2_12_FULL_68_19, assembly GCA_001772055.1. Taxonomy (GTDB): domain Bacteria; phylum Pseudomonadota; class Gammaproteobacteria; order Burkholderiales; family SG8-39; genus SCGC-AG-212-J23. Next base: position 2,917 of record MERP01000027.1, read on the forward strand.
CCCAGCGCGCGTACCAGCGGCGCGACCACCTTCTGCGCCTTGAACTCCAGCGGCGCGCGCGCCCGGTAGGGCTGCGAGGCGATCACCATGTCGTAGTCGGCGCGGCCCTCGCCGCGCTTCGGGATCACGTTCTCGAGCAGGAACCGGTAGTCCTCGCGGTAGAGCACCAGCGCCACCGGGTTCTCGTACACCGGGTTGCCGGTCTTCGGGCTGTGGCGCGCCTGCCAGCGCTCGGCGAGGAACGGCTCGAGCGCCGCGATCTGCTCGCTGAACTCGTGCGAGGTGGTGCCGGTGAGCGCCGCCTCGTGCCACACCATCGAGGTCGCGGCCGCGACGGCGCGCGGCGTGAGCCATGGCGCCTCGCTGTAGTACATGTTGGTCACCACCAGCACCGTGGCCGGATGCTCGAAGAAGCGGTCGGCCATCTTGCGCAGCGACAGGCGCACGTCCTCGAGGCTGATCTCCTTGCCGATGATGTAGAAAGGCACGATGGGGAAGCGCCGGTGCATCTCGCGCATCACGCGCGCGAGCACCGTGCCGTCGCCCATGCCGGCGTCGAACAGGCGCACCGCGGGCGGGCGCGGGTGGATGTGGCCGAGCTCCAGGCCGACGCGGCGCGCGATCACGTCCTTCTCGCTGCAGGTGTTGACGAACAGCAGGTACTTCTGGCGGTTGTCGAAGAAGCGGAAGTTCTTCTCGGGCTCGGCTTTCTCTTCGGCCGCGACCCGCCGTTCGGCGATCGTGCTCGCCCGGATCAGCGGCAGCAGCTCGGGCGGCGACTCGCCGGCGCCGGCGGCGCCGTGCTTGACCATGAACTGGTTGACGCGCTGCAGGGTCTCGGGCGTGACGCGGGAGCCGTCGCGCAGCCGGGAGACGAACTTGCCGTCGTTCACCGCGCGGCGCCCGAAGGTCGATTCGGCCATGCCGGTGTGGCGGCAGAACTCCGCGATGCTGCCGAGTAAGCTCGTTCCTTCGGCGACTTCCATGCCGGTATAGTGGGCAAACGGCAGTGGGACAGCAACCACAACGATTCGTGGGACTTCTCCCACCTTTATTAAACATGGGCTTACATGTCACGCCCTATCCGATAGCCTAGCGAAGTGCTGGAACTGATTGGAAACACCCCCCTGGTCGAGGTGCGGCGCCTCGATACCGGCCGCTCGCGCCTGTTCCTCAAGCTGGAGCACCACAACCCCGGCGGCTCGATCAAGGACCGGATCGCGCTGGCCATGATCGAAGCTGCCGAAAAAGAAAAGAAACTCGAGCCGGGAGCCCTGATCGTAGAAGCCACTGCGGGCAACACGGGGCTCGCGCTCGCGCTGGTGGCGGTGCGCAAGGGCTACCGGCTGCTGATCGTGGTGCCCGACAAGATGAGCCAGGAGAAGATCTTCCACCTGCGCGCGATGGGGGCGGAGGTGGTGCTCACGCGCTCGGATGTCTCCAAGGGCCACCCCGAGTACTACCAGGAGCGCGCCGCGCGCCTGGCGGCCGAGACCCCCGGCGCCTTCTACGTGAACCAGTTCGCCAACCCCGCCAACCCGGCCGCGCACGAGGCGAGCACCGGGCCGGAGATCTGGCGCCAGATGGAGCACTCGGTCGACGCGGTGGTGGCGGGCGTCGGCACCGGCGGCACGATCACCGGGCTTGCCCGGTTCTTCGAAAAAGCCTCTCCCGCGACCGAGATCGTACTTGCCGATCCCGAGGGCTCGGTCCTTGCGAATTATGTAAGAACCCATACTGTTTCCAAGGAAGTCGGTAGCTGGCTGGTCGAGGGCATCGGCGAGGACTTCATTCCGCCGGTCTGCGACCTCTCGCGCGTGAAGAAGGCCTACAGCATCCCCGACCGCGAGGCCTTCAAGGTCTGCCGCGACCTGCTCAAGCAGGAGGGCATCCTCGCCGGCACCTCGTCGGGCACGCTGATCGCGGCGGCGCTGCGCTACTGCCGCGAGGCCGCCGAGCCGAAGCGGGTGGTGAGCTTCGTGTGCGACAGCGGCAACAAGTACCTCTCCAAGGCGTACAACGACTACTGGATGCTCGACCAGGGCTTCATCGAGCGGCCGCAGAGCGGCGACCTGCGCGACCTGATCGCGCGCCGCCATCGCGAGCGCGCGGTGGCCACCATCGGCGCCGACGAGACGGTGCTCGCCGCCTACCAGCGCATGAAGCTCTACGACGTCTCGCAGCTGCCGGTGCTGCGCGAAGGCAGGATCGTCGGCATCGTGGACGAAGAGGACATCCTGCTCGAGGTGTACGACAATCCCGGGCATTTCGACGCGCCGGTGAGCGAGGCGATGGAGAGCCACCTCGTGACCGTGCCGCCCGACGCGCCGGTCGAGCGGCTGATGGAGATCTTCAACCGCGGCATGGTCGCGATCGTGATGGACGGCGGGGAGTTCCTCGGCCTGATCACGCGCATCGACCTGCTCAACTGGCTGCGCCGGAGGAAAGCCGAAGCATGAAATTCGAGACCAAGGTGATCCACGCCGGGCAGCCGCCGGACCCGCGCACGGGCGCGGTCATGACCCCGATCTACGCCACCTCCACCTATGCCCAGTCGAGCCCCGGCGAGCACAAGGGCTTCGACTATGCGCGCACGCGCAACCCGACGCGCGACGCGCTCGAGGCCTGCCTCGCCGAGCTGGAGGGCGGCCACGCCGGCTTCGCGTTCGCCTCCGGCATGGCGGCGATCGGCACGGTGCTCGAGCTGCTCGACGCGGGCTCGCACGTGGTCGCGATGCACGACCTCTACGGCGGCAGCTACCGCATCCTGGAACGGGTCAGGAAGCGCTCGGCAAATATGCAAGCGAGCTTCATAGACCTCACGGACAGCGGTTCTCTTGAAAAAGCATTGCGTCCCAACACCCGCATGGTGTGGGTCGAGACGCCCACCAACCCCCTGCTCAAGATCGTCGAGCTCGAGGCGCTCGCCGCCCTCGCGCGCAAGCACGGGCTGGTCAGCGTCTGCGACAACACCTTCGCCTCGCCCTGGATCCAGCGCCCGCTCGAGGCCGGTTTCGACATCGTGGTGCACTCGACCACCAAGTACCTCAATGGCCATTCGGATGTCATCGGCGGCGCCGCTGTCATAAGAGACGAGAAGCTCAAGCAAGACCTTTCTTTCCTCCAGAACGCGGTCGGCGGCGTGCCGAGCCCGTTCGACTGCTTCCTCACGCTGCGCGGCATCAAGACGCTGGCGGTGCGCATGGAGCGGCACTGCTCGAACGCTTTGGAGATTTCTTCTTATTTGGAGAAACACCCGAAAATCGCGCGCGTGATCTATCCCGGGCTCGCGAGCCATCCCCAGCACCTGCTCGCGGCGCGGCAGATGAGCCGGCGCTACGGCGGCATGGTCACCGTGGTGCTGAAAGGCGGCCTCGCCGCGTCGCGCCGCTTCCTCGAGCGCTGCGAGCTGTTCACGCTCGCCGAGAGCCTGGGCGGAGTCGAGAGCCTGATCGAGCATCCGGCGATCATGACGCACGCCTCGCTGCCCGCGGAGGTGCGCGCCGGCCTGGGCATCGACGAGGGGCTGGTGCGGCTCTCGGTCGGCATCGAGAGCGTCGACGACCTGATCGCCGAGCTGCAACACGCGCTGGAATAAGACCGAGCCGCTCGCCCCGCTCACCGCCGCGGAGCGCGAGCTCGCCGGGCGGCTGCGGCGCCACGTCGAGGCGCTCGCGCAGAATGAACGCAATACCGATCTGGAGACGCCGGCGCGCTACATCGAAAACGCCTTTGGGGAGAAATCCCTTTCCCAGGTGTTCGAAAGCGGCGGCCGGAAGGTGCGCAACCTCGAGCTGGGCTCCGGGCCGATCGTGGTCGGGGCGCACTACGACACCGTGCCGGGCTCGCCGGGGGCCGACGACAACGCTTCCGGCGTGGCGGTGCTGATCGAGCTGTCGCGGCTCTTTCCCGGCGCGGGGATTCGCTGCGTCGCGTTCGCGAACGAGGAAGTGCCCTACTTCCTCGGGCCGGAGATGGGCAGCTTCGCCTTCGCAAGAAGATCCCGGGAACGGCGCGAGACCCTGCGCGCCATGTTCTCCCTCGAGATGCTCGGCTACTACCGCGAGGCCCCGGGAAGCCAGCACTACCCCTTCCCGCTCGGATTCTTCTATCCCGACCGGGGCGATTTCATCGCCTTCGTCGGCGATCTCGGTGCGCGCCGGCTGGTGAGACGGTCGGTCGAACTGTTCAGAAAGAACAGCCGATTTCCCGCCGAAGGGCTCGCCGCCCCGTCGATCGTCCCGGGCGTTTCGTGGTCCGACCACTGGTCGTTCCGGCGCCACGGCTATCCCGCGGTCATGGTGACCGACACGGCGTTCTACCGCTATCCTCACTACCACCTGCCGAGCGACACGCCGGAGAAGCTCGACTACGAGAGGATGGCGCGCCTTACGATGGGACTTGCCGCGATGCTTCAGGAACTGGCCCAGGAACACGGGCGATGATGCAAGCCGTTCTTGTCGGAGACTTCAAAGTCAACCGCCTCGGCTTCGGCGCCATGCGGGTGCTGGGCTCCCCGGACGTCTGGGGCCCGCCCAAGGACCCTGCCAACGCCCGCAAGGTCCTGCGCCGTGCCTACGAGCTCGGCGCAAATTTCTTCGACACCGCGGAAAGCTACGGGCCGCAGACCGGCGAAATGGCGATCGCCGAGGCGATGCACCCCTACCCGAAGGACCTCGTCATCGGCACGAAGTGCGGGCTGTTGCGCCCCAAGCCGGGCCGCTGGGACCCGGACGGCCGCCCCGAAAAGCTGCGCAAGGACCTGGCAGGCAGCCTGAAGCGCCTCAGGCTGGACTGCCTTCACCTGTGGCAGCTGCACGCCCCCGATCCCAAAGTGCCGTTCGAGGAATCGGTGGGCGTCCTCGCGGACGCGCGGCGCGAGGGCAAGGTGCGCCACGTGGGACTTTCGAACGTCACGCTGCGCCAGCTCGAACAGGCCCGCAGGATCGTGCCGATCGTCTCGGTGCAGAACCGCTACAACATCGGCGACCGGCACCCCGAGGATGTGCTGAAGGCGTGCGAAAAGCTCGGCATCGCCTTTCTCCCGTGGTATCCGCTGGGAGACGGGGCCGCCCTGAAGAACAGGAAAGTCAAGGAAGTGGCGAAGAAGCTCGAAGCCACTCCCGCGCAAGTCGCGCTCGCCTGGCTGCTGGCGAAGTCGCCGGTGATGCTGCCCATCCCGGGCACGAGCTCGATCGCGCATCTCGAGGAGAACATGGGGGCCACATCCGTGAGGTTGAGCGATGAAGACATGGCTGCTCTCTAGCGTCGTCCTCCCCGGCCCGGGCGCCGGCAAGGGCGCGCGCAGCCGCCACGAGGTCGTTTCGAAGTGCCTCGCCGGGCGGGGCTACAAGGTCCTCAACTGACGGCTTCCACGGCCGGGCGCGAGACGCCGGGTTCGACGAGTACATCACCCGGTCCCCATTTTCCATGCCAAAACCCCATCCCGGCTGGGTCGTGCTCGCCGCGCTGTGCTGCGTCGGGTTCGCGCGCCAGGGGCCGGCGGTCGCGACGCTGTCGATCTTCGTCGAGCCGCTGACGCGCGAGTTCGGCTGGTCGCGCGCCGCGCTCTCGGGCGCGGTCTCGCTCGGCGGCGTGCTCGCCGCGCTCGTGTCCCCGCTGATCGGGCCGTTGCTCGACCGCCATGGCTCCCGCGTGGTGCTGTGCGCCGCGGTGCTGGTGAACGCCGCCGCGCTCGTCCTGCTCTCCTTCACGCCTTCGCTGCTGGTGTTCTACCTGCTCTTCTGCGTCGCGCGCATGAACTGGGCGGTGCCCTTCGACCTCGGCATCTACGGCGCGCTCGCCAACCGGTTCGTCCAGCGCCGCGCGTTCGCCACCTCGGTCGCCACGATGGCGCAGATGGCGGGGCTGGTGGCGATGCCTCTCATCGCGCGATTCGCCATCGTGCACGACGGCTGGCGCGCGGGCTGGCTCGCGCTCGGGATCGTGACGCTGGTCGTGGGCTTCGTTCCGGTGTGGCTTTTCATCGAAGGGCGGCCGCAGACTCGCGGCCACGCGAGCCCTGCCGGACCAGAGCCCAGCTTCTCGCGGCGGCAGGCGCTGCGCACGCCCGCCTTCTGGCTGCTCCTGCTCTACACGGTGCTCGTCTATCCGGTCCAGGCCGGGGTGAGCCTGCACCAGGCGCCGCACCTGGTCGAGCGCGGCGTCGACGCCACCGCGGCCGCGCTCATCGTCAGCAGCTTTTCCTTCATGTCGGGCGTCGGCACCCTGGCGTGCGGATTCCTGCCGCGCCGCCTGCCGATCCGCTTCGCCATGGCGCTGGCCGGAACGCTGCTCGCGCTTGGCGCCTGGCTCATGGCGCGCATCGCCACCCCGGCCGAAGGCACCCTCGCCGCGGCGGTGTTCGGCCTCGGCATCGGCGGCGTGCTCACCCTGCTGCCGGTCGCCTGGGCGGACTACTTCGGCCGCGCAAACTACGGCGCGATCCGCGGGCTCGCGTTGTCGGCGCAAGTGCTCGCGCAAGCCTCCGGGCCGCTGTTTTCCGGCGCCTTGCGCGACCTCACCGGCGACTACCTGCTTTCGCTGCAGTTCTTCGGCGTGCTCTCGGTGCTGAGCGTGCTCGCCGCGCTGGTCGCGCGCCCGCCGCGGCGCTAGACGAGCTGCCGGGCGATCCTCATCCGCGTGGCGCTCATGTCGTCGCCGCGCAGCTCGCGCAGCGCGTAGCCGACGAACTCGGCGGCCACGCCCTTGCGCCAGTACAGGTCGAGGTCGGCGTTGTCCATGGGCTTGGCGCGCGAGGCGACGATCCTGCCGGCTTCCTCGATCACTTCATCCGTCAGATTCTTGTTCCTGAGAAAGTCATTGGCTTTGTCGACGAGGAACGGCCGCGAGGCGACCGCGCCCAGCGCGATCCTCGCTTCTGCGACGATTCCGCCCTCGATGACGGCGGCAGCCGCGACTCCGAGGACCGGGAAGTCGAACGCGCCCCTGCGCCGCAGCTTCCAGTAAGTACTGGTTGAAATCCTGCCTATCTTTATCTCGGTGAGGATTTCGTCCGGGCGGCGCTTCAAGTAGTCGATGCCGTCGTTGTTGTAGAGGTCCTCCAGCGCGATCTCCCGTTCACCGTCGCTCGACACCAGCTTCACTTTCGCCCCGAGCGCCATCAGCGCCGGCGCGCAGTCGGTCGAGGACGCCGCCACGCAGCGCTTGCTCGCGGTGGCCACCCAGCACACCTCGCCGTCCTTCTTCAGGCAGAAATCGATCGCCTTGCGCCACTCGTAGTTCTGGTTGTAGTAGTTGCAGCGGGTGTCGAGGCAGAGGTTGCCTCCGATGGTGCCCATGTTGCGCAGGTGCACGGTCGCGACCTGGTGGGCGGCCTGGCGCAGGCCGCGCGGCAGCGCCGGGTTGTCGACGATTTCGGTGAGGGTCGTGCCGGCGCCGATCGCATCACCATTCTTTTTCATGTCGGTGATTTTTTTCAAGGACACCAGCAGCCTCGGCGCCATCTGGCGGCGCTTCATGTTGGGCAGCAGGTCCGTGCCGCCCGCGATCAGCATCGCGCCCGGGCCTTCGGCGGAGAGGATGCGCGCGGCTTCCGCGATCGAGCGCGGGGCGCGGTGCTCAAACCACGGTAGCCGCATCATTGCGCTTGATCTCCTTGCCGTCGCCGCCTTCCCAGGGCGGCGGGACAATCAATGGCTTCGGATAGGGAACCTGCGGGAACGACTCCGGGCCCACGCGCGGCTGTTCCCCGTTCTTTTTCTTCTGCAGGGCTCTCAAGACCTTGTCGGGCGTGATCGGCAGCTCGTCGATGCGCACGCCGACCGCGTCGTAGATGGCGTTCGCCACCGCCGGCATCACCGGCAGCAGCGGCCCCTGCCCGGCCTCCTTCGCGCCGAACGGGCAGTTGGGGTCCGGGTCCTCGACCAGTACCGTGTCGACTTCCGGCATGTCGAGCGAGGTGAGGCTCTTGTACTCGAGCAGCGACGGGATCTTGTGCACCAGCGCGCCCGAGAGCCTGGGCGGCAGGCGGCGGAAGACCTGCTCCTCCATCAGCGCTTCCGAGAGTCCCATGTAGACGCTGCCCTCGACCTGGCCGCGCGCCAGCACCGGGTTGATGGCCCTGCCGATGTCGTGCGCGATCCAGATCTTCGGCACCGTGATCCAGCCGGTCTTCGGGTCGACCTCGGCCTCGACCACGCAGGCGGTGTACGAATAGGCGGGCGACGGGCCGACGCCCGCGCCCTTGTAGCGGCCGGGCGGGCGCGGCGGCTTGTAGGAGCCGACCGCGCCGAGCGTGCCGAACTTCTCTTCCGCAAAGCCGACCGCCTCGGCGAAAGAGAGGGTCTTTGCCTCGAAGAACACCTTGCCGTCGGCGAACGAAAGGCGCTCCGGCAGGACTTCGAGCTGCTCGGCCGCCGCCTCGGCGATCAGCTTCTTCAGCTTTTCCGCGGCCTGGATCGCGGCGTTGCCCATCATTACCGTGACGCGGCTCGAGTAGGAGCCGAGGTCGATGGGCGTGATGCCGGTGTCGCCGGTCACGCAGCGGATCTCGAACGGGTCGATGCCCAGCACCTCGGCCACGATCGCCGCCAGCACGTCGTCGGAGCCCTGGCCGATCTCGGTCGCGCCGCAGAAGACGGTCACCTGGCCGCTGCGGTCGAGCAGCAGCTGCACGCCGGTCTGCGGCATCTTGTTCCAGTAGATCGGCAGCCCGGCGCCGCACAGGTAGGAACCGCAGGCGAGGCCGATTCCCTTCCCATGGGGAAGCCTCTTGTGCCTCTCTTTCCAGCCCGATCGCGACACGACCTGCCCGATGCACTCCGCGAGCCCGATCGAGCCGACCTTCAGCCAGTTGGCCGTCAGCGAATTCGCTTTCAGGATATTCTTCAAGCGAAAATCGGCTGGATCGATGCCGAGCTTCTCCGCGATCTTGTCGAGCTGCACCTCCTGCCCGAAGCGCGGCTGCGGCGTGCCGTGGCCGCGCTTGGGGCCGCACGGCGGCTTGTTGGTGAACACGCGCGCGGCGTCGAACTTGTAGCGCGGCAGCTCGTAGGTCACGGTCTGCAGCGCGCCGGTGTAGAAGGTGCTCGCCGCGCCGTAGGAGCCGTAGCCGCCGCCGTCCGCGAGCGTCTGCACGTGCATGGCGGTGAGCTTGCCGTCCCTGGTCACGCCGGTGCGGAACTTCATCAGCACCGGGTGCCGCCCGCGGTGCATGTAGAACACTTCCTCGCGGTTGAGGCAGATCTTCACCGGCCGGCCGAGCAGCACCGCCGCCTTCGCCGCCACCATCTCGTGGTTGCACACGTCGCACTTGCCGCCGAAGCCGCCGCCGTTAGGCGTTGCAATGACTCTTATTCTTGTAGGAGAAAGCTGCAAGACCCGGGCGAGCGCCTTGTGCACGTAGTGCGGCACCTGGGTCGAGGACCAGAGCGTGAGCTTGCCCTCGCCGTCGAGCGCCGCGACCGAGGCGTGCTGCTCGATCGGCAGGTGCGTGTTGCCCTCGTAGAAGAACAGGTCCTCGAAGACGTGGTCCGCTTCTTTCAGGGAAGCCTCCACGTCTCCGAATTCGAACGCCTGCAGCCGGTGGATGTTGCCGCGCTCGCTGTAGGCGTGGATGCGGGGCTCGGGCTTTGCCAGCGCCTCCTCGGGAGAGCTTATGGTGTCCAGGATCCTGTACTTCACTTCGATCAGGTCCAGGGCTTGCGTCGCGGTCTGCTCGTCCTTCGCCACCACCGCCGCCACCGGGTCGCCGACGTAGCGCACGTGCTGCGGCGCGAGCGGGTACTCGTCCTGCGTGACCGGCAGGATGCCGAAGGTGACCGGAAAGTCCTTGCCGGTGAGGACCAGGTGCACGCCGGGATGGTTCTTCGCTCTCTCCGTTTCGATGTTTTCGATGAGGGCGTGAGGGTGAGGCGAGCGCAGCAGCTTCATGTGCAGCATGCGCGGCAGCACCACGTCGTCGGCGAAGCGCGTCTGCCCCGTGACCTTGGAGCGGCCGTCGACGCGGCGGCGCGGCTTACCGAGGACCTTCATTCATCCTCCTCGCGGCCTCTTCTATGGCTTCGAAAATCTGCTGGTAGCCGGTGCAGCGGCAGAGATTGCCTGAGATGGCTTCGCGGATTCTTTCCCTGGAGGGCTGTTTTTCCTTTTCCAGCAGCGCCTTCGCCGTCAGCAGGATACCGGGCGTGCAGTAGCCGCACTGCGCCGCGCCGAGGTCGGCGAACGCCGCCTGCAGCGGATGCAGCGTCGCGCCGCGCGCCATGCCTTCCACCGTCTCCACCGAGCGCCCCTCGCACTCGAGCGCGAGCGCGAGGCAGGAGAGCTGCGGCTCGCCGTCGATCAGCACCGCGCAGGCACCGCACTCGCCCAGCTCGCAGCCGTGCTTGGTGCCGGTGAGGCCGAGGTCCTCGCGCAGCACTTCGAGCAGGGTCTTGTAGGGCGCGAACGACGCCTCGACCGGCTCGCCGTTCAGCGTGAAGCGCAGCTGCACGTTCGACCGCATTGTTCGGTTCCCGAACAAATAATGCCGGCACTGTACTCCAAAAGCCTTGTGGCGTGAAGGGTTTGCCCGGGGTTAAGCTTTTCTTTTTCAGAGGAGCATCCCATGGCATTGCGCATAGGCGACACGGCGCCCAATTTCCAGGCGCAGACCACCGAAGGCCAGATCGACTTCCACCAGTGGATCGGCGAAAGCTGGGCAGTCCTGTTCTCGCACCCCAAGGATTTCACACCGGTGTGCACCACCGAGCTCGGCACCATGGCCAAGATGAAGTCCGAGTTCGACAAGCGCAACACGAAGATCCTCGGCCTGTCGGCCGACCCGGTGGACGACCACACGCGCTGGGCCAAGGACATCCAGGAGACGCAGGGCGCGGCGGTCAACTACCCGATGATCGGCGACCCTGACCTCAAAGTGGCGAAGCTCTACGACATGCTGCCGGCCGAGGCCACCCCCGGCAAGCGCACCCCCGCGGACAACGCCACCGTGCGCACCGTGTTCCTCATCGGTCCCGACAAGAAGGTCAAGCTGATGCTCTTCTACCCGATGACTACGGGCCGCAACTTCGACGAGATCCTGCGCGTGCTCGACTCGATCCAGCTCACCGCCAAGCACAAGGTGGCGACCCCGGCCAACTGGAGGCAGGGCCAGGAAGTGATCATCGCCGGCTCGGTAAGCGACGAGGACGCGAAGAAGCTGTTCCCGAAAGGCTGGAAAGCGCCCAAGCCCTACCTTCGGATCACCGAGCAGCCGAAGTAGCGCCGGCTGTAACAATCGCGCAGTTACAACTGGTTACGCCTCGGCCTCCGGCCGGGGTGTAGCCTTGCTCGCGTGAAAAGATTTCTTCTTTTCATGGTGCTTGTAATGGCCAGCGGCTCCGTCCTGGCGCATGGCCGCGGCCGGGTGCAGCTGGGCTTCCACTTCGGCTTCCCGCTCTACGCGCCCTACTGGCACTATCCGCCGCCGATCTACTACTACCCGTATCCGGCGGTCGTCGCGCCGCCCACTTCGCCACCGGTTTACGTCGAAAGAAATGAAGACTGGTGGTACTACTGCGAGGAGACCCGCGCTTACTACCCGTACGTGAAGGAATGCCCCACCGGCTGGAAGCGCGTTCCGCCCGCGCCGCCGCCTGCGCAATGAAGAGATTTTCAATCGGACTTGTCGTTGTCCTCGCCGGTTGTGCATCGACGCCCACCGGTCCCGGGGTGTTGGTGCTCCCGGGCACGGGAAAGAGCTTCGACCAGTTCCGCTTAGACGAGCACGAGTGCCGGCAGTACGCCCACGCGCAGGTCGGCGGCAGCACCGCCGACCAAGCGGCAGCCGACGCCGGGGTGAAGAGCGCCGTCGTCGGTACCGCGGTCGGCACGGTCGCCGGCGCGGCCCTCGGCGGCCACCACGGCGCGGGCGTCGGCGCCGGGGTCGGCCTCGCCGCCGGCGCGCTCGCCGGCACGGGCGCGGCGGAGAGCTCGAGCCGCAGGCTGCAGCAGCGCTACGACTTCGGCTACCAGCAGTGCATGTACGCCAAAGGCCACAAGATCCCGATGGCTCGCCACGAAGCCGCGCGCTATCGCAACGCCCCGCCTCCCCCTCCCCCGCCGCCCGATTACCGCGTCAACTAGGTTTGTCTTGCCGCCCCCCTGATAAGGGGGGAAGCGAGCTTGCGAGCGGGGGGTTGGTTCTATGGTTTTAGAATCCCTCGATGCTCGAACTTCGCAGCTACCTCTCCGGCCAGTGGGCCGGCGGAAGCGGTGCGCCACAGGTTCTCCTCAATCCCGCCACCGAAGAGCCGCTCGCAAGGGCCTCGAGCGAGGGCCTAGACCTTCGCGGCGCGCTCGACTACGCGCGCAGCAAAGGCGGCCCGGCGCTGCGCGCGCTCACCTTCGCCGAGCGCGGCGCGCTGCTCAAGGCGATCGCCGATGCGATGCAGGCGGAGCGCGACCGGCTGCTCGAGCTCGGGATCGCCAACGGCGGCAACACGCGCTCGGACGCGAAGTTCGACGTCGACGGGGCGATCGCCACGCTTCTTCACTATGCGGAGATTGCAGGCGGCCTGGGAGCCAGGAAATTTCTGGTGGATGGAGAAGGCGTGCAGCTCGGCCGCTCGGCGCGCTTCCACGGCCAGCACATCTCGGTGCCGCGCCAGGGCGTCGCGGTGCACATCAACGCCTTCAACTTCCCGGCGTGGGGATTCGCCGAGAAGGCGGCGGTGGCGCTCCTTGCGGGCATGCCGGTGCTCTCCAAGCCCGCGACCAGCTCGGCGATGGTCGCGCACCGCATCATGGAAATCCTCGTCGAGAAGAAGGTCCTGCCCGAAGGCGCGCTGTCGCTTCTAGTCGGCTCGCCCGGCCCGCTCGTGTCGCTGCTCGGCGCGCAGGACGTGCTCGCCTTCACCGGCTCGGGCGACACCGGCGCGCGCATCCGCTCGGCGCCGAACATCATCCGAGAATCGGTGCGCGTCAACGTCGAGGCCGACAGCCTGAACGCCGCGGTGCTCGGCGCCGACGTCGAAGCGCGCAGCGACATGTACGAGCTGTTCCTCAAGGACGTGGTGCGCGACATGACGCAGAAGGCCGGCCAGAAGTGCACCGCGATCCGCAGGGTGCTGGTCTCAAAGCAAATTCATGAGGAAGTGAAAAGCGACCTGGTGGAGCTGCTCTCGGGACTGAAAGTCGGAAATCCGGCCGAAGAGGACGTGCGCATGGGACCGCTCGCGACCGCATCGCAGCTTGCCGAGGCGCGCGACGGAATCGAAAAGCTGCAGGGAACGCTGGCGTTCGGCAGCCTTTCGCCGTTCCCCCACAAAGGCTTTTTCATCACGCCGATCCTCGTCGATTCTCCCGGCGACGCGGTGCACGAGCACGAGGTGTTCGGACCAGTAGCTTCTCTATTGCCGTTCAACGACAACTCTGCTCCCCTCGTCGTGCGGGGCAACGGCGGCCTCGTGTCGTCCATCTACTCGCAGGACCAGGCCTTCATCGAGCAGCTCGCGCTCGAAATCGCCCCGCACCACGGCCGCATCTTCCTCGGCCACCCGAAGATCGAGCTCTCGCCCGGGCCGGGCACGGTGCTGCCGCAGCTCGTGCACGGCGGCCCCGGCCGTGCCGGCGGCGGCGAGGAGCTCGGCGGCGCGCGCGGCCTGGCGTTCTACCTGCAGCGCGTCGCCCTCGAGGGCTCGCGGCCCGTCATCACCAAGCTGATCGGCTGAGAATCTACCGCCCGCCGCCCTTCACGAATTCCAGCGAGGCCCTGAACAGCTCGAGGTCCTTTTCGTAGTCGGCGGCCTCGGCACGGTCGATCTGAATCCATTCCCGGGTGCTCCCGATGCCGCCGGGCTGGAACGGAACGACGTCGCCCCTCGAGAACTGCAGCTCGGTCGCGGTGCTCGCGGGCAGGCGCAGTCCCACACCCCGGCCGCTGATGCACGCGAACATCCTGTCGGCTACGAAGTAGGCGTCGAGATTCTTGATCTTTCTCGTGCTGACGCCCGGGAGCTTCAGGAGCACGGCGTCGATCTGCGCCTTGCGGGCGGCGTCGGATGAGTCGGTCGTCATTTCAGTCGAAGTGTGGCATGACCTTCGAGGCGAAGAGCTCCAGGGTGCGAAAGGCCTCGTCGTCTCGCGGCGACCGCCGAGAGGAACACGCAAGGGTTGGGAGAGTGCCCACCGTAGTCATAGAAGGAATGCTCGACCGTCTTGATCGAGCTGTAGCCCAGCTCGTCGGCGCGCGCCGCGAGCCGCAGGCACTGCCCGTAATAGTCCGCGGTGCTGCCGTCCGCGGGACGGAAGGAGGGAAAGAAATTCAGGCCGAACTTCACGGCCCGATTATTCTTCGCCTAGAATCGCCGCACAACCTCTAGGAGGAGGATTGCCATGAAGAGACTCGGAACAACGGCCGCCGCGGCCGCGCTGGCGCTGTGCTTCGCCGCGCCCTCGGTGCAGGCGCAGGAGCTGCGCCTGTCGACCTTCGTGCCGCCGGTGCACATCATCTACCGCGAGATCATCGTGCCCTGGGGCAAGGACGTCGAGAAAGCCACCAACGGGCAGGTGAAGGTGACGCTCTATCCGTCGATGCAGCTCGGCGGCAAGCCGCCGGAGCTGTTCCGCCAGGCGGTGGACGGCGTGGCGGACCTGGTGTTCACGCTGCCGGGCTACACCTCGCCCGCCTTCCCGCGCACCGGCATCATCGAGCTGCCCGGCCTAAAGCCCGACGGCTTCGCCGCGACCGACATGATGTGGGACCTGCTCGACCCGTACCTGCTTCCGGACTACCAGGGGACCAAGGTGATCGCGCTCTGGGGCGCCGAGGACGCCGGCCTGATGACGCGCACCAGCAAGGCCTATCGCTCGATGGACGAGCTGAAGGGGCTGCGCATCCGCGCGCCCTCGGCCGCGCAAGCGAAGCAGGTCCAGTACATGGGCGCGGTGCCGATCGCGGCGCCGATCACCCAGGTCTATCCGGGCCTGGAGCGCGGCACGATGGACGGCGCGATGGTGCCGTTCACCACCATCCTCGACTTCCGCCTCGGCGAGGTGGCTCATGGCTTCACCATCGCCGGACCGATCTTCGGCCGCTCGGTGTTCCTGATCGCCATGAACAAGAAGAAGTACGACGGCCTCCCGCCGAGCGCGCGCGCGGCGATCGACAGGCTCTCGGGGCGCGAGCTAAGCCGCAAGGCGACCGACGTGTACATCAAGCGCGCCGTGCAGGCGGTAGCGAGCGTGCGCGGCAAGGCCGACATCGTCGAGCTCTCCAAGCAGGAGCAGGACCGCATCAGCAGGACGCTGCGCCCGATCATCGACGAGTGGATCAAGGAGTCCGAGGCCAAGGGCATCCCGGCGCGCGAGATGCTGCGCCGCGCCGGCTACTCCGGCGTCTAGCGTTTCGATGCTCGACCGCGCGCTCCGCGCCCTCGCCCTCGGCGGGGGCGTGGTCCTCCTCGGCCTGATGGGGCTCATCGCCTTCGACGTGGTGATGCGCTACCTGCTGCGGCTCCCCTTCCTCGGCGCCTACGAGATGACCGAGCTCGCCATGGCGCTGATCGTGTTCCTCGGCCTGCCCTATTGCGCCGCCACCGGCGGCCACGTCGCCGTCGACGTGCTCGGGCCGATCCTCGACCGCCCCCGGCTGCGCTGGATCAAGGTCGCGGTCCATCTCGCCGGCGCCGCGCTCACCGCGGTGATGGCCTGGCAGGCGGCGGTCTACGCCTTCACCTCGCGCAGCCGCGGCGAGGCTACCAACATGCTGAAGATCGACCTCTGGCCCTTCGAGCTGCTGACCGCGGCGAGTATGGCGCTGTTCTGCGTCGTGCTGCTGGTCCAGGCCTGGAAAGCCCTGCGCCAGTGAGCCCGACGAGCGTCGGGCTGATCGGCATGGCTGCGCTGCTGGTGCTGCTGTTCGCGCGCATGCCGATCGGGCTCGCCATGGCGCTGGTCGGCGCGGTCGGCGTGGCGCTGCTCAACTCGCCCGAGGCGGCGCTCAACA
>MERP01000027.1:18876-26154 GCA_001772055.1 Betaproteobacteria bacterium RIFCSPLOWO2_12_FULL_68_19
ACAGCCTGGGCTCGTTCCCCTACTCCCACGCCGCGGTGCAGGCCTTCGCAGTCATCCCGCTGTTCGTCCTGATGGGCAACTTCGCCGCCGTTTCGGGCATGGGCAAGGACCTGTACGCCGCGGCGTACGCCTGGCTCGGGCACCGGCGCGGCGGGCTCGCCTCGGCGACGGTGCTCGCGTGCGCCGGCTTCGCCGCGCTTTCCGGCTCTTCGGTCGCCTCCGCGGTGACCATGGGCCGCGTCTGCCTGCCCGAGATGCGCCGCTACGCCTACGACCCGCGCCTCGCCACCGGGGTGATCGCCGCCGGCGGCACGCTCGGCATCCTGATTCCGCCTTCCACCGTGCTGGTGGTCTACGCGCTGCTCACCGAGGAGTCGATCGGGCGCCTGTTCCTCGCCGGCTTCCTGCCCGGGATCCTGCTCACCGGGCTGTTCGTGCTCACGGTGATGCTCGTGTGCGCGCTGCGGCCGCAGTTCGGCCCGCCCGGCGCGAAGCTGCCGATGCGCGAGCGAGTGGCGGCGCTTGGCGGCGCCGCGCCGTTCATCGGGGTGGTGGCGATCACGATCGGCGGCATCTATGCCGGCGTGTTCACCGTCAACGAGGCCGCCGCGGTCGGGGCGCTGCTCACCATGGCGCACGCCCTCTGGCGGCGCCAGCTCGGCTTCCCGGCGCTCGTCAACGCCCTGCTGCAGACCGTGCGCACCACTGCGATGGTGTTCCTGATCCTGATCGGCGCGCACATCTTCTCGCCTTTCCTCGCCCTGAGCCGCATCCCGGTGAACCTCGCCAGCCTCCTCACCGAGCAGGCGCTGCCGGCGCTCGCGGTGCTCGCGATCCTACTCGTCGCCTATCTGGTCATGGGCATGTTCCTGGAGGGCTTCGCGATGATGGTGCTCACCGTGCCGATCGTATTCCCGATCATCCAGGCGCTCGGCATCGACCCGGTCTGGTTCGGCATCTTCATGGTGATCGTGCTCGAGATGGGGCTGATCAGCCCGCCGGTCGGCATCAACGTGTTCGTCGTCAAGGGGGTGGCCGAGGACGTGCCGATGGGCAGGATCTTCGCCGGCATCACGCCGTTCTGGATCGCCATGCTCGTGTGCGTGCTCGTGATCACCGCGTTTCCCCAGATCGTGATGATCCTGCCCAACACCATGATGCAATGAGCCTGCAGGGCCGCAGCGCGATCGTCACCGGCGCCGGCAGCGGCATCGGCAAAGCGCTTGCCGCGCGGCTTGCGCGCGACGGCGCCTCGGTGGTGGTCGCCGATCTGCGCGACTACGACGTCGCCGCGGCCGAGATCGCGAAAGCGACCGGCGCGCGGACCCTGGGTCTGCAAGTGGACGTTTCTTCGGAAGCCGATGTCGAAGATCTGGTGTCGAAAACCCTGCAGGCCTTCGGCCGCATCGACATCCTGGTCAACAACGCGGCGCTGTTCTCGCCGCTCGTGCCGCGCGAGTTCGACAGGATCGATGCCGCGGAGTGGCGCAAGGTGATGGACGTGAACACCCTGGGCGTGTTCCTGTGCTGCCGCGCCTGCGCGCCGCACCTTCGCGCCTCGCGCTGCGGCCGCATCATCAACCTCGCTTCCGGCGCGCCCATCAAGGGCGTGCCGTTCCTGCTGCACTACGTCGCGAGCAAGGGCGCGGTGATCGCCATGACGCGCGCGCTCGCGCGCGAGCTCGGCAAGGACGGCGTCACCGTCAACGCCCTCGCCCCCGGCTTCACCCTGTCCGAGGGCGTGAAGAAGCAGCCCGCGCACCTCAAGCACGGCGCCGCCATCCCCGCCACGCGCGCCATCGCCCGCGACGAGACACCCGAGGACCTGGTCGGCGCGGTGAGCTTCCTCGCGAGCGACGACGCCGCCTTCATCACCGGCCAGACCCTGGTGGTCGACGGCGGCTCGGCGATGGTTTAAATGGGCGATCGGGGTCTGACCCCGAATTCTCGGCTTAGCTGACTTCGGAGGCGCGCTGCACGCTCCAGATCATCGAGGAGCGGATGAGGAAGTCGCGCGCGAGCGCATTGTCGGCGGCGACGCGGCGCAGCTCGTCGAAGCTCTTCCGGCGCGCCGCCGGGTCGGCCTCCTCGAGCAGCCGCTTGTTCGCGATCGACTGCGTCTGCACGAACTCGACGTTGGCGGCGCGCCGCTGGCGCACGTAGAGGTCGAGCAGGCTCTCTTCGGCCTCGCCGCGGCACACCCGGCCGAGGTACTCGCCCAGCAGGAGCGCGTCGTGCAGGCCGCCGTTCAGGCCGAAGGCGCCGAGCGGGTTGTTGAGGTGCGCGGCGTCGCCGGCGAGCAGGATGCGGCCCGCGCGCCAGGACTTCGCCACGCGCTGGTGCACGCGGTAGATGCCCTTGTGCGGCACGTGGTAGCGCTCCGGCCGCGCCACGAAGCGCTGCAGCCTCGCCTCGATCGCGGCGTCCGCCAGCACCTCGGCCTCGTCCTCGTCGGGATGCACCGGGAACGCGAGGCGCCACAGGCCGGGCATGTGGAACACGGCGGCCCATTCCTTCGGATCGGCGACGTAGGCGTTGGGGGTGAAGCCATGCGGCGCCAGGTCGACCACCGTGCCGACCACCACGAAGCGCTCCGGCCAGGTGAAGCCCTCGAACTGCGTGCCGATCAGCTTCCTCACCGCGCTGCGCCCGCCGTCGCAGCCGATGAGCCACCGTGCTTTGAGATTTCCGTTGACGGTCACGGACTCGCCGTCCTGAGCTGCATGCACAAAGGCGACTCCAAAATCCACCGACGCATGAGGAAAGGCCTGGAGCTTCTCCAGCAGGATCGGCGTGAGCCTGAACTGCTCGAGATGGAAGCGGTACGGGTACGGCGTGAGGTCGGCGATCAGCCCCAGGTCCCACTCGACGATCACGCCCTCGCGCCGGTCGCGGATCTGCCAGCGCGGCACGCGGATGCCGACCTGCTGCATCGCCTCGGTGACGCCGAAGGGCGCGAGCATCTCGAGCGTCGGCGGGTGGAAGGACCCGGCGCGGTGGTCCTCGGTGAGCGCGGGCTCGGCCTCGATCACCTTCACGCTCACGCCCTGGTGCGCGAGCGACAGCGCCGCGGCGAGGCCGACCGGCCCCGCGCCCACGATCAGCACTTCGGTCATACGGTGACCGGGTCGGTGTCGGGCGCGGCGAACAGGCCGTGGCGGGCGTGCTCGCGGAAATGCCGGTTGCGCGGCAGCTCGATCGAGCAGGAGCGCACGCGCTGCTCCTCGGCGCGCAGCGCCGGGACGCTCTTGCCCTCGCGGCTGGCGGCCGCGGCCTGCAGCAGCTTCCTGCGCGCCATGACGATGCCGCGGTCGGTCGGGCACAGGTGCTCGCGCGTGCGGTCCTGGATCGGCCCCATGCTCTCCTGCAGCGAGGCGTCCTGCATCGCGATGCCT
This sequence comes from Betaproteobacteria bacterium RIFCSPLOWO2_12_FULL_68_19, assembly GCA_001772055.1. Classification (GTDB taxonomy): domain Bacteria; phylum Pseudomonadota; class Gammaproteobacteria; order Burkholderiales; family SG8-39; genus SCGC-AG-212-J23. Next base: position 22,272 of record MERP01000027.1, read on the forward strand.
TCCACGCCCGAGAACGTCTCGCCCCTTTTCTGGCCCTCGCGATCCATCAGGTAGTCGTTGCGCCCGTTCTGCAGCGGAATGAAGGTACCGGGCACGTACTGCACGTGGATGCCTTTACCGCTCTTCATCGCATCCCGTTCCTTCTTCGTCAAAGCCCGTTTTGGGTGGTAGTTGATGCTCCACGCCCAGCAGTGCTCGTCGTCTACGGGCACCCACACGTGCGCGCCGAGCGGATGGCCGGCGCGCGGCGGGATGATGGTGTGCGCCGGCATGATCCAGGGCGTGATGCGCCAGTAGTAGCGCCCGCCCTCGGCGTTGCGCCGCGCGCCGATCAGCAGGCCGCCGGGAAAGTCGACCACCTCGAACTCCGGCTGGGTGTCGGCCAGGTTGTACTCGTTGCCTTTGCTGCCGGCGAACAGCGGATCGCGCTTGAGCGCCCCGGAGTGCAGGAACGAGACGTGCGAGGAGTCGATGCCACCCTCCATCGCCTGCAGGTAGTTCGATTCCTGCAGCCGCTTCGACACGTAGCGCCGCTCGGGCGCGACGTGCGCCCACTCGATGCCCGGCGGCTCGGGCCGCAGCTCCGGCGGCCCCATGTAGGCCCAGACCGCCCCGCCGAGCTCCAGGCAGGGATAGGACTTGAGCTTGATGCGCTTTCGCAGCGGCCCGTCGCGGCCTTCGGAAGGAAGGTCGACGCACTGGCCGCTCACGTCGTACTTCCAGCCGTGGTAGGGGCAGCGCAGCCCGCAGTCCTCGTTGCGCCCGAACCAGAGCGAGACGCCGCGGTGCGCGCAGAACTCGCCGGTCAGGCCGATCCTGCCTTCGCTGTCGCGCCAGGCGACGAGCGGCTCGCCAAGGAGCTTCACGCGCACCGGCGGGCAGTCGGGCTCGGCGACCTCGGCGGCGAGCAGCGCCGGCAGCCAGTAACGGCGGAACAACCCGCCCATCAGCGTGCCGGGGCCGATGCGCGTCAGGCCCTGGTTTTCTGCGGCGCTAATCATTGCGCGCGCCGGAGGCGCGCACCACCGGCGCCCAGCGCCGCGCTTCGGCGGCGACGAACTCGGTGAACTCGCGTGCGGACAGCTTCCCGGGCTCGATGCTCTCGGGGCGCAGCCGCTGGCGCGCATCGGGCGCGTCGAGGCCGCGGCGCACCCCGGCGTTCAGCCGCTCGACGATCTCCGCGGGCATCCCGGCCGGGCCCGAGAGGGCGAACCAGATGGTGGCGACGAGCTGCGGGTAGCCGAGCTCGGCGTAGGTCGGCAGGTTCGGATAGTCGGGCAGGCGGCTTGCGCTGCTCACGGCGAGGGCGCGCGCGCGCCCCGAACGGATGTGGCTCGAGGCGCTGGTGAGCGTGTTCGAGGCGGCCGGGACGTGCCCGGCGATCAGGTCGGCCATCGCCGCCGCCCCGCCCTTGTAGGGAACGTGCTGCATGCTGACGCCGGCGAGCTGCTTGAAGAGCTCGGCGACCAGCTGGCCGTGCGTGCCGTTCCCGGGCGAGCCATAGGAGTACTTCCCGGGCTGCGCCTTCAGCAATCGAATGAATTCCTGCAGATCTCCTGCCGGCACATCCGGGTTGACCACCAGCACCGCCGGCGGCCCGCCGAAGAGCGCGATGTGCGTGAAGTCCTTGACCGGGTCATAGGGCACGCCGCGCGCCAGCGCCGGCGCGATCGCGTGCGAGGCGACGCCCGAGACGAGCAGCGTATAGCCGTCGGGCGCGGCCTTCGCCACCAGCTCCGAGGCGATCGTGCCGCCCGCGCCCGGCCGGTTCTCGACCACGAAGCTCTCCTTCAGCTGCTCGGAGAGCTTCTGCGCCGCGAGGCGGCCGAGCGTGTCGGCGGTGCCGCCCGGCGCGAACGGCACCAGGATCTTCACCGGCCGCGCCGGCCAGCCCTGCGCCGCGGCGAGCGGCGCGGCGAGGATGAGAAACAGCAGCAGCGCGATGCGCTTCATGCCGGAGATTTTAAGCATAATGCCCCGCCATGCGCGACTGCATCGACATCCACAACCACATCGTCCCCGAGTCCTTCCCGCCTTACGCCGGCAAGGGCGTGAACGTGCCCTGGCCCTCGATGGCGCCGGCGCACGCCTGCCACAGGCACGTGATGATCTCCGGCAAGGTCTACCGCACGGTCTCCGACGGCTGCTGGAGCGTGCCGCGGCGCATCGAGGGGATGGGCGCGATGGGCGTCGCGCGCCAGGCGCTCTCGCCGATGCCGGAGCTGTTCTCGTACTGGCTGCCGCTCGAGGACGCAGCCGTGCTGGTGCGCTACCTGAACGAGCAGATCGCCGCGATGATCGCGCTCGCGCCCGAGCGCTTCATCGGCCTGGGGGCCGTGCCGCTCCAGGATGTCGACCGCGCAACCCAAGAACTGATTTTTTGTTTACGGGAGCTGCATTTTTCCGGCGTGGAGATCGCCAGCCATGTGAACGGCGTTTCCATCGGCGACGCGCGCTTCGAGCCGTTCTTCGCCGAGGCCGAGCGCCTCGGCGCGGCGATCTTCGTGCATGCGCTGCGCCCGGCGGGCAAGGAGCGCATCGTCGGCCCCTTCCCGGAGCAGGCGGTGTGCTTCCCCGGCGACATCGCGCTCGCCTGCGCCTCGATGATCACCGGCGGCATCGCCGCGCGGCACCCCGGGCTGCGCATCGCCTTCAGCCACGGCGGCGGGGGCATGGCGATCCTGCTGCCGCGCCTCGTGCACGCCTGGAACATGTTCCCGAAGGCGAAGGAGTCGCTCCCCGAGTCGCCGGAGATCGCGGCGCGTCGCTTCTACTACGACGAATTGGTCTTCGAGCCGCGAGCCATCCGTTTCCTCCTTGACACTTTCGGAGAAAACCAGATCTGCCTGGGCACCGACTACCCCTTCGCGATGGGCGACTTCGCGCCGATGAAGACCCTGGAGAAGGCCGGGCTCGACCGCGAGATGCTGAAGCGCATCGCGTTCAAGAACGCGCGGCGCTTCCTAGGATTGCCGGCAGCGTCTCGCTGATCGAGCGGCTGAACACCGCGTCGGCGCGGTCGTCGAAAGGCGTGGGCTGGGCGTTGACGATCACCAGCCTCGCGCCCGCGGCGCGGGCCATGTCGACCGCGCCCGCGATCGGGTAGACCTGCAGGCTCGTGCCGACGGCGAGGAAGAAGTCCGCCTTGGCCGCCGCCTGCATGGCGCGGTCGATCACCTCGGGCACGAGCTGCTGGCCGAACGAGATGGTGTCGCTCTTGAGGATGCCGCCGCAGTCGCGGCACTGCGGGTCTTCCTCGCCCGCGCGCACGCGCTCGAGCACCGCCTGCATCGGGCCGCGCATGCCGCAGCCCCAGCACATGAACCTGCGCATCGTGCCGTGCACCTCGATCACCCGCTCGGGCGAGTTGCCGGCGATCTGGTGCAGCTCGTCGATGTTCTGCGTGATGAGCGCGTGCAGCTTTCCGCGTTTTTCCAGATGGACCAGGGCCGCATGCCCAGCGTTGGGCTGCGCGCTCCACGCGGGGCTGGAGAGCCGGTTCTGCCACGACGCCTTGCGCACCTCCCGGTCGGCGAGGTAGTAGTGGATGTTGGACATCTTCTCGGCGAGCGGATTCCTCGTCCACAGGCCCTGCGGCCCGCGGAAGTCCGGGATGCCCGAGTCGGTCGAGATGCCGGCGCCGGTGAGCACGACCACCCGCTCGGCTTCTTCAACCCATTTTCGGACCCGGGAAACGTCCAATCAGGGAATCTGGATCTTGCCGCCGCCGCCCAGGCCGCCGGGGCCCATCGGCGGAATGCCGCCCTGCGGGACGACGATCGACGAGGCCGCCTGGCGCCGCAGCTCCTGCAGCTCCTTGACCGTGCGCTCGATCGCTTCCTTGGCGAGGCCGCCGAACTTCTCGGCCGCTTCCTCGAGCGAG
>MERP01000028.1 GCA_001772055.1 Betaproteobacteria bacterium RIFCSPLOWO2_12_FULL_68_19
GAGTTGGTCGGCGCTCATGCCGAGCGCTTCGCGAACGGCTCGAATCCACCCCGAAGCAGGCCGTGCGACTGAGGCTGCGGAGCGAAATGGCGCCAACAGCTCGTCGAGTTGGGCTATCTTTAAGTCTTTGAAAGAGTTAGTCATCTTAGTGTTATGATGTTTATATACGTCAAAGTAGTCGTAAATATGACGTATTTGAACATACTTTGTCAATAATATAGATGTGTATAAACGTCAAGAAGCTTGGGTTTCCTGGTCTACGGAAAACTGAGCCGCGCGAGCGAATTCAGCACAGGCCCGCGGCGAACACCAGCAGCCATTTCAGCTTGCTCAAACCGCGATCGGCGCCTTGATGGCGGGATGCGGGTCGTAGCCCTCGAGCGTGAAGTCCTCGAACTTGAAGGCAAGCAGTTCTTTGATTTCCCGGTTGAGGTGAAGTCTGGGAAACGGCCGCGGAGCGCGCTCGAGCTGCAGCCGCGCCTGCTCGAGGTGGTTCAGGTACAGGTGCGCGTCGCCGAGCGTCAGGACGAACTCTCCGGGCTCGAGGTCCACCACCTGGGCCACCATCAGGGTGAGCAGCGCGTAGGAGGCGATGTTGAACGGCACGCCGAGGAACAGATCCGCGCTCCTCTGGTACATCTGGCAGGAGAGCCGGCCTTGCGCGACGTAGAACTGGAACAGCGCATGGCAGGGCGGCAGCGCCATGCGGTCCACGTCGGCCGGGTTCCAGGCGCTGACGAGATGGCGGCGCGAATCCGGCTTGGTTCTCAAGGACTCGATGACGTTGGAGATCTGGTCGATTTCGCCGCCCTCGGGCGTGCGCCAGTGGCGCCACTGGTAGCCGTACACCGGCCCGAGCTCGCCGCGCTCGTCGGCCCATTCGTCCCAGATGCTGACGCCGCGCTCCTGCAGCCAGCGCACGTTGGTGTCGCCGCGCAGGAACCACAACAGCTCGTAGGCGATCGACTTGAAGTGCAGCTTCTTGGTGGTGAGCAGCGGGAAAGGCTCGAGCGCGAAGCGCAGCTGCCGCCCGAACACCGACAGCGTGCCGGTGCCGGTGCGGTCGGACTTGCGCGCGCCGTCCTCGAGCACCTCCGCGAGCAGGTCCAGATACTTTTGTTCCACCAAATTCACAAAGTGATGTCGCCGCACAGGTCGGCGGCGCTCTGGAAGCGGTCCTCGGGGCGCTTGGCGAGCAGCTTGTCGAGCAGCGGCTGGTAGCCGGCAAGGCTCTCGGGCAGCCGCGGCACCGGCGCCGAGACGTGCATGGTGATCAGCTCCGCCGGGCTCGCGTCCTCGTAGATCCTGCGCCCGGTGAGCATCTCCCAGAAGATCACGCCCAGGCCGTAGAGGTCGGAGCGCGCGTCGACCGGCAGCCCCTGGCACTGCTCGGGGCTCATGTAGCGCGGCGTGGCGACCAGCCGCCCGGCGATGGTGAGGGTCGAGCGCACGCCCAGGTCCTTCGCCAGGCCGAAGTCGACGATCACCGGCCGGCCGTCGGGACGGAACAGGATGTTGGCCGGCTTCAGGTCGCGGTGCACGATGCCGCGCGAGTGGATGGCGTCCAGGGCGCGCGCGATCTGCATCATCAGGCGCAGCGCGGCGCGCGGCGAGAGGCCTTCGTGGATGCGCCCGGCGAGGGTGCCCGAGGGCAGGAACTCCATCGCGATGTAGGGGTTGTCGCCGGAAAAGCCCTGGTCGTAGATGCGCGCCACGTACTCGTTCTCGATGCTCGCGACCAGCTTGTACTCGCGCACGAAGCGCTCGAGGAACACCGGGTCGTTGCGCAGCCGCCGGTCGAGCACCTTGAGCGCGACGCGCAGCCCGTCGTGGTCGCGCTCGGCGAGGTAAACGGTCGCCTGGCCGCCCTCGCCGACCTTGTGCAGCACGGTGTAGCCGGGGACCGGCTGCTCCTGCATCGGGACCGTTCTGCCGCTCACAGCACTCGCCCGAGGAAGCGCGCGACGTCGCCGATCTCCTGGGCGCACACCGAGTGCGGCATCGGGTACTCGTGCCAGTCGACGCCGTAGCCCAGCCCGAGCAGAAAGTCGCGCGAGGCGGCAGCGCGTGAGACCGGGATCAGCTCGTCGAAGCGCCCGTGGCCCATGAAAATGGGAGTTTGCCGGTTTTCCGGGCTGATCTCTTTCGAGAAACTCTCCCGCAACGGCACGTAGGTCGACAGCGCGATGACGCCCGCCAGCCGCCTGGGGTAGCGCAGCGCGGTGTGCAGCACCACCGCGCCGCCCTGCGAGAAGCCGGCGAGCACCACGCGCTCCGGGGGCGCCGGCTGGCTCTCGATCAGCCCTTCGACGATGCGCTGCGAGTCGCGTATCCCGGCCTCGTCCTCGGGCCCCGGCCCGAGCTGCAGGATGTCGTACCAGGCGCGCATGCGCATGCCGGCGTTGATGGTCACCGGCCGGACCGGCGCGTCGGGGAACAGGAAGCGCACCGAGGGCGGCAAATCCAGTTCAGGAACAATGGGCTCGAAGTCGCTGTGGTCGGCCCCCAGGCCGTGCAGCCAGATCACTGTTGCATCTGTCATGCAGGACAGTTTGACATACTGACCGGCAGTCATTAGAGTCCGCGCCGAAATGACCGTCAGTCAGTTGCCTCCGCGCCCGGGCGCGGACCGTACGAAGAAGCGTGCCGTCGCCCCCGCCGACAAGAGCGCCCGGCGCGCGGCCATCGTGCGCGCCGCGGCGGAGCTCGCGGCGCGCAGCAGCGGGTTCTCGATGGACCAGCTCGCGCGCCGCGCCGGCCTTGCCAAGGGCACCGTCTACCTCTACTTCGGCACGCGCGAGGAAGTGCTGCTCGCGGTGCACGAGAAGCAGACCCACGAGGTGTTCGACGTGGTCGAGCGCGCGCTCGCCGCGCCGGCGCCGAGCGGGGAAAGCGTGGTGCGCGCCGGCCTGCGCTACCTCAAGGCGCATGCCGAGTTCTACCCGCTCGCCGCCAACTGCCGCTACATGCTGGACACGAACGTCGGCACGGAGGCGGCGCTCGCCTTCAAGCTGGGCCTCTCGGGCAGGCTGGAAGGCCTGGGAAAGCGCATCGAGCAGCTTTATCCCGGCCTGCGGCCGGGCGAGGGCGCGGCGCTGCTCATGAACAGCTACGCGCTCATCATCGGGCTGTGGCAGCAGGCCGACGTGCCGCTGTCGCTGCGCTCGGTGATGCACCTGCCCGAGATGCGCATCTTCAAGATCGACTTCGAGCGCCAGCTGAGCGCGGCGCTGCTCGACCTGTGGGACGCCGCGGCAAGGCGGGGCGCATGAGGGCGATCGCCATGCTCGCCCTTGCCGCCGCGCTCGGCGCCTGCAGCGAGGCAGCCGAGGAGCGTCCCGACGAGGTGCGCGCGGTGCGCGTCGTCAAGGTCGGCGCCACCGAGAGCGTGAAGCGCGTGCAGTACGCGGGCGAAGTGCGCGCGCGCTACGAGACGCGGCTCGCGTTCCGCGTCGGCGGCAAGATCGTCGAGCGCCTGGTCGACGTCGGCGCAGTCGTGCGCGCCGGCCAGGCGGTGGCGCGCCTGGACGCCGCCGACCTCGCGCTCGCCGCGGCGAGCGCCCGCGCCCAGGCGGCGAGCGCGCAGGCCGAGCGCGAGCTCGCCGCGGCCGAGCTCAAGCGCTACCGCGAGCTGCGCGAGAAGAGCTTCATCAGCCAGGCCGAGCTCGACCGGCGCGCCAACGCCTTCGCCACCGCCGAGGCGCGGCTCACGGCGGCGCGCGCGCAGCTGCGCCAGGCGGCCAACCAGGCGCGCTACGCGACGCTGCTCGCCGACACCGAGGGCATCATCACCGCGGTCGAAGCCGAGGCGGGGCAGGTGGTCTCGCCCGGGCAGACCGTGGCGCGGCTCGCGCGCCCCGGGGAGCGCGAGATCGCGTTCGCGGTGCCCGAGGCGCAGCGCGATTTCCTCGAAAAAGCGATCGTGTTCAAGGTTTCGTTGACCGCCCGGCCCGGACGTTCCTGGACAGGGCGCCTGCGCGAGCTCTCGCCCGCCGCCGACCCGGTGACGCGCACCTATGCGGCGCGCGTCGCGATCGAGGACGCCGGCGAGGAGATCGAGCTCGGCATGAGCGCGCGCGTCGAGGTGGCGCACGAGGCCGCCGCGAGGGCGATCGAGGTGCCGATCGCCGCGCTGCACTCGCGCGGCGAGGGAGCCCAGGTGTTCGTGCTCGAGCCGAACGGCACGGTGCGCGCGCAGCCGGTGAAGACCGGCGGCATCTCGGGCGAGCGCGTGGTGATCGAGTCGGGCCTGAAGCCCGGCGACGTGGTGGTCGCCGCCGGCGCGCAGCTCCTGCGCCCCGGGCAGCGCGTGCGGGTGCTGGATGAAAAGTGACTTCAACCTCTCGGCGGCGGCGCTCAAGCACCGCCAGCTGACGCTGTTCTTCCTGCTGGTGATCGCCGCGGGCGGGGTCGCGGCCTATTTCCAGCTCGGCCAGCGCGAGGACCCGGACTTCACCGTGCGCGTGATGGTGATCCGCACCATGTGGCCGGGCGCCACCGCGGCGCAGGTCGACCGCCAGGTCACCGACCGCATCGAGAAGAAGCTGCAGGAGACGCCCTCCTACAAGTGGACGCGCAGCTACTCGCGCCCCGGCGAGTCGCTGATCTTCCTCGAGCTGCTCGACACCGCGGCGCCGAAGGACGTGCCGGCGATCTGGTACCAGGTGCGAAAGAAGGTGGGCGACATCCGCCATACCCTGCCGCCCGAGGTGCTCGGGCCGTTCTTCAACGACGAGTTCGGCGACGTGTTCGGCTCGATCTACGCCTTCACCGCCGACGGCTTCACCCACTCGGAGCTGCGCGACTACGTCGAGCGCGTGCGCCAGGAGGTGCTGCGCCTGCCCAACGTCGCCAAGGCGGACCTGGTGGGGGTGCAGGAGGACCGCATCTTCGTCGAGCTGCCGCCCAAGCAGCTCGCCTCGCTCGGCATCGACCCGCAGATGATCGCGGCCGCGCTGCAGGCGCAGAACGCGGTGGCCGGCCCGGGCAACGTCGAGACGCGCAGCCACGCCGTGGCGCTGCGCGTGAGCGGGCAGCTCGACTCGGTGAGCGAGCTGTCGAATCTCCTGCTGCGGGCGAATTCCCAGACCTTCCGCCTCGGCGACATCGCCCGCGTCTACCGCGGCACCGCGGACCCGCCCATCGCCAGGATGCGCTTCGGCGGCAAGGAGGCGATCGGGCTCGCGGTGTCGATGGTCCCCAACGGCGACGTGCTCGAGCTGGGCGAGGACCTGAAGCGCACCATGCAGCGCATGAAGGCCGAGCTGCCGGTCGGCATCGAGTTCGGGCAGGTCTCGGACCAGCCGGCGGTGGTCAAGCTCGCGATCGGGGAGTTCATGCGCGCGCTGGGCGAGGCGGTGGCGATCGTGCTGGTGGTGTCGTTCCTGTCGCTCGGCTTTCGCACCGGCCTGGTGGTGGCGCTCACCATCCCGCTGGTGCTCGCCGCCACCTTCCTCGCCATGTACTGGTTCGGCATCCACCTGCACCGCGTCTCGACCGGCGCGCTGATCATCGCGCTCGGCCTGCTGGTCGACGACGCCATGATCTCGGTGGAGATGATGGCGCGCAAGCTCGAGGAGGGCTTCAACAAGCTCACCGCCGCGACCTACGCCTACTCGAGCACCGCGTTCCCGATGCTCACCGGCACGCTCATCACCGCCGCCGGCTTCCTGCCGATCGCCACGGCGCGCTCGACCACCGGCGAGTACACCTTCAGCATCTTCGCCGTCACCACCACCGCGCTCGTCATCTCGTGGTTCGCCGCCGTGATCGCCACGCCCTTCCTGGGCGCGTGGCTGCTCAAGGAGCAGCGCGTCGAGGAGGGCGCGCAGCCGCGCGACGTGTACGACAAGCCCTTCTACCGGCGCCTGCGCCGCACCATCGAGTGGTGCATCGTGCACCGCAAGACGGTGCTCGCCGCCACCGCCGCGACCTTCGTGCTCGGGGTGGCCGGCATGCAGCTCACCGAGAAGCAGTTCTTCCCCTCCTCCAATCGCGTCGAGCTGCTGGTCGAGCTGTGGCTGCCCGAGGGCGCGCCGGTGCAGGCTTCCGAGCGCGAGACGGCGAGGCTGGAGCGCCTGCTCGCCAAGGACGAGGACGTCGCCACCTATGTCAGCTATGTCGGCAACGGCTCGCCGCGCTTCTTCCTCTCGCTCGAGCAGCCGCTGTTCCGGCCCAACTTCGCGCACGTGGTGGTGCTGACCAGGGGCATCGAAGGCCGCGAGCGGGTGGTCGAGCGGCTGCGCCAGGCGCTCGACTCTCAGTTCCCCGGCGTGCGCGGGCGCGTGCTGCGCGTGTCGCTCGGGCCGCCGGTGAACTATCCGATCCAGTTCAGGGTCATCGGCGAGGACCCGGCGAAGCTGAAATCGATCGCCGACCAGGTCGCCGAGCGCGTGCGCGCGCATCCCGCCACGCTGGATGTCAACGTCGACTGGGGCAGCAAGGTGCTGGCGCTGCAGGTCGACGTCGACCAGGACCGAGCGCGCGCTCTGGGCGTCACCTCGAGCGGCGTGTCGCGCTCGCTCGCCGGCGCGGTGAGCGGCGTGACCATCGGCCAGTACCGCGAGGCGGACCGCCTGGTCGACGTGGTGCTGCGCGCGCCCCCGGCCGAGCGCGGCTCGCTCGAGGCGCTCGGCGAGCTGCCGGTCATGACCGCGGGCGGCAAGAGCATCCCGCTCGCGCAAGTGGCGCGCATGAGCGAGACCATGGAGGAGCCGATCCTGTGGCGCCGCTCGCGCGAGCTCGCGCTCACGGTGCGCGCCGACATCCTCGACAGCGCGCAGGCGCTCGACGTCACGATGGCGATCGACCCGGTGATCGACGCGCTGCGAGGCGCGCTGCCGCCGGGCTACCGCATCGAGGCCGGCGGCTCGTTCGAGGAGAACCTCAAGGCGCAGCGCTCTATCGCCGCCGGCATGCCGGTCGCGTTCGCGCTGGTGCTCGGCATGCTCATGCTGCAGCTCAAGACCTTCTCGCGCACCTTCATGGTGGTGCTCACCGCGCCGCTCGGCATCGTCGGCGTCGCGGGCGCGCTGCTCGCCTTCGACCAGCCCTTCGGCTTCGTCGCCATGCTCGGCACCATCGCGCTCGGCGGCATGATCATGAGGAACACCGTCATCCTGGTCGACCAGATCGACCAGGACATCCTGGCCGGCTCCGACACCTGGACCGCGATCCGCGAGGCCACCGTGCGCCGCTTCCGGCCGATCGTGCTCACCGCCGCGGCGGCGATGCTGGCGATGGTCCCGCTCACGCGCAGCGTGCTGTGGGGGCCGATGGCCTTCGCCATCATGGGCGGC
>MERP01000029.1 GCA_001772055.1 Betaproteobacteria bacterium RIFCSPLOWO2_12_FULL_68_19
GCGCATCATGATGCAGCCCTCGACCACCAGCGGCGCGGTGGCGAAGCCGAACTCGTCGGCGCCGAGGATTGCGCCGATCACCACGTCGCGGCCGGTTTTGAGCTGGCCGTCGACCTCCACCGTGATCCGGCCGCGCAGACGGTTCAGCACTAGGGTCTGTTGCGTCTCGGCGAGGCCGAGCTCCCACGGTGTCCCGGCGTGCTTGATCGACGACCAGGGCGACGCGCCCGTGCCGCCGTCGTGTCCGGCGATGGTGACGTGGTCGGCCTTGCCCTTCGACACGCCGGCCGCGACAGTGCCCACGCCCACTTCGGACACCAGCTTCACCGAGATCGCGGCCTGCGGATTGGAGTTCTTCAGGTCGTGGATCAGCTGCGCCAGGTCCTCGATCGAATAGATGTCGTGGTGCGGCGGGGGCGAGATCAACTCGACGCCGGGCGTCGCGTAGCGCAGCTCCGCGATGTACTCGGACACCTTGCGACCCGGAAGCTGGCCGCCCTCGCCAGGCTTGGCGCCTTGCGCGATCTTGATCTGCAGCCGCTCGGCCGAGGCCAGATACTCCGCGGTGACGCCGAAGCGGCCCGAGGCGACCTGCTTGATCTTGGACTTGAGCGAATCGCCCTCGCGCAGCGCAAGGTCGATTTCCACGCGGCCCTTGCCGAGCCGGGACTGCAGCGTTTCTCCGGCCTTTACCAGCGCGTAGCGGCGCCGGTCCTCGCCGCCTTCGCCGGTGTTCGACTTCCCGCCGATGCGGTTCATGGCGAGCGCGAGCACGGTGTGCGCCTCGGTCGAGATCGCGCCGAGCGACATCGCGCCGGTGGTGAAGCGCTTGACGATCTCGGCGGCCGGCTCGACCTCCTCGATCGGCACGGGCTTGCGCTCGCCGAAGCGGAACTCGAACAGGCCGCGGAAGGTCTTGTGGCGCTCCGACTGGTCGTTGATCAGCGCCGCGTATTCCCTGTACGTGCCGTAGGAGTTGGCGCGCGAGGCGTGCTGCAGCTTGGCGATGGCGTCCGGCGTCCACGCATGCTCCTCGCCGCGCACGCGCCACGCGTACTCGCCGCCGGCGTCGAGCATGCCCTTCAGCAGCGGCGCGCGCTCGTCGAACGCCGCGCGGTGCACGCGGATCGCCTCGTCGGCGACGTCGAACACGTCGATGCCCTCGATGTTCGAGGTCGTGCCGCTGAAATACTTGTCGATCAGCGAGCGCGCCAGCCCCACCGCCTCGAAGATCTGCGAGCCGGTGTAGGACATGTAGGTCGAGATGCCCATCTTGGACATCACCTTCTTCAGGCCCTTGCCGATCGCCTTGACGTAGTTCTTCACCGCCTTGGAAGCACCGACCCGGTCGCCCTCGTGCTGATTCAGCAGGGTTTCCAACGCCAGGTAGGGATGCACCGCCTCGGCGCCGTAGCCGCCGAGCAGGGCGAAATGGTGCACCTCGCGCGCGCTGCCGGTCTCGACCACCAGGCCGGTCGAGGTGCGCAAGCCCCTGCCGACCAGGTGCTGGTGGATGGCCGAGAGCGCGAGCAGCGCCGGGATCGCGACGCGCTCGGCGTCGAGCAGGCGATCGGAGATGACGATGATCGAGTAGCCCGAGCGCACCGCGTCCTCGGCCTGGGCCGCGAGCGAGGCGAGGCGCGCCTCGACCGCTTCCTTGCCCCAGGCGACCGGATAGGTGATGTCGAGCTCGCAGGCCTTGAACTTGCCCGCGGTGTAGCGCTCGATGTGGCGGATCTTCTCCATCTCGTAGAAGTCCAGCACCGGCTGGGTGACTTCCAGCCTGAGCGGCGGGTTCATCTCGTCGATGCCCAGCAGGTTGGGCTTGGGACCGATGAACGACACGAGCGACATCACCAGCTCCTCGCGGATCGGGTCGATCGCGGGGTTGGTGACCTGGGCGAAGAGCTGCTTGAAATAGTGGTAGAGGGTCTTGTTCTTGTTCGACAGCACCGCGAGCGGCGAGTCGTTGCCCATCGAGCCGACGGGCTCCTCGCCGTTCGCCGCCATCGGCTCCATGATGAATTTCAGCTCCTCCTGCGTGTAGGCGAAGGCCTGCTGGCGGTCGAGAAGCGCGACCGTCGACTTGAGCGGCGGGGTCTTCTCGCTTTCCACCTCGTCGAGCTTGACGCGGATGCGCTCGATCCACTCGGCGTAGGGCTTGGCGCCGGCGAGCGAGTCCTTGAGCTCCTTGTCGTCGACGATGCGGCCGCGCTCGAGGTCGACGAGGAACATCTTTCCGGGCTGCAGGCGCCACTTCTTGATGATTCTTTCCTCGGGCACCGGCAGGCAGCCGCACTCGGACCCCATGATCACCAGATCGTCGGCGGTGACGATGTAGCGCGAGGGCCGCAGGCCGTTGCGGTCGAGGGTCGCGCCGATCTGGCGCCCGTCGGTGAAGGCGATCGAGGCCGGCCCGTCCCAGGGCTCCATCATCGCCGCGTGATACTCGTAGAACGCGCGGCGCGCCGGATCCATCAGCGCGTGGTTCTCCCACGCCTCCGGGATCATCATCATCATGGCGTGGGCGATCGAGTAGCCGCCCATGACCAGGAGCTCGAGCGCGTTGTCGAACGAAGCCGAGTCGGACTGTCCGGGGTAGATGAGCGGCCAGATCTTCTCCAGGTCCTTGCCCAGGATCGGGGAGGAGATCGCGCCCTGGCGCGCGCGGATCCAGTTGACGTTGCCGCGCAGGGTGTTGATCTCGCCGTTGTGGCAGATCAGGCGGAAGGGGTGCGCCAGGTCCCAGGACGGGAAGGTGTTGGTCGAAAAGCGCTGGTGCACCAGCGCGAGCGCCGACTCGACGCGAGCGTCCTTGAGGTCGAGGTAGTACTCGCCGACCTGGTAGGCGAGCAGCATCCCCTTGTAGCAGATGGTGCGCGCCGACATCGACGGCACGTAGAACTCCTTGCCGTGCTGCAGCCTGAGGGCCTGGATGGCGTGGCCCGAGCTCTTGCGGATGATGTAGAGCTTGCGCTCGAGCGCGTCGGTGACCGTGACGCCGCGCCCGCGGCCGATGAAGACCTGCCGGATCACGGGCTCCAGCTTCTTCGCCGGCTCGGCGAGGTCGCTCGAGTCGACCGGCACGTCGCGCCAGCCGAGCAGCACCTGCCCCTCGTCCTTGATCGCGCGCTCGATCTCGTACTCGCAGGCGATGCGCGAGGCCGGATCGCGGGGCAAAAACACCATGCCGACGCCGTACTGGCCGGCGCTCGGCAGCTTCACGCCCTGCGTGGCCATCTCCTCGCGGTAGAAGCGGTCGGGAATCTGGATCAGGCAGCCGGCGCCGTCGGAAAGCTTCGGATCCCATCCCACGGCACCGCGGTGCGTGAGGTTCTTCAGCACCGTCAGGCCCTGCTCGACGATGGTGTGCGACTTCTTGCCCTTGATGTTCGCGACGAAGCCAACGCCACAGGCGTCGTGCTCGTTTTCGGGGCGATACAGGCCCTGCGCAGGCAAGCTCATGACCGGACTGTTGAATATACAATTATTGCGCTGCAGCGACAATGGCTGCGCGCACCAGCGGCTCGTCCACGCCGCCACGCATGCTCGCGCTCCCGAGCCGCTCGAGCAGAACGAAGCGCAGCTCGCCTTTCGCCGCCTTCTTGTCGACCGCCATCAGCGCCAGCATCTCGTCGAGCGCGAGCGGCGGTCCTTTGACCGGCAGTCCAGCGCGCGAGATGAGCGTGCGCACCCGGGCAACGTCGTCGCTTCCGATCAGCTTCAGCAGCCTGGAGAGCTCCGCCGCCATCACCATGCCGGCGGCCACGGCCTCGCCGTGCAACCATGCGCCGTAGCCGCTGCCGGCTTCGATGGCATGGGCGAAGGTATGGCCGAGGTTGAGCAGGGCCCGCGGACCGGCTTCGCGCTCGTCGGCGGCGACGATCGCCGCCTTGAGCTCGCAGCTGCGCCGTACCGCATGCGTGAGCGCGCCGCGCTCGCGCGCGAGCAGCTTCTCGATGTTCTGCTCCAGCCACCCGAAGAAGGCGCGATCGAGCGCCGCACCGTGCTTGATGACCTCGGCCAGGCCGGCGCGCAGCTCGCGCTCGGGCAGCGTGTCGAGGGTGGCGAGGTCGGCAATCACCGCGCGCGGCTGGTGGAAGGCGCCGATCATGTTCTTGCCGCGCGGGTGGTTGATCGCGGTCTTGCCGCCGACCGAGGAATCGACCTGCGCGAGCAGCGTGGTCGGCACCTGCACGAAGGCGATGCCGCGCTGGTAGACCGCGGCGGCGAAGCCGGCCAGATCCCCCACCACCCCGCCGCCCAGCGCGACGAGCAGGGTGTCGCGCCCGCAGCGCGCCGCGAGCAGCGCATCGAACACGCGCTCCAGCGTCTGCCACCCCTTGGCCTGCTCGCCGTCGGGCACGACGATCCGGGTGACGCGCGCTCCCGCCGATTCCAGGGCCTGCCTGACCCGATCCAGGTAAAGGGGCGCCACAACCTCGTTGGTGACGATCGCGGCGCTTCCCGCCAGATACGGCGTGTAGAGGGCGCTCGTGCCGAGGATTCCGGCGCCGATGTGGATCGGATAGGAGCGGCTGCCGAGCGCTACGCTGAGGCTTTCCATCGCTCTCCGAGCTTGTCGATCAGCTCCCTCGCCAGCGCGAGCACCGTCTGCTTGCCGGTGTCGACGACCAGGTCGGCGACGTCGCGATACAGCGGGTCGCGCTCGGCGTGCAGCTCGCGCAGGCGCGCGAGCGGGTCGGCGGTGGCGAGCAGCGGCCGGTTGCGATCGTGGCGCACCCTCTCGTAGAGGTCCTCCGGGGTGGCGCGCAGGTACACCACCGTGCCCCGCGCCGCGAGCCGCCTGCGGTTGTCCTCCGAGAGCACCACGCCGCCGCCGGTGCCCAGCACCACCCCATCGAGGGCCGTCAGCTCGGCGAGCACCTGCGCCTCGCGCGCCCGGAACCCGGCTTCGCCCTCGATATCGAAGATCAGCGGTATCTTCACGCCGCAGCGGCGCTCGAGCTCCCGGTCCGAGTCGATGAAGCGCAGCTTGAGCCGGCGCGCGAGCAGCCGCCCGACGGTGGTCTTGCCTGCGCCCATCATGCCGACCAGGTAGATGTTTCCCGCGTGCCTCATCGCCGGCATTGTAGAAACAAAAACGGCCGGGAGGTCCCGGCCGTCGAAGCCGCCCGAGGAGGGGTGGCGATCAGCGAATCGTGAGCCGCTCGTTCACGATGCGCGGCGTGATGAATACCAGCAGCTCGGTCTTGTCGTTGCTGGTCGCGTCGTTGCGGAACAGGAAGCCGATGAAAGGCAGGTCCCCGAGCAGGGGCACCTTGGTGATATCGGTCCGGTCGTTCTGCTCGTAGATGCCGCCGATCACCACCGTGCCGCCGTTCTCGACCAGGACCTCGGTCTTGACGTGCTTGGTGTTGATCTGCACGAACGTGCCGACCCCGCTGCCCACCTGGTCCTTGGTGACGTCGAGCGTCATGATGACGTTGCCGTCGGGGGTGATCTGCGGCTTCACCTTGAGCGAGAGCACCGCCTTGCGGAAGGAGATGGACGTCGCGCCCGACGAGGTCGCGGTCTGGTAGGGGATCTCGGTGCCCTGCTCGATCAGCGCCTCGACCTGGTCGGCGGTCAGCACCCGCGGGCTGGCGATGATCTTGCCCTTGCCGTCGGCCTCCAGCGCGCTCACCTCGAGGTTGAGGAAGCGCGTCGCCCCGCTGTTGAACAGGATGAAGGAGAACTGCCCGGCGTTGAACAGGTTGAGGCCCGCGGCCGGCAGGTTCACGCTGTGGGCGTTGCCGATGAAGTCCGGGTCGGTGCCGGTCTGGCCGGTGTGAAAGCCGGTGTCGGCGATGCCGCCGCCGACGGAGAAGCGCGGGCTGTTCTGCCCGAGAACGCGCGTCCCGGGAACCGGCGAGATGTCGTGGTAGCCAAGGCGCGCCCCGAGGTTCTTGCTGAAGCTGTCGTTCGCCTCGACGATGCGCGCCTCGATCATTACCTGCCGTACCGGGATGTCGATCTTGGCGAGCAGCTTCCTCACCTCGTCGAGCCGGGCCGGCGTGTCCTGCACGAACAGCGTGTTGGTGCGCGCGTCCACCACCGCGCTGCCGCGCTTGGAGAGGATCCTCTGGTTCGGGTCGGAGAGCAGCTTCTGCACGTCGGCCGCTTTCTGGTAGTTCATCTGGAACGACTCGGTGCGCGTCTGCTCGAGGTCGTTGATCTGGTTGGCGGCCTCGAGCGCGAGCTTCTCGCGCGTGGCGAGCTCGTCGCGCGGTGCGATCCAGATCACATTGCCGTTGCGCCGGCTGTCGAGCCCGCGCGTCTGCAGGATGATCTCGAGCGCCTGGTCCCAGGGAACGTCCTTGAGCCGCAGCGTGATGTTTCCCGTGACCGTGTCGCTGGTGATGATATTGAGGTCGGTGAAGTCGGCGATGACGTTGAGCACCGCGCGCACCTCGACGTTCTGGAAGTTGAGCGAGAGCTTTTCCCCGGTGTAGCGGCCGCGCGCTTCGCGCGTGGGGTCGGCCGAGAGCGGCTTGACCTCGAGCACGAACTGCGTGTCGGATTGGTAGGCGTTGTGCTCCCACTGCCCTTTCGGCTCGATCACCATGCGCACGTTCTCGCCCTGCTGGAAGGTGGCGACCGTGTTCACCGGCGTGCCGAAGTCGATCACGTCGAGGCGGCGGCGCAGGTTGTCGGGCAGCGTGGTCTTGAGGAACTCGACCACCACGTTCTGCCCCTGCTGGCGGATGTCGATGCCGGTGCTGCTGTCCGAGAGGTCGACGATCACGCGCCCTTCGCCCGAGCGGCCGCGGCGGAAGTCGATGTCGCGAATGGCGTGCTTGGCGTCGGCCCTGCCCTGGGCGAAATGCGCCACCTGGCCGCCGGGCGTCTGCGCCACCGCGGTCGTCTCGGAGAGCGTGATCAGCACCGTGCGACCCTCGACGCTCGCCTCGTGCGCCACCGGCCGGCGCAGGTTCAGCACCAGGCGCGCGCGGTCGGCGCCCTGCACGATGTTCACGCTGCGCAGCTCGCCCTGGCCGATCTCCTGGCTCGAGCGGCCGAGCGAGTTCACGGTATTGGCAAAGTCGAACGCGATGCGGGCCGGGCTGGCGATCGCGAAGTTGGGCGGCACGCTGCGCAGCGGCTCCTTGGTGGTGATCCGCACCACGACCTTCCCGCCCTGCTGGGTCACGTCCAGCGCCTCGATGCTGTTGGCCGCGGCGCCGTTCGCCTGGGCGAGGGCGAGCCCCGTGCCGGCGAGCCACAATGCGAGCCCGAACAAGAGCGTTTTCGTTTTCATCTTTTAGCCTCCACCAGTTGGAGCGAGCTCGAGCGCTCGACCCACTCCCCCCCGCTGTCCTGCACCAGCTCCTTGAGGCTGATCTGCGCTTCGTCGATGGCGGTGATCACGCCAAAGTTCTGCCCCATGTAGTTGCCCTTCCTCACCCGGTACAGGTTCGGGCCCGCCTTGACCAGCGCGAACACCTCCTTTTCCTGGGTGATGCTGCCGAGCATCTGGATCGACTCGAGCGGGAAGGCCTCGAGGGGCTCCTTCAGCCGCTTCTCGTGCTCGGCGATCTTGCTCGCGCTGGCCGAGCTGCGGCCAGCCTGCGCCACCTCGATGCGCTCGGGCCGGAACGGATCGATCTGGCCTTCCGCGGTGTAGGGCACCGGCTCGTAGGGCTTCACCTGCGGCAACGGGTCGACCCGGCCGCGGAAGTCCTTGGTCGCCTGCGCCAGCTCCTGCTTGAGGTCGCTGTGCTCTTCCCCGCCGCAGCCGGCGATGAGCAGCGCGGCGCTCGCCGCGACGGTGGTGGCGATAGCGCCTCTCATCGTTTCTTCGCGCCCTTCTTCGCCGCCTGCGCCTTGCGCTGCGCCGCGATCTCGTCCTCGTCGAGATAGCGGAAGGTTCGGGCGGTGGCGTCCATGAGCAGGGTGCCGTCCTTGCCGGCGTTGATGGCGACGTTGTTCAGGGTCACGATGCGCGAGAGCTGGCCGACGTCGCTCGCGAAGGCGCCCATGTCGTGGTAGGTGCCGAGCACCTTCACCTGGATCGGCAGCTCGGCGTAGAAGTCCTTCACGCTCTCGTTCGCGGCCGGCTTGAAGAGATCGAATTGCAGCCCGCGCCCGAGCCCGGCCTGGTTGATGTCGACCAGCAACGCGTCCATCTGCGACTTGTTGGGCAGCTGGCGCAGCAGCGCGCCAAATTGCGTGTCGATCTCGCGCAGCTGCTGGCGATGCAGATCGAGGTTGATCGCCTGCTTCTTCTTGCCGAGGTACTGCTGCTTGAGGCTCTCTTCCTGGTTGCGGCCGCTCTCGAGGTCGTTCAGCTGCTGCTGCGTGTCAAGGAAGAAGCCGGCGACCGGGACTGCGATCAGGATGGCGAGGAGCACCAGCAGCTTGGGCGCGACACGCCAGGTGCCGGGATCCTGCCAGTTGGTGCGCTTGAACTCCTCGACCAGGGCGTTGAGGTTGAGGGCCATGGCATCTACCCTTTTTTCGCCGCGGGCTTCGCCCCCGGCTTGGCCTTGGACTCGTCCGCCGCCGTACGCTTCAGGAACAGGAACAGGTTGAACTCCGACACCCGCTTCTTGTCGACGTTGGCCGCCTTGACTTCGACCAGAACCGGGTTCTCGAGCCACGGCGAGGACTCGATGTTGCGCATCAGGGACGAGACACGCGCGTTCGACTGCGCATAGCCGACCACCTGGACGCGCAGGCCTTTCTGGGTGAGCGACTTCAGGTACACGCCCTCGGGCGTCTGGCGCACCAGCTCATCGAGCAGGTGCACGGTCTGCGCGCGGTCGGCCTGCAGCGTCTCGATGATGTTCTTGCGGGCGAGCAGCGCCTGGATCTCGTCCTTGAGCTTCTTGATCTCGGCGATCTCCTTGTCGAGCTTGGAGATCTCGCCCTTCAGGAAGCTGTTGCGGCCCTCCTGCGTGCTGATTTTCTCGGCATAGAAGGTGTGCACCGCGAACACGATCACGGCGCCGAGCACGGCGGTGCCGATCGATACGCCGATGAAATGCTGGCGCGCGCGCTTGCGCGACTCGGCGCGGTGCGGCAGCAGGTTGATGCGGGCGCTCATACCGGATCGAATCTCCTCATGGCCAGCCCGCAAGCCACGATCAGCGAGGGCGCGTCGACGATCAGGCGCTTGAGCTGGATGCGGGGCGAGGTCTGCATGAGCGCGAACGGATTCGCGACGCTCGCGGGCACCTGCGCCCGCGTGTTGACCACCTCGTCGAGCCCCGGGATCACCGCCGAGCCGCCGGCGAGCAGGATATGGTCGACGCTGTGGTACTGCGTGGAGGTGAAGAAGAACTGCAGCGCGCGCTGCACCTCCATGGACAGGTTCTCCATGAAAGGCTTGAGCACCTCGGCCTCGAAATCGTCGGGCAGCCCGCCGGAGCGCTTGGCGTTCTCCGCTTCCTCCGGGCTCATGCCGTAGCGGCTGACGATCTCCTGCGTGAGCTGGTTGCCGCCGAAGGCCTGCTCGCGCGTGTACACCGACTGGTCGTTGCGCAGCACGCTCACGTTCATCACGTTCGCGCCGACGTCGACCACGGCGATGTTCTGGTCCTTGCCGCCGTTGGGCAGCGCCTGCACCACCAGCGACAACGCCGCCTGCTGGGCGAAGGACTCGACGTCCATCACCAGCGCCTTGAGCCCGGCGGACTCGGCCACGGCGACCCGGTCCTCGACCTTTTCCTTGCGCGTCGCGGCGATCATGACTTCCTGCTCGTCGGGGGTGGTCGCCGAAGGGCCGAGCACCTGGAAGTCGAGGTTCACCTCCTCGAGCGCGAAGGGAATGTACTGGTTCGCCTCGCTCTCGACCTGCACCTCGAGCTCGTCCTCGCGCAACGCCGCCGGGACGACGATTTTCTTGGTGATCACCGCGCCGGTGGGCACTGCCATCGCCACGTGCTTGGTGCGCGTGCCGAGGCGCTTGTGCGCGCGCTTCACGGCGTCGGCCACCGCCTCGAGGTTGTTGATGTTGCCGTCGACGACCGAGTCGCGCGCCAGCGGCTCGATGGCGTAGCGCTCGACGCGGTAGCTCCCTTTGCCGGCATCGACGATTTCGAGCATCTTCACCGACGACGAGCTGATGTCCAGCCCGAACAATGGCGGAGCCTTCGGCTTGAACAGGTCGAATGCCATTAAAGTTGCTTCCCTTCCCTTATTTCCCTAATTTCCCTAATTTCCCTTATTTTCCTTTGTGCATCGGGCCTTAGGGGCGATACGTAGAATTCGCGTTAAATGCTAGCAACAACCCCTCCCCGTGTCTAGTTAATTTTCCGCAGGGCCCAAGGAGTTATGATGCTACGTTTCCAGCAAGCCCTGCAATAACGCGCCGGCGACCGGCTAACAGCCTTGATGTGGCTCCGCTTTCTCGTTTTTCCGCTGACCCTGCTGGCGGGTCTGGCGGTTATCGGCGTGCTTACCCTGGCTTTGGTGGTAGCGCTCGCTTACCCCAACTTGCCCGCCCTCGGCGTCCTGACCGAGTACCAGCCCAAGGTGCCCCTGCGGATCTACACCGCCGAGGGGATCCTGATCGGCGAGTTCGGCGAGGAGCGCCGTGCCGTGGTCTCGATCGACGAGGTGCCCGCGCAGCTCAAGAACGCCATCATCGCCGCGGAGGACGAGCGCTTCTACGAGCACCCCGGCATCGACTACGTGGGCGTGCTGCGGGCCGCGTACGCCAACGTCGTTGCCGGCGGCAAGCGCCAGGGCGCGAGCACCATCACCATGCAGGTCGCGCGCAATTTCTTCCTGTCGTCGGAAAAGACCCTCACGCGCAAGCTCTATGAGGCGCTGCTCGCTTTCAAGATCGAGCACAGCCTGGCAAAGGACGAGATCCTGGAGCTGTACGTGAACCAGATCTATCTCGGGCAGCGGGCGTACGGCTTTGGCGCCGCCTCGCAGATCTATTTCGGCAAGGCGCTCGGCCAGCTCAGCCTCGCCGAGACCGCAATGCTCGCCGGCCTGCCGAAGGCGCCGTCGGTCTATAACCCGATCGCCAACCCCCAGCGCGCCAAGCAGCGCCAGAAGTACGTGCTGCGGCGCATGACCGAGCTTGGCTACATTACGGCGACGCAGTATGAGGATGCGCTAAACGCCCCAATCCGGCCGCGCCGGGGCGAAGTGAACGAATACTCCGTGCACGCCGAGTACATTGCGGAGATGGTGCGGCAAGCGCTCGCCGAGCACTATCCCGAAGACGTCTATTCGCGCGGCTTCCGGGTCTACACCACGATCCGCAAGGCCGACCAGGAGGCCGCCTACTACGCGCTGCGCAGAGGCGTACTGGAGTACGACCGGCGGCAGGGCTATCGCGGCCCCGAGGCCTTCGTCGACCTTCCGGCCGGGGCCAGCGACGACGATTACGAGGACGCGCTCGCCGACCATTCGGACAGCGATGAGCTGCTGATCGCGGTGGTGCTGGCGGCCAACCCGCGCCAGGTGCAGGCCGCGCTGCGCAACGGCGAGAAAATCAGCATCACGGGCGAGGGGCTGCGCTTCGCCGCGCGCGCCCTGGAGCCCAAGACCGCGCCGCAGCGGCGCATCCGCCGGGGCGCCATCGTGCGCGTAGTGCGCGAGGGCCGCGCCTGGCAGATCGTCCAGTTGCCGGAGGTCGAGGCGGCGTTCATTTCGCTCGACCCGCGCGACGGGGCGGTGCGCGCCCTGGTGGGCGGATTCGAGTTCGGCCGCAACAAGTTCAACCACGTCACGCAGGCCTGGCGCCAGCCCGGATCGTCGTTCAAGCCGTTCATCTACTCGGCGTCGCTGGAAAAGGGCTTCACCCCCGCCACGGTCGTGCCCGACGAGCCGGTGGTGCTGGAAGCCGAAGAGACCGGCAGCCAGCGCTGGGAGCCGAAGAACTACGACGGGGCGTTCGAGGGGCCGATGCGGCTGCGCGCGGCGCTCGCCAAGTCGAAGAACATGGTCTCGATCCGGATTCTGGATGCGATCGGGCCGAAGTACGCCCAGGATTACGTCGCGCGCTTCGGCTTCGAGCCCGAGCGCCACCCCGCCTATCTCACCATGGCGCTCGGCGCGGGCTCGGTCACGCCCTGGCACATGGCGCGCGCCTATTCGGTGTTCGCGAACGGCGGCTACCTGGTGCAGCCCTATTTCATCCACAAGATCGTCGACGACCGCGGCAACCCGCTCGCGCTCGCCGACCCGCCGCGCGCCGGCGACGAGTCCCCGCGCGTCATCGACGAGCGTAATGCCTTCGTCATGGACAGCATGATGCAGGACGTGACGCGCTACGGGACCGGGGCGCGCGTAGCGCGCCTGGGGCGCACCGATCTCGCCGGCAAGACCGGCACGACCAACGAGTTCGTCGACGCCTGGTTCACCGGCTACCAGTCCTCGCTGGTGGCGATCGCCTGGGTCGGGTTCGATCAGCCGCGCACGCTGGGGAAGAACCAGACCGGGAGCGTGGTGGCCCTGCCGATCTGGCTCGACTACATGGAAGCGGTGCTGAAGGACGAGCCGCAGACCTCGCGCGAGGTGCCGCCTGGCATCGTCACCGTGCCGGTCGGCCCCTTCCCGGCGCTGCCGGGCGAGCCCAAGCTGGTGCCGGAATTCTTCTACGAGGAGGCCGTGCCGCCGCCGGAGGTGCTGCGACCGCCTGCGCCTCCCCTGCCGCTGCCCCTGTACGAGCAGTCGCCGCTCTTCGAGCGGTCCTATCCGCCCTCTTGAGGGCGCAGCAGCACCGGCTGGCCGCTCTGCGCCGATACGAGCCGCGAGAGCGCGGCAAACAGCTCCCCGCCGTCACGCGTATCTCGCCAGGCCGCGCCGTCCCAGCGGAAGTGGAATCCGCCGGCGCGCGCCGCCACCCAGATCTCGCGCGCCGCGCCGTGGCGGTTGACGATCATCTTCGAGCCGTCGGCGAACTCGATTTCGAGCACGCCGTCCCCCTTTCGCTCGATGTCCGCGTCGACACCACCCTCCTCGAGGGCGGTTTCGATTCTTGACAGCGCCCGCTCGGCGAGCGCTTCGAAGTCAGTCTCGTTCATGGGTGCTAACATCGCGATTTTATGCGCTTCTTTCTTCTCGGCGCGGCGATGGCGCTGCTCGCAGCCGGGTGCGGGCAGAAGGGCCCGCTTTACCTGCGCGACAGCCCGCCGCCCGGCGTGAAGGCGGCCAAGCCCAAGCCGTTCGAGCCGGTGCCCTACCCGGCGCGCGACGGCGAAGCCGAAGGCAAGTAGCTCCCATGTCCTTCGCCTACCGCAGCGGCGTGCTTTGCGCCGAGCAGGCGCCGCTCGACGAGCTGGCGCGGCGCTTCGGCACGCCCTGCTACGTGTATTCGAGCGCCGCGATCGCCGCCGCCTACGATGAGTTCTCTGCCGCGTTGCGGGGCCGCGACGCGCTGGTCTGCTACTCGGTGAAGGCCAACTCCAACCTTTCGGTGCTCGCGCTGCTTGCCGGTCTTGGCGCCGGGTTCGACATCGTCTCGGGCGGGGAGCTGGCGCGCGTGCTCGCCGCCGGCGGCGAGGCGCGCAAGACGCTGTTTTCCGGGGTGGGAAAGAGCGAAGGGGAGATCGCGGCCGCGCTCGAGAAAGGGGTCTACTGCCTCAACCTCGAGTCCGAGGCGGAGCTCGAGCGCGTGGACGCAATCGCGCGACGCCTCGGCCGGCGGGCGCCGGTCGCCTTCCGCGTCAACCCGGACATCGACGCGCGCACCCACCCGTACATCTCCACCGGCCTGCGCGAGAGCAAGTTCGGTGTCGCGCATGCCGACGCCGAGCGGCTCTATGCACGGGCGGCGGCGATGCCCGGGATCGAGCTGGTGGGGATCGGCTGCCACATCGGCTCGCAGCTGACGCGCGCCGCGCCCTTCGCGGAAGCAGCCGGGCGCATCGCCGCGCTTGCCGAGCGCCTGGCAGGGCGCGGCATCCGGCTCAGGCACATCGACATCGGCGGCGGCATCGGCATTCGCTACGGTGACGACGACGTGCCCGAGCCGCCCGGCGGCTTTCTCGCAGCCGCGCTCGGCATGCTGGCCGGACGCAGGGAAACTCTGATCGTCGACCCCGGGCGCTCGATCGTCGGCAACGCGGGGGTGCTGCTCACCCGCGTGGAGTACGTGAAGCCCGGCGCCGCCCGCAGCTTCCTGGTGGTGGATGCGGCCATGAACGACCTGCTGCGGCCGGCGCTGTACAACGCCTGGCACGAGGTGCGGCCGGTGCGCCAGGCGGAACAGGGCGGCGATGCGGCTGTTTATGACGTGGTGGGCCCGGTGTGCGAGAGTGGCGACTTCCTTGCCCGCGGGCGGCGCCTCTCGGCGCGGCCGGGCGAGCTGCTGGCGGTGATGTCCGCCGGCGCCTATGGAATGGTGATGAGCTCCAATTACAACACGCGGCCGCGCGCCGCAGAGGTCCTGGTGAGCGGCGCCGAAGCCCGGCTGGTCAGGCGGCGCGAATCGGTCGAGTCGCTGCTCGCCCTTGAGGAGCCGCCGCGATGACGCGGCGGGTGCTCGCGCTCGCCGGCTGCGCCGCGCTCGGCCTCGCGCTGGTGGCGGCCTGCGGCGGCGATGCGGAGTCGGCGAAGCGCCCGGCCGGGCCGCGCGCGGTGCTGATCACCGCCGTGCCGGTGCAGCCACGCACGCTCGAGATCTACGAAGAGGTGGTCGGATCGCTCGAGAACGTGATCGACCCGAAGATCGGCGCCGAGGTGGCCGGGCGCCTGACGCGCGTGCTCGGTTTCACCGGCAAGAAGGTCAAGCAGGGCGAGCTGCTCGCCGAGATCGACGCTCAGGACTTCCGGATCCAGTCGCGCGCCGACGCCGCGGATGTGAAGCGGCTGCAGGCGCTGCTCGCCAACCAGGAGCGCATCGTCGCGCGCCAGCAAAAACTGGTCGGCCAGGGCTTCATCTCGCAGAACGCGCTCGACGAAGCGCTGGCGCAGCGCACCGTGCTGCGCGAGCAGTTGAGCGGCGCGCGCGCGCGCGCCGAGTCGACCGGGCGCAGCCTCGGCAAGACGCGCGTGGTCGCGCCGGTCGACGGCGAGATCGAGACCCAGGTGGTCGCGACCGGCGACTACGTGAAGGTCGGGGACCCGCTGTTCACGCTGGTCGGAATGCAGCGGCTGCGGGCGCACCTGCTGTTCCCGGAGAGCGCCGGCAGCCGCATCCGGCCCGGGCTCAAGGTCGCGCTCGAGTCCCCCGCCGCCCCGGGACGCAGCATCGAGGCGCGCATCGAGGACATCAAGCCGACGGTGAACGCCGGCAACCGCGCGCTGGACGCGATCGTGCGCTTCGACGCCGAGAACGGCGCGTTCCGCGGCGGCGGAAGCGTCAACGCGCGCGTGGTGATCGAGGTGAAGCAGCACGCGCTGATGGTGCCCGAGCAGAGCGTGGTGCTGCGCCCGGCCGGCAAGGTCGTGTACGTCGTGGCCGACGGGCGGGTTTCCCAGCGCGCGGTCGAGACGGGGCTCAAGCAGGACGGCCTCTACGAGGTCGTGAAAGGGCTCGTCCCCGGCGAGCTGATCGCCGCCGACGGCGCGGGATTCCTCACCGACGGCGCCGCAGTCACCCTGCCTTCGGACGCGAAGCCCGGAGCCGGCAAGGGCAAGGCCAAATGACGCTTCCCGAGCTCTCGATCCGGCGGCACGTGTTCGCGTTCATGCTGAACGCGGTGCTGATCCTGTTCGGCATCATCGCCTACCAGAGAATCGGCGTCGACAAGCTGCCGTACATCGAGTTCCCGGTGATCTCGGTCCACACGACGCAGCGCGGCGCCAATCCCGAGGTCATCGACGCGTCGATCACCAACCAGATCGAGACCGTCGTGAACAGCGTTCCCGGCATCGAGCACATCCAGTCGACCTCGTCGCCGGGCGCTTCGACGGTCGCGATCACCTTCGACCTCGCCAAGTCGGTGGACGTCGCCTTCCAGGAGGTGCAGGCCAAGGTGAACCAGGTGCTGCGCCGGCTGCCCGAGGACGCCGATCCGCCGGTGGTCGCGAAGGTGGAGACCAATACCTTCCCCGTGTACTGGATGGCGCTGCAGGGCGATCGCACGCAGCAGCAGCTCAACCAGTACGCCATCAACGTCATCAAGAAGCGCCTGGAGACGGTCGACGGCGTGGGCGAGGTGCGCATCGGCGGGCGCCGCGACCGCACCATCCGCGTCAACCTGCTGCCCGCGCGCATGGCGGCCTACGGCGTCGCCGCGCAGGACATCACCGAGGGCTTCCGCAAGGAGCACATCCAGTTCTCGGGCGGCTTCCTGACCGGCCAGTCGAGCGAGCACCTGGTCAAGCTCGACCTGGAGTTCCACAAGCTCGACGATCTGGCGGCGATGATCGTCGGCTACAAGGACGGCGCCCCGGTGCGGCTGCGCGACATCGCCGAGATCGAGGACGGGTTGAACGACTTCCGGCAGCTGGCGCGCGCCAACGGCAGGCAGAGCGTCGGCATCGGCATCGCCAAGGTGCCGAACACCAACACCGTCGCGATCATCCGCGAGGTCGAGCGGCGCGTCGAGCAGGAGATCCGCCCCCAGCTGCCGCCCGGCCTGGAGCTCAACCCGGTGCAGAACGACGCGCTGTTCATCGACGAGATGGTGCGATCGCTGAAGAATCACCTGGTCGAGGGCACGCTGCTCGCGGCGCTGGTGGTGTGGCTGTTCCTGAAGAGCCTGCGCTCGACGCTGATCATCGCCACCTCGATCCCGGTGTCGCTGTTCGGCTCGATCGCGGTGATGTACTTCTTCGGCTACACGTTCAACTCGGTGACGCTGCTCGCGCTGCTCTTGCTGGTCGGCGTGGTGGTCGACGATGCAATCGTGGTGCTGGAGAACATCTTCCGCCACCGCGAGCATCTCGAGCCCGACCGGGTCAAGGCGGCGGTGAGCGGCAGCCGCGAGGTCACCTTCGCGGTGATCGCCGCCAGCTTCTCGCTGGCGGCGATCTTCGCGCCGGTGATCTTCGTCTCGGGGATCCTCGGCCAGTTCCTGCGCTCGTTCGCCGTGGTGGTGACCTTCGGGGTGCTGGTGTCGCTGTTCGTCTCGCTCACCCTCACGCCGATGCTGTGCTCGCGCTTCCTCGAGGTGCGCGCGAAGCACGGCCGCGTCTACTGGGCGCTCGAGCGCTTCTTCAAGGGCATGGAGCGCGCCTACCGCGCGAGCCTCGACTGGGCGCTCGGACATCGCTGGCTGATCCTCGCCGCCGCCGCCGCCGCGACCCTGTCGTCGGTGTACTTCTTCCGCGCGTTGCCGGTCGAGCTCGCGCCGCAGCAGGACGAGGGCAAGTTCTTCGTCAGCATGCGCGCGCCGGCGGGCTCGTCGATTCATTACATGGAGAGGAAGCTGCGCGAGGGGGAGCAAATGGTGGCCAAGTACCCCGAGGTGACCACGGTGTACGGCGTGATCGGCCTGGGCTCGGCGGCGCAGGTCAACCAGGCGACGCTGGTGGTGCGCATGAAGCCGCGCTCGGAGCGGCGCCGCTCGCAGCAGCAGGTGATCGAGCTCTTGCGCCGCGACCTCGCGCAGATCGCCGGCGTGCGCGCCTTTCCGCGCGCGCCGGGGCTGGTGCCGCGCCAGCGCAGCGAGCCGCTGCAGTTCGTGGTGCGCGGCCCCAGCCTGCAGGAGATGGGCCGCGTCGCGAGCGAGCTGCAGGAGCGGCTGCAGGCCGACCCGCGCATCGGCCGGATGGACACCGACCTGCAGCTCGACCTGCCGCAGCTGGTGCTCGAGCCCGACCGGGTGCGCACCGCGGCGCTCGGCCTGACCTCTTCGGACGTGGCGCTGGCGGTGAACATGCTGACCGGGGGAGTCGACATCGCGAAGTACAACGACCAGCCCGGCGACGGCGAGCGCTACGACGTGCGCGTCAAGGCGAAAGAGGGCGAGTTCCAGCAGCAGGCCGACCTCGGCAAGATCTACCTGCGCAACCGCAGCGGCCAGCTGGTGCGCCTGGACAACGTGGCGCGCTTCCGCGAGACCATCGGCCCGGCGGTGATCGCGCGCTTCGACCTGCGCTACGCCGCGAGCTTCTATGCCAACCCGAGCGTGCCGCTCGGGGCGGCGGTCGCGATCGTGCGCGAGGCGGCGCAGACGCTGCCGCTCGGCTACGGCGTGAGCTTCACCGGCGAGGCCGAGCAGCTCGACAAGACGAGCAGCGCCGCCAAATTCACCTTCGCCCTCGCCCTGGTGCTGCTCTACATGGTGCTCGCCAGCCAGTTCAACAGCTTCCTGCAGCCGCTGCTGATCATGATCGCGGTGCCGCTCGCGGTGATCGGGGGCGTGATCGCGCTGTGGATCTTCGGCCACTCGCTGAACATCTATTCCATGATCGGCCTGGTGCTGCTGATCGGGCTGGTGGCGAAGAACTCGATCCTGCTCGTCGATCTCGCCAACCAGCGCCGCGCCCAGGGCATGGGCGTCGACGAGGCGCTGCGCGACGCCTGCCCGATCCGCATGCGCCCGGTGCTGATGACCTCGCTCACGCTGATCCTCGCCCTGCTGCCGGCGGCGATCGGCCTGGGCGCGGGCGCCGAGACCAACGCGCCGCTCGCGATCGCGGTGATCGGCGGCATGATCACGTCCACCGCCCTGACCCTGGTCGTCGTGCCGGCGGCTTACTCGCTGGTCGAGGGCTGGCGCGCGCGGCGCCGCGCCGCGCACGGCGCCGGGTCCGCCGCCGCCGTGCACTCGCCCCAGATGCCGCGCGACGGACGCTGAGATGCCGAGCCCGGAATCGAGAAACCTGGCGGTGTTCTGCGACTTCGAGAACATCGCGCTCGGCGTGCGCGAGGCGAAGTACGCGAAGTTCGAGATGGAAAAGGTGCTCGAGCGGCTGCTGCTCAAGGGCTCGATCGTGGTGAAGAAGGCCTACTGCGACTGGGAGCGCTACAAGGAGTTCAAGAGCGCGATGCACCTCGCCTCGTTCGAGCTGATCGAGGTGCCGCACGTGCGCCAGTCCGGCAAGAATTCCGCCGACATCCGCATGGTGGTCGACGCGCTCGATCTTTGCTACACCAAGCAGCACGTCGACACCTTCGTCATCGTGAGCGGCGACTCGGACTTCTCGCCGCTCGTCTCCAAGCTGCGCGAGAACGCGAAGACGGTGATCGGCGTCGGCGTGAAGAACTCGAGCTCCGACCTGCTGATCGCCAACTGCGACGAGTTCATCTACTACGACGACCTGGTGCGCCAGGACGAGCAGCAGCGCCGCGCGGCGAAGAAGCGCCGCGAATCCGCGCCGGCCGGCGGCGAGAAGAAGCAGGAGGCCTTCGACCTGGTGCTCGAGACGCTCAATGCGCTGATCGCCGAGCGCGGCGAGGGCGAGAAGATCTGGGGCTCGATGGTCAAGCAGGCGCTCAAGCGCCGCAAGCCGGGCTTCAACGAGTCCTACTACGGCTTCCGCGCCTTTTCCGACCTGCTCGAGGAGGCCGAGGCGAAGGGCCTGGTCAAGCTTGAGCCCGACGAAAAATCCGGCGGCTACCTCATCCGGCCCGCCGCCCAGTAAGGAGCGGCTGCGCGCCGCGGCGAACCGCGGCATCCGCGACGTCATCGCGCCCGGGCTGCGGGTGCTCTTCGTCGGCATCAATCCCGGGCTTTACTCGGCCGCGACCGGGCATCACTTCGCCCGGCCGGGCAACCGCTTCTGGCCGGCGCTGCACGCCGCCGGCTTCACCCCGCGCCTGCTGCACCCCTCGGAGCAGCGCGAGCTGCTGAAAACGGGCTGCGGCGTCACCAACCTCGTGAACCGCGCCACCGCGACGGCGGCCGAGCTTGCGCCGCAGGAGTTCGTCGCCGGCCGCAGGCGCCTGGCGGCCAAGGTAAGGCGCTACCGCCCCCGTCTGGTGGCCTTTCTCGGCGTCGGCGCCTACTGTCACGCGTTTTCGCTTCCGCGCGCCGCCGTGGGCCCCCAGCCCGGCCGCTTCGAAGGCGCGCCGGTCTGGGTCCTGCCGAACCCGAGCGGCCTGAACGCGAACTACCAGCTGCCGGCGCTCGTCAAGCTGTTTCGCCGTCTATGGCGAGCTTCTCTTGGCCGACTTACGGATTGAGCTGCTGGTAGACCGCGTTGGCGACCTTGAGCAGGTCGTCCTTGCTGATGTCGGCCGAGGAGAGCGCGTAACCGAGCTTGCGGTCGACCCAGTAGAACACGCTCACGTTGCCCTCGCGCGCGTAGCGGAAGGCGGTCTCGCGGTTTCCCGCTATCTCGGTGCGCACATAGAGCGTGATCCGCGTGCCGCGATTGGTCTGGTACATGAAATGCGCGACCGGCCCGTTGTCGCCGGGCAGCAATCGACCGCCGACCAGGCTGTAGCCGACCGCCTCGAGCTTGGGCGCCCGCAGCGGCGCGCCCACCCGCTTGGATAGCCAAGCGACGAGATGCGCTTCCTGGTCCGCGCCGACCTCGACCGGATGGCGCACTTCGGGCGAATAGGTTACATGCGCGACCGCGGCGCGGCGCGCCATCAACGCGCCGACGTCGGCGGCCGGCGCCGCCACCGTTCGCGAGTCGCGCAGCTCCCAGCCGCCGATCGCGCCCACCGCCGCGCCGAGCGCCACCCACGAGGCCACCGCAGCGAAACGCGACCAGCGCCGCCGCAGGGGCAATGCCGCGCCCGCGAGCGCCGGCGGCAGCGCCTCGGAGAGCACCGGGTCGTACAGACCGCGCAGCTCCTCGCCGAGGCGGCGGTAGGCGTCGATGCGCTCGGCCTCGTCGGGACGCGCGGCAAGCCAGGCCTCCACCTCGCCGCGGCGCTCGGCGTCGAGGCGCCCGTCGGCGTAGGCCTGCAGGTCGGCTTCGGTGATGGGTGCGGCGCTCACTTCACGACTTTCAGCTTCGCCGCGGCGCCCTGTCCGAGCATCAGGGCGCGCAGCTTCTCGCGCGCGCGAGACAGGCGCGACATGACCGTGCCGATCGGGATGCCGAGCGTGCGAGCGACCTGCTCGTAGCTCATCTCCTCGAGCGTGACGAGCAGCAACACCGCGCGCTGCTCCGCGGGCAGCCGCGCGATCGAGCGCTCGAGATCGCGCACCATCAGTGCGTCGCCCTGCGCGCCGCGCTGGGCGAGCTCGGGCATCTCGTCCTCGAGCGGATCGGTGGCGCGCGCGGAGCGCACCTTGTTGACGTGTACGTTGTGCATGACCGTGAACAGCCATGCGCGCAGATCGGTGCCGCGGCGGTAAAGGTGCAGCTTCATCCACGCGCGCTCGAGCGTGTCCTGCACAAGGTCGTCGGCAGAGGCACGGTCGCCGACCAGCGCGCGTGCATATCGCCGCAGCCGCGGAATCAACTCAATCAGGCGCTGGGCTTCGTTCATGCCGAATAACAGGCTCCGGAAGGCCGCTATTCCACGCTATTTCCGCTCGTCGGGCAATCGCGGCAGCGAGCGCAGGTAGGCCACCACTGCGTCGAGATCGGCTGGCGCGAGCTGGCTGGTGGTGTTGCGGATCACCTCGCCCATCGTCTCTCCGGCCACGTCGCCGTCGGGCGTGAGGCCGTTCGCGAGAAAATCCTTCAGCTCGCCGTCGCTCCATTTCTTGAGCCGCGCTGGCGTCAGGTTCGGCACGCCGTCGTCATCGCCTTTCACGCCGGCGAGGAAACGGTCCTGCTTCGGCGCGCCGAGCCAGTTGCGCGGCGTGTGGCATTCGCCGCAATGGCCGAGCGCCTGCACCAGGTACGCGCCGCGGTTGAGCACCCCCGGGCGCTGCGGCTCCGCTACGAACGCACCCGGGGTGAAGAAAAGCCACTTCCAGATGCCGAGCAGAAGCCGCCAGCGATAAAGCCAGCGCAGCTCGTGCGGCCGGCTTTCGCGCGCGCTCGGCGGCAGCAAGCGCAGGTACGCCCAGAGATCGCGCAGGTCCGCATCGACGATCCTGGTGAACGAAGGATAGGGAAATGCCGGGTAGTAGTGCGCGCCAT
Source organism: Betaproteobacteria bacterium RIFCSPLOWO2_12_FULL_68_19 (assembly GCA_001772055.1). Classification (GTDB taxonomy): domain Bacteria; phylum Pseudomonadota; class Gammaproteobacteria; order Burkholderiales; family SG8-39; genus SCGC-AG-212-J23. Next base: position 21,853 of record MERP01000029.1, read on the forward strand.
CGGGGCGCCGGCCCTCGCGCAGCGCGCGCACGAAATTCGCCTCGGTCCACCGGCCGATGCCTGCCTGCGGGTGCGGCGTGATGTTCGGACCGTAGAACACGCCGAACGGCGTCTCGAGTGCGCGGCCTCCTGCGTACGGAACTGCTCCCTGTCGCGCCTCGGTATGGCAGCCGAGGCATCCGCCGGCCTTCGAAAGGTATTCGCCGCGCTTCGGGTCGCCCTGGGCGGGCGCAAGGCCCGCCCAGAACGTCAGCCCGAGAAGCAAGAGCCCCGCCACGGCGGGGCTTGTGCGCGGCGTCAAGCGCTATTGCTTCTGCCGGAAGTTGTCGTGGCAGCCGCCGCAAGCCTTGCCCACGGCGCCGATCTGCGCTTTTACCGCGGCTTCGTCGCCGCCGCGGCCGAGCTGGTAGAGCTTCGCGGTCTCGTTCTCGAGGCGCGCGGCGGCCTCCTTGAACTTTGCGCTGTCGTTGTAGATCGCGGGCAACGCGCGCGACTTCTCGTTGCGCGTGCGGGGATCGAACCCGTCCCAGGCCATGCGGGTCAGGTTGTCGAGGAAGCCGGCGTTGCGCTGGACAACCTGCGCGTTGTACGGCAGCTTGCCCTGCGCCATCCCGGCGAGGGGTCCGAAATACTTTCCTTGCAGCGTCATCACGGCCTGGCGCTGCTTGACCAGGACTTCGGGTTTCGCCTGCGCGAACGCGCCGGAGGCGACGCTTGCTCCGGCGACCAAGACGACTGCTGCCAACAGGCCTCTTCTCATCCGTTTCTCCTCGAGTTTGGTCGGCAGCGGGTCCGCCGCCTCGAGAACTAACAGCCGCGGGCGCGGCTTTATTTCATTCCCGGAGCTCAGCGCAGCCCTGCGGCGTATTCGGCGACGGCCCGGATCTCGCCCTCGGTCATGCGCGCCGCGACGCCGCGCATCATGGCGTTGGGATCGTTCGCCCGCGCGCCCTCCTTGAAGGCCTTGAGCTGCGCGGCGATGTACTCGGCGAACTGGCCGGAGAGGCGCGGATACTGCGCCGGCATCCCCGCGCCGGCGGGCCCGTGGCAGCCGGCGCAGGCGGGCACGCCGCTCCCCGCCACGCCGCCGCGCCAGATCTTCTGGCCGAGCGAGGCGAGGTCCTTGTCCGCCGCGGCGGCGGGCTTGAGCTTCTGGGCGGAATAGTAGGCCGCAAGGCCCTTCAGGTCGGCCTCCGAGAGGCCCGCCACCATGCCGTTCATCACCGGGCTCGGACGCGCCGGCTTCTGGCCGGACCTGGCCTTGAAGTCGGAGAGTTGCTTATGCAGGTACTCCGGAATCTGGCCAGCGATCTTGGGGTTGGCCGCCGCAGCGCTGTTGCCGTCGGTAGCATGGCAGGCGGCACAGACCTGCGCGGCGATCTTCTGCGCGCCGGCGATGTCCTGGGCGAGCGCCTGCCCGGCCGACACGGCTGCGAATCCCGCGGCGAGCGCCAGTGCGCGCATCATCTCCCTGCCCCCTAATGCGAAAGCCGCGATTTTATTAGAATTTCCGCCCCCGTCATGAGGCTTCTTTCGCAAGCTGCCTTCCGCGCCTCCGCCGCGCGAGCGGCCGATCTGCTGCCCGAAGGCCCGCCCGAGATCGCGTTCGCGGGCCGCTCGAACGTCGGCAAGTCGAGCGCCATCAATGCGCTCGCCGGCCGCAAGCGCCTGGCGCGCACCAGCAAGACGCCCGGGCGGACGCAGACCATCAATTTCTACGACCTGGGCGAGCATGCCCGGCTGGTCGACCTGCCGGGATACGGCTACGCGCGCGTGTCGCAGAGCCTGCGTGCCCAATGGGCCGAGCTGGTCGGGGCTTACTTGCGCTCGCGCAGCGCGCTCGCGGGCGTGGTGGTGGTCATGGACGCGCGCCATCCGCTCACGCCGCTCGACGTGCAGCTGCTCGACTGGCTCGGCGGCATCCGCACGCTCCTGCTGCTGTCGAAGGCCGACAAGCTTTCGCGCGCCGAACAGGCAGCGACCCTGAAAAGAGTAGGCACTTTGGTGCAGCCCGAGGCGCGGCTGTTCTCGAGCGTAACGCGGCAGGGCGTCGACGAATGTCGCGACCTGCTCGAGCGCTGGCTCGCCGAGCAGGCCGCAGGAATAAAAGGCCCCCGGTAAAGGGGATATAAACCGGGGGCGAAAAAGCCTTAATCTTTGGAATTAAGGCACCCGCTCAGGGAGGAGAAGCGGGAGACGATGAACATCGTCTAAAGGTAAGATGGGCCGGCCGGCGGAAAAGTTCCCGCCGCGCAAACCACGAGAAAAATCAGTCAAATGAACCTCTACTGCCAGTTTCCCTCGGTGCGCATGCGGCGCATGCGGCGCGATGACTTCTCCCGCCGCCTGATGCGCGAGACGGTGCTCACGAGCGACGACCTGATCTACCCGGTGTTCGTGCTGGATGGAAAAGCCCGCACCGAGAAAGTGGATTCCATGCCCGGCGTCGGGCGCATGACGATCGACAAGCTGCTGCCCGTGGCCGAGCAGTGCCTGGAGCTCGGCATCCCGGTACTGGCGCTCTTCCCGGTGATCGAGCAGCGGCTGAAGACCCCCGACGGGCGCGAAGCCTTCAATCCCAAGGGCCTCGTGCCGCGCGCGGTCGCGGCACTCAAGAAGCGCTTTCCCGAGCTCGGCATCATGACCGACGTCGCGCTCGACCCGTACACCTCGCACGGGCAGGACGGCGTGATCGACGAGTCCGGATACATCGTCAACGACGCGACGCTCGCCGTGCTGGTGCGCCAGGCGCTGGCACAGGCCGAGGCGGGCGTCGAGATCGTCGCGCCCTCCGACATGATGGATGGGCGCATCGGGCGCATCCGCGCCGCGCTGGAGAAGGCCGGCCACATTCACACCCGCATCATGGCCTACTCCGCCAAGTACGCCTCCGGCTTCTACGGGCCGTTCCGCGACGCGGTCGGCTCGGCAGGCAACCTCGGGGGCGGCGACAAGAAGACCTACCAGATGGATCCCGCGAACAGCGACGAGGCGCTATGGGAAGTGGCGCTCGACCTCGCCGAAGGCGCCGACATGGTGATGGTCAAGCCCGGGCTGCCCTACCTCGACGTACTGCGGCGCGTGAAGGAGGAGTTCAAGGCGCCGACCTATGCCTATCAGGTCTCGGGCGAGTATTCGATGCTGCGCGGCGCGGTGGACCGGGGCTGGCTGCCCCCGTCCTGCGTGCTGGAAGCGCTGCTCGCCTTCAAGCGCGCCGGCGCCGACGGCATCCTGACCTATTTCGCGCTCGACGCGGCGAGGTCGCTCAAGGGGCAACCGCCAAGGAGAGCGTCTTCAGGAAGCGCTCGGCGTTCTGGTAGCCGATCACGCGCAGGCCCCTGATCTCCTGGCCCCCCGCGTCGAAGAACACGATGCCCGGCGGCCCGAACAACGAGAAGCGCTTGAGCAGCGCGCGATCGGCCTCGCTCCCGCCGGTGACGTCGGCCTGCAGCAGCAGCATGCCGTCGAGCGCCGCGCGCACTTTCGGGTCCGAGAAGGTGAACTTCTCCATCTCCTTGCACGAAACGCACCAGTCGGCATAGAAGTCGAGCATCACCGGCCTGCCGGGCGAGCGCAGCCTTTGCTCCAGCTCGCCGAGCGATGCGACCCGGACCCAGGCGAGCGGCTGCGCCGGCGCGGCCGCGGAGCCTATGAGGCCCGCGAGCGGACGCAGCGGGTCGCGATTGCCTGCCAGCACGCCGACCAGCAGCGCCGCACCGGTCAGGACGAGCATCAGGCCCGCGGCCTTCGACAATCGCCACCAGGCCGAGCCCGAGGGCGGCAGCCGATCGAAGGCGCGCAGGAACACCCCCGAGCCGACCAGCAGCGCCGCCCAGGCGAGCATCAGCACGGCGCCCGGCAGGATCGGCGTGACGATCCACAGCGCCACCGCCAGCAGCAGCACGCCGAAGAAGCTGCGCACGCCCTGCATCCAGGCGCCCGCCTTCGGCAGCAGAGCCCCTTCGGAGACGCCCACCGCCATCAGCGGCACGCCCATGCCGAGCGCCATGGCGAACAGCGCCGCGCCGCCGAGCGCCACGTCGCGCGTCTGGGAAATGTAGAGCAGCGCGCCGGCGAGCGGCGCCGCCACGCAGGGGCTGACGATGATCGCGGAGAGCGCGCCCATCGCCGCCACCGAGGCCACGCGCCCGCCGCGCAGGCGCTGGTGGGCGCCGTGCAGCCGGTGATGGATGAAGCCCGGCAGGCGCAGCTCGTAGAAACCGAACATGGACAAGGCGAGCGCCACGAACACCAGCGCGAAGGCGCCCAGCACCCACGCGTTCTGCAGGGCTGCGGCGAGCAGCGAACCCGAGTAGGCGGCGGCCACCCCGGCAACAGCATACGTAAGCGCCATGCCCAGCACGTAGGACAGCGACAGCGCCGCGGCACGAGCCTTGTCGAGCGCCCTGCCTTCGCCGGCGATGATGCCGGAGAGGATCGGCACCATCGGCAGCACGCACGGCGTGAAGGTCAGGAGCAGCCCGAAGGCGAAGAAGCTGCCGAGCACCAGCGCGAAGTTGCCATCGAACAGGCGCGCGATATCGATGTCGCTCGCGAAAATGGAGAAGCGCGGCTGCGCCACGACCTCGCGCGGCCCGGGCGTGAGGCCCGGCCCCTGCAGCGCTGCAAGCTGCAGCACGGCGCTCGACTCCATCGGCACGTAGCACACCCCGATGTCGGCGCAGCCCTGCGAGGTCACCTTGAGCGCGACGCGGCCCTCGCCCTGCACCGGGACGCGGATGCGCACCTCCTTGCGGTAGGTCTCGACCTCGCCGAAGAACTCGTCCTTGTGCCGCAGCCCTTGGGGCAGCTCCGGCGCGCCGAGCTGCGCGCCGCCCTCGGCCGCGAACTTGAACCGCTCCCGGTACATGTAATAGCCGTCGGCGATGGCGTAGCGCACCTCGATCGTGGCGGTGTCCAGCACCCGTGCCGAGAAGCGGAACGCCTTCTCCGGCTCGAGAAGCTCGTCAGCCGAGGCGCCGAGCTTCAGCTGCGCCATCCCCGGAAGACAGACGAGGAGCAACAGCCATCCGAGGATCGATTTCTTCATTTCGTCGCGGCGGTTTCCGACGCAACCCAGTCCAGGTACGCGGGCAATCCCCGCTCGATTGGGACCGCGATGATCTCGGGGAGTTCGTAGGGATGGCCCTCGCGCAGCGCCTGCTCGAGCTCGGCGTAGCGCCCGGCCGTGGTCTTGATCAGCATCGGGTGCTCCTCGTCGTGCTGCACGGCGCCCTTCCAGCGGTAGACCGAGCGGCACGGCGCGAGGATGTTGACGCAGGCCGCCAGGCCGCGCTCGAGCAGCAGCTCGGCGAGGCGCTCGGCGCTTGCGCGGTCGGGGAGGTTAGTGAACACCAGCAGCTTCTGCATGGCGCAATCCCTCGTGGACGCTCGGGTAGAGCAGGCGCAGCCCGAGCACCTGCTTGAGCTTTCGGTTGTCGAGCCGCCGCGATTCCATCATGAACGAGCTCGGCTCCGGCATCTGCGCGCGCGCGAGCCGCGGCGGCCGCGCGAGCCCGCAGCGCTCGGCGACCAGGTCCATCCAGTCGCCCATGCGCAGCTCGCTGTCGTCGCACGCGTTGTAGATGCCGGCCGGCGCGTCGTCCTCGAGCGAGCGCACCAGCGCGGCCGCCAGATCATCGGCATGGATGTGGCTGGTATACACGTCGTCCTCTGCGCGCAGCACCGGGGCCCGGGCGCGCAGGCGCGCCAGGGGCAGGCGCTCGGCGGCGTAGATGCCCGGCGCGCGCAGCACCACCAGCGCGGCGCCGCGCGCACTGCACCATAGTGCAAGCTGCCGCTCCGCATCGAGCCTGCGCTTGGCTCGTTCGGTCTGCGGCGCGGGCGGCCGCGACTCGTCGACCCGCTCGCCGGCGCAGTCGCCGTACACGCCGCTCGTGCTGACGTAGACCACGCGTGCCGGTAAAATGCGGCGCTTTTCGAGCGCCACAAGCAGATGCGCGGTGCGCGGTGCGCGGGTCGCCCTCGCCGCTCGCCGGCGGAGGGGCGCAGTGCAGCAGCGCCTCGGCGCTCTCCAGTGCCAGGGTTTCGGGCCGGTCGAGGTCGAGGCCGAACCGCCTCCCGAGAGCCTGGACGGCGAATCGGCGCTCGAGCCGCGGAGCCGCACGGCGCGCGATGTCGCCGAAGCCGGCGATGAGCAGGCGTTTCACCGCACCTATTCTAGCGAGATGCCCACAGTCACCCTTCAGCCGAGCGGTCAGCAGTTCCAGGTCGAGGACGGCGAGTCGATCCTCGCCGCTGCCCTGCGCCAGAATCTCATCCTGCCCTACGGCTGCCGCAACGGCGCCTGCGGCAGCTGCAAGGGCAAGCTGCTCGAGGGCCGCGTCGACTATGGCGTGTACCAGAGGAAGGCGCTCTCCGACGAGGAAAAGGCGCAGGGCAAGGCGCTGTTCTGCCAGGCGAGGCCGCTCGACGACGTGGTAATCGAGGCGCGCGCGGTGAGCGCGGCCGGGGGCATCGTAGTGAAGACGCTGCCGTGCCGGGTGCAGAAGATGGAGCGCCTGGCCGACGACGTGATGGTGCTCCATCTCAAGCTCCCGGCGAACGAGCGGCTCAAGTTCCTTGCCGGCCAGTTCATCGAGTTCCGGCTGAAGGACGGAACGCGTCGCAGCTTCTCCATTGCCGCCCCGCCCCACGACGCCGAGCTCATCGAGCTGCACGTGCGCCATGTCGCCGGCGGGCAGTTCACCGATCACGTCTTCGGACGCATGAAAGAGCGCGACATCCTGCGCTTCGAGGGGCCGCTCGGCGTGTTCTTCCTGCGCGAGGAATCGGCAAGGCCGATCGTGCTGGTAGCCTCGGGCACCGGCTTCGCGCCGATCAAGGCACTGATCGAGGACGCGCTGCATCGCGGCATCGCGCGGCCGATGACGCTCTACTGGGGCGGGCGGCGGCCGAAGGACTTGTACATGAACGAGCTCGCGCTCAAGTGGGCGGCCGAGCGTCCGCCGCAGCTCCGCTACGTGCCGGTGATCTCCGACGCCCTGCCCGAAGACGCCTGGGCCGGGCGCACGGGCTTCGTGCACCGCGCCGTGATGCAGGACTTCCCCGACCTCTCGGGCCATCAGGTCTACGCCTGCGGCGTGCCGATCATGGTCGACTCGGCCAGGAAGGACTTCACCACCGTGTGCGGGCTGCCGGAGGAGGAGTTCTTCGCCGACAGCTTCACCACCCAGGCCGACCTCGCTCAGCCGGCGCCTTCGCCCAGGTAGGCTTCCCGCACCCTCGGATTCTCGAGCAGGCGCTTCGCTTCGCCCGCCAGCGAAATCTCCCCCGACTCCATGACGTAGCCGCGATGCGCGAGCTCGAGCGCGAGCAGCGCATTCTGCTCGACCAGCAGGATGGTGACGCCCTGCGCGGCGATCTCGCGCACGATCTCGAAGATCTTCGCCACCATCTGCGGCGCGAGCCCCATCGAAGGCTCGTCGAGCAGCAGCAGCTTGGGCTCGCTCATCAGCGCGCGCGCGATGGCGAGCATCTGCTGCTCGCCGCCCGAGAGCGTGCCGGCGACCTGGTGGCGCCGCTCCTTGAGCCGGGGGAAGCGCTCGTACTGCGCCGCGGGGTCGCCGCCGCCGCGCGCGTACGCGCCCATCGCGAGGTTCTCGTGCACCGTCAGCTGCGGGAAGATGCCGCGGCCCTCGGGCACCATCACCAGCCCCCTGCGCGGCAGCTCGTGCACGAGCGATTTCCTGATGTCGCTTCCCAGGTAACTCAGCCTGGACGAGTCGGAAGCGATCAGGCGGCAGATCGCCTTCAGGGTCGAGCTCTTGCCCGCGCCGTTGGCCCCGATCAGGCACACCAGCTCGCCTTCGCCCACGTCCAGGTCGACGCCCTTGACCGCGCGGATGCCGCCGTAGCGCACTTGCAGCTGCCTGACCTCAAGCATGCGCGACGCCGAGGTAGGCCTCGATGACCCTGGGATCCTGCTGCACCTCGGCGGGAGACCCCTCCGCGATCTTCTCGCCGTAATCGAGCACCATCACCCGGTCGCACACGTTCATCACCAGCCGCACGTCGTGCTCGATGAGCAGCACGGTCATGCCGCCGTCGCGGATGGCACGGATCAGCCTGCCGAGGGCCTGGCGCTCGGTCGGATTCATGCCGGCGGCGGGCTCGTCGAGCGCAAGCAGCTGCGGGTCCGTGGCGAGCGCGCGCGCGATCTCCAGGCGGCGCTGGTCGCCGTAGGGCAGGCTGCCGGCAGGATCGTTCGCGCGCGCGCGGATGCCGACGTAGTCGAGCAGCTCCAGGGCGCGGCGCTCGATGTCCCGCTCCTCGGCGATGGTCCTCCTGCTCCTCAGGATCGCCCCCAGCACCCCGGTGCGCGTGCGCGCATGCCTGCCGATCATCACGTTCTCGAGCGACGACAGGTTGGCGAACAGGCGGATGTTCTGGAAGGTGCGCGCGATGCCCGCCCTCGCGACCTGGTCGGGCTTGAGACCGGTGATGGGGCGCCCGAGGAAGGCGAAGGAACCCTGCTCGGGCGGGTAGATGCCGGTGAGCACGTTGAAGAGCGTCGTCTTGCCCGCGCCGTTCGGGCCGATCAGGCCGTAGATCTCGCCCGGCGCAATCGCGAACGAGACCTGGTCGAGCGCCTGCACCCCGCCGAAGCGCTTGGCGATCCGCTCGACGACGAGCAGCGTCACGCGGCGCGCTCGGCGAGCTCGCGCTTCCTGACCGCGGAGGGCAGGAGGCCGGCAGGACGGAACAGCATGATCAGCACCAGCGCCAGGCCGAACAGCAGCATGCGGATCACCTCCGGCTCGACCAGCATGCGGCCGAACAGCGCCTGCTGCAGCGGCTCGACCGTCCAGCGCAGGATCTCGGGCACGAACGAGAGCAGCAGCGCGCCGAGGATCACGCCCCAGATGTTGCCCATGCCGCCGAGCACCACCATCGATACCACCATGATCGATTCGACCAGCACGAAGCTCTCGGGCGAGATGAAGCCCTGAATGGCGGAGAACATGCCGCCCGCAACGCCGCCGAAGCTTGCCCCCATGGCGAAGGCGAGCAGCTTCAGGTTGCGCGTGTCGATGCCCATGGCGCGCGCCGCGATCTCGTCCTCGCGGATCGCTTCCCAGGCGCGCCCGACGCGCGAGTTCTGCAGCCGCAGGTTGACCACGATGATGCCTAGCGCGACCGCGAGCAGCAGGTAGTAGTACCTGATCGGTCCGCTGACCTCCAAACCAAAAAGGCTCCCGTAGTGCCCGAAGTCGAAGCCGTCGAGCTTGAAAGAGTCGATGCGCGTGATGCCCTGCGGCCCGTTGGTGATGTTCACCGGCCGCGACAGGTTGTTGAGGAAGATGCGCACGATCTCGCCGAATCCGAGCGTGACGATGGCGAGGTAGTCGCCGCGCAGCTTGAGCGTCGGCGCCCCGAGCAGCACCCCGAACAGCGCCGCGACCGCCGCGCCGATGGGCAGGATCACCCAGAACGGCAGGTGCAGGTCGAATTGCGGGCTCGCGAGCAGCGCGTAGGTGTAGGCGCCCACGGCGTAGAACGCTATGTACCCCAGGTCGAGCAGCCCCGCGAAGCCGACCACGATGTTCAGTCCCAGGGCGAGCAGGACGTACAGGATCGCGTAATTCGTGATGCGCACCCAGGTGGTGCCGACCTGCGCCAGCGCGAAGGGCAGCACGGCGAGCGAAACGGCGATGAGCGCGAATCCGACCCACACCAGCCAGGGATATCTGCGCGTGTCGAAAAAGCTCTGCATCAGGCGCGCTCACCGACGCGTTCGCCGAGCAGACCCGAAGGCCGGATCACCAGCACCAGGATCAGCACCACGAAGGCAAACACGTCCTGATAGTTCGAGCCGAAGAGAATGAAGTGGCCGCCGCCCGCGCAGGCGTCGATGAGGCCCGAGAGCCACCCGTACTGGCAAAGATCGGTGAGGTCGCCGATGTAGCCTGCGCCGAGCGCCTCCACCAGGCCGAGCAGCACCCCGCCCAGCATTGCGCCGGGGATGTTGCCGATGCCGCCGAGCACCGCGGCCGAGAACGCCTTCAGGCCGAGGACGGAGCCCATGGTGTACTGCGCGATGCCGTAGTACGTGCCGAACAGCACGCCCGCCACCGCACCCAGGGCCGCGCCGATGACGAAAGTGGCGGCGATGACGCGGTTCACGTCGATGCCCATCAGGCCGGCGACCTGCGGGTTCTGCGCCGTGGCGCGCATCGCGGTGCCGAGCGGCGTGCGATACACGAGCAGCGCAAGGGCTCCCATCAGCAGGACGCAGATGCCGAGGATCGCGATCTGCACCGTGGTGATCGCCGCACCGGCGATGAAGTAGGTGCGCGATTCGATGATCTGCGGGAACGCCATGATGTTGCGGCTCCAGATCATGAGCGCGAGGTGCTGCAGGATGATCGAGACGCCGATCGCCGTGATCAGCGGCGCAAGGCGGGGCGCGCCGCGCAGCGGTCGATAGGCGAGCCGCTCCATCGAGTAGCCGACCAGCATGCACACCGGCACCGCGCAGCCGGTGCCGATCAGCACCACCGCGAGCGGCGGCAGGCCCGAAGGCGCGAGCGCGTTGATCACCGTGAAGGCCACCATCGCGCCGATCATCACCACCTCGCCGTGCGCGAAGTTGATGAGCTGGATGATGCCGTACACCATGGTATAGCCCAGCGCCACCACGGCGTAGACGCTGCCCGCGGTGAGGCCGTTGATGAGCTGCTGCAGAAACGTATCCACGGCCGGCTAGCCTAAACCAAAAACAAAAACGGCACCCCTCGGGTGCCGTTTTCGTCGCGGCGCGAGGCGCTACTTGCCGCCCATGCTCTTCACGAACTCCTCGTAGGGCACCGTCTTGCCGCTCTTCACCACCGCGATCGGCTCGATCTTGCCCCCCTTCATGGTGAAGATGGTGATCTCGGCGTCCTTGCGGTCGCCCTTGTCGTCGAAAGCGATCGGCCCGGTGGCGCCGGTAAAGCCGCTGATCTTCTGCAGCTCCGGCAGGTACTTCTGCGGCTCGGCCGAGTCGGCCTTCTTCATCGCCTCGATCAGCAGGTTGGCCGCGTCATAGGTAAACGGCGCATAGAGGATCGGGTCGGTGTTGAACTTCTTCTTGTAGGCCTCGAGGAACTTCTTGGAAGCCGCCTGCGGCGGGATGCCGGCCTGCGAGCACAGCAGCCCTTCGGCCGCCTTGCCCGCGAGCTCGGTCATCTTGTCGGTGCAGGCGCCGTCGCCGAAGGAGAACACCGCCTTCATGCCGAGCTCGCGCCCCTGCTTGAGCAGCGGCCCGCCGGTCGCGTCCATGCCGCCGAAGAAGACCGCGTCTGGGCTGCGTCCGCGCAGCTTGGTGAGCACCGCCTTCCAGTCGGTCGTCTTGTCGGTGCCTTTCTCGCGCGGCAGCACCTTGATGTTGGCCGCCTTGAGCGTTTTCTCCACCTCGTTGGCGATGCCTTCGCCGTAGGCCGTGGCGTCGTCGATCACCGCCACCAGCTTCGGCTTCTTCGCGGCTGCCAGGTAGCTCGCGATCGCGGGCCCCTGCTGGTCGTCGCGCCCGACCACGCGGAACACGTTCTTGAACCCCTGCTCGGTGAGCTTGGGATTGGTGGCCGAGCCGCTGACCATCGGGATGCCGGCCTGGTTGTAGATCGCCGAGGCCGGGATGGTGACGCCCGAGTTGAGGTGGCCGACGACCCCGCTCACCTTGTCATCGACCAGCTTCTGCGCCACGGTGGTGCCGGTCTTCGGATCGGCTTGATCGTCGACGCCGATGAACACGAACTTCGCCGCCTGCCCGCCGATCTTGATTCCCGCCTCGTTCGCCTCGTCGATGGCAAGCTTCGCGCCGTTCTCGTTGTCCTTGCCGAGGTGCGCGATCGCGCCGGTGGTCGGACCCGCGTGGCCGATGCGGATCTCGATGCCCGAGGCCTGGGGCGCCGCAGGCTTCTGCTGCTCGCCGCAGCCGGCAAGCGCCAGCGCGCCGGCGATCAGGGTGATGCCTACCGTGGTCTTGTTCATGGGGTCTCCCGGGGTTCCTTGTGGGGGCGATATCTTACGCGTAGCCGCGCCCCTTTTTCTATCTCCGCGCGGCTCTTCACCATTTCTCCTTCAGGGCCTTGTTCAATTCCACGAGATCGGCGATAGGCTCGAGGCAGGTAACGCCGCGGCATAGCCAGGCGTTGACCGGCCCAGGACGCGGCGGCTTGTCGAGCGAAGCCGGCAGGCCTGCGCTGCCCTCGGGCAGCGCCACCACCATCGCCGCAGGCAGGTATGCGCGCGCGAGCTCGGCCTGCCAGGCGGCGAGCGCCTGGCGCTCTCCCCTGAGGATGAGCAGCGAGGGCGGCTCGAGCTGCTCGTCGAGCGCGACCGCCATGGTCGCGAAGCCTGCCGGGTACTCGCGCATCGCGGGGTAGAAGCACTCGAGCGTGCGCTCGGCGGCGCGGGCGTAGCGCGTTTCGCCGCTCAGCGCGGCAAGCCGCGCGAGCCCCCAGGCGGCGAGCGCGTTTCCCGAGGGCGTGGCCTGGTCGTGCCCCGGCTTGGGGCGATGGATGAGCTGCTCGTGGCTGCGCGCGGTGAAGAAGAACCCGCCGCCTTGCGCGTCCTCGAACTGCTCGAGCAGCACGTCGGCGAGCTCGCGCGCGAAGGCCAGATCCCCGACCTGGAATTCGCCCTGCATGAGCTCGAGCAGCGCCGCAACGAGAAACGCGTAATCGTCGAGGTAGGCGTCGAGGTGCGCGCGGCCGTCCTTGTAGGTGGCGAGCAGCCGTCCATCGCGCCACATCGCCGCGCGCACGAAATCGAGCGCCCGGCGCGCCGAGGCGATCCATTCGCCGCGGCCGAACACGCGGCCGGCGTGCGCCATGCCGCGGATCGCAAGCGCGTTCCACGAAGCGAGCACCTTCTCGTCGCGGCCCGGGCGCACGCGCTTCTCGCGCGCGGCGAAGAGCTTGCGTTTCGCTTCTTCCAGGGCTCCGGGGTCCTCGAGCGGCGCGGCGACGCGCAAGTGCCAGTGCCGGTTCTCGAAGTTGGGCGGGCCGTCGAGCCCGTAGTGGGAGGCAAGGACTTCGAACTCCTCCCGGCCGAGAAGCGCTCGCAGCTCCTCGCGGCTCCAGACGTAGAACTTGCCCTCCTCGTGCTCGCTGTCGGCGTCGAGCGAGGAGTAGTAGCCGCCTTCCGGGGACTGCATCTCGCGCATCAGCCAGAGCGCCGTCTCCTGCGCGCAGCGCGCATAGAGCGCCTCGCCGCCGGTGAGCCAGGCGTCGGCGAGCAGCCCGAGCAGCGGGCCGTTGTCGTAGAGCATTTTCTCGAAGTGCGGGATGGTCCATTGCGCATCCACGCTGTAGCGGCAGAATCCGCCGCCGAGCTGGTCGTAGATGCCGCCCTCGCACATGCGCTTGAGCGTGAGGTGCGCCATGTCGAGCTCGCCGTGGCGCAGGCAAAGCTCGAGATCGCTCGGGTGCGGGAATTTCGGCGCGCCGCCAAAACCGCCGTGGCGCGCGTCGAAGCTCGCGCGCAGGTTGTCGAGCATCGCGCGCGCCACCTCGCCCGAGAGCGGCGCGCGCCCGGCCGGGCGCTGCGGCACGGTGCGCGCGAGAGCCTGCAGCACTTCGCGGTTCTGCGCCGCGATCTCGGCGCGCCTGTCGCGCCAGATCGCGGCGATGCGCTCGCACAGCTCCGGGAAGCCCGGCAGCCCGTGGCGCGCCTCTTTCGGGAAGTAGGTCCCGCCGAAGAACGGCGTGCCGTCGGGCGAAAGGAACATGGTGAGCGGCCAGCCGCCGGGACGCTGCGCGAGCATCTGGTGCGCGCCCTGGTAGATCTGGTCGAGGTCGGGCCTCTCCTCGCGGTCGACCTTCACGTTGACGAACAGGCGATTCATCAACGCCGCGACCTGCGGGTCCTCGAAGCTCTCGTGCGCCATGACGTGGCACCAGTGGCAGGCCGAGTAGCCCACCGAGAGCAGGATCGGCTTGTCCTCGCGCCGCGCGCGCTCGAGCGCCTCCGCACCCCATGGATACCACTCCACGGGGTTGGCGGCGTGCTGCTGCAGGTAGGGAGAGGTCTCCTGCGCGAGGCGGTTCAGCGTTAGCGCACCGAGCGGGTGAACGGGAAGATCTTGGTGAAGCCCAGGATGTCGGTGATGAGCAGCACGAGGAACACCAGCACGATGGCGCCGACGATGCTGCCGCCCGCGGGCAGGCTGTCGAGCTGCGCGGCGAGCTGCGCGGCCTCCTCGTCCGTGAGCGCCGCGACGCGCGCCTTCACATCCGCAGGCTCGACGCCGTAAGCTTGCAGCTGCGCGCGCACGTCCGCCCGGTCGAGCAGCGTCGAGATGCGGCTGCGCTCGGCGCTCGCCGCCGCGGCATCGGTTGCGACCAGGGCGGCCTGCGCCGGGACGCTGAAACCCAGGCCGGCGAGGGATAGGATCAACAGGCTGGAAATGAAGCGACGAAGCATGGTGCCTCCTTTTTTGGCGGTTGTTACGTTTTCAGCTTAGCACTTCATGACGACCGCGAGCCACCTCGACGTGCTGCAGTTCTGGTTCGGCGCGCCGCGCGGGCCGAGGCTCAGGCGCTGGTTCGAGAAGGACCCCGCCTTCGACGCCGCGATCCGCGACCGTTTCCTGCCGCTCTACGAGCAGCTCGCCGCCGGCGGCCGCGCAGACTGGCTGGACGACGCCGAGCGCTGCCTGGCGCGCATCGTGGTGCTCGACCAGTTCCCGCGCAACATGTTTCGCGGCTCGGCCCGCGCCTTCGCCGCCGATTCCCTGGCGCTCAGCGCGGCGCGCCACGCCGTCGCGCGCGGCTACGACCGCGCGCTGCTGCCGGTGGAGCGCTTGTTTACCTACCTGCCGTTCGAGCACAGCGAGACGCTCGAGGACCAGCTGCGGGCCTGCGAGCTGTGCGAGCCGCTCGGCGCCTTTGCCGAGACCGACGACGCTTACCGCTACGCGGCTGCGCACCGCGACCTCATCCGGCGTTTTGGCCGCTTCCCGCACCGCAATGCCGCCCTCGGGCGCGCGAGCACGCCCGAGGAGATCGAATTTCTCAGGCAGCCCGGCTCAAGCTTCTGAATCCGTGATCGCGCCGCGCGAGGCGGTGGAGACGAGCTTCATGTACTTCGCCAGCAGGCCGCGGGTGTAGCGTGGCTTCGGTGCCTTCCATTTCTTGCGCCGCGCGGCGAGCTCCTTCGCCGACACGTTCAGCTGGATGAGGCGCTTTTTCGCGTCGATGGTGATCGAGTCGCCTTCTTTCACCAGCGCGATGGCGCCGCCGGCGTAAGCCTCGGGCGCGACGTGGCCGACCACCATGCCCCAGGTGCCCCCGGAGAACCGGCCGTCGGTCAGCAACCCGACCGACTCTCCCAGCCCCTGGCCGATGAGCGCCGAGGTCGGCGCGAGCATCTCCTGCATCCCGGGGCCGCCTTTCGGGCCCTCGTAGCGGATCACGATCACGTCGCCCGCCTTGATGCGCTTGGCCAGGATCGCCTTCAACGCGGCCGGCTCCGAGTCGAAAACCCGCGCCGGGCCCGTGATGGAGGTGCTCTTCAGGCCGGTGATCTTCGCCACGCAGCCCTCCGGAGAGAGGTTGCCTTTCAGGATCGTGAGATGGCCTTCGCGGTACAGCGGCTTCGACCAGGGGCGGATCACCTCCTGGTCGGCGCGCGGCTCGGCGGGCACGTCCTTCAGCATCTCGGCCATGGTGCGGCCGTGGATGGTCATGCACTCGCCGTGCAGCACGCCGTTCGCCAGCAGCATCTTGAGCACCTGCGGCACGCCGCCGGCGCGATGGAAGTCGACCGCCACGAAGCGGCCGGAGGGTTTGAGGTCGCACAGCACCGGCACTTTGCGGCGCACCCGCTCGAAGTCGTCGATCGTCCATTTCACGCCCGCGGCGTTGGCGATCGCGAGGTAATGCAGCACCGCGTTGGTCGAGCCGCCGGTCGCCATCACCAGCGCGACCGCGTTCTCGATCGACTTGCGCGTGATGATGTCGCGCGGCTTGAGGTCGCGCTTGATCGCCTCGAACAGCACGCGCGCCGACGCGGCGGCCGAATCGGCCTTCTCGGCGTCGGGCGAGGCCATCTGCGAGGAGCCGAGCAGGCTCATGCCGAGCGCCTCGAACGAGGACGACATCGTATTGGCGGTGTACTGTCCGCCGCAGGCGCCGACGCTCGGACAGGCGTTCCTCTCGATCCCGGCAAAGTCCTCCTCGCTCATCTTGCCGGCGCAGAATGCTCCGACCGCCTCGAAGGGGCTGACGATAGTGAGGGTCTGCCCCTTCCAGTGGCCGGGCTTGATGGTGCCGGCATACACGAAGATCCCCGGCACGTTGATGCGCGCCATGGCCATCATGCTGCCGGGCATGTTCTTGTCGCAGCCGCCGACGCACAGCACCCCGTCCATCAGCTGCCCGTTGACCGCGGTCTCGATGGCGTCGGCAATCACCTCGCGCGAGACCAGCGAGTACTTCATGCCCTCGGTGCCCATGCCGATGCCGTCGGTGACCGTCGGAAAGCCGAAGGTCTGCGGCTTCGCGCCTGCCTGCTCGAGGGCAGCCACGGCGCGCTCGACGAGCGGCTGGATGCCGGCGTTGCAGGGGTTCATGGTCGAGTGCCCGTTCGCCACGCCGACGATCGGCTTGTCGAAGTCGCCGTCGCCGAAGCCCACCGCGCGCAGCATTGCCCGGTTGGGCGAGCGCGCGACGCCCTGGGTGATGAGGCGGCTGCGCCGGTTGTACGCCATTTGCCGTTTCTCCTTGTGATCTAATCGCCAATTCTAATGTTGGTCCATCCGAATATCGATCCGATCGCCTTCTCGATCGGTCCGCTGGCGGTGCGCTGGTACGGCCTCATGTACCTCGCCGGCTTCGCCGCCGGCTGGTGGCTCGGGCTGAGGCGAATCGCAAGCGGCCGC
>MERP01000030.1:0-13570 GCA_001772055.1 Betaproteobacteria bacterium RIFCSPLOWO2_12_FULL_68_19
GCAGTGGCGCATCCACGCCGCCGGGTACTACGCGCCGAAGAACTTCAACTTCTGGTACTTCTTCGGCTCGCTCGCGCTGCTGGTGCTGGTGATCCAGATCGTCTCGGGCATCTTCCTCACCATGAACTACAAGCCCGACGCCGGCCTCGCGTTCGGCTCGGTCGAGTACATCATGCGCGACGTGCCCGGCGGGTGGCTGCTGCGCTACATCCATTCCACCGGCGCGTCGGCTTTCTTCGTCGTCGTGTACCTGCACATGTTCCGCGCCATGCTGTACGGCTCGCACCGCGAGCCGCGCGAGCTGGTGTGGATCTTCGGCGTGCTGATCTATCTCACGCTCATGGGCGAGGCCTTCTTCGGCTACCTGCTGCCCTGGGGCCAGATGTCGTACTGGGGCGCGCAGGTGATCGTGAACCTGTTCGGCACCATCCCGTTCATCGGGCCCGACCTCGCGCTGTGGATCCGCGGCGACTACGTGGTCTCGGACGCGACGCTCAACCGCTTCTTCGCGCTGCACGTGATCGCGCTGCCGCTGGTGCTGCTCGGCCTCGTGGTCGCGCACCTGCTCGCGCTGCACGACGTCGGCTCGAACAACCCCGACGGCATCGAGATCAAGAAGCACAAGGGCCCGGACGGGCACCCGGTGGACGGCATCCCCTTCCACCCCTACTACACCGTCAAGGACCTGATGGGCGCGGTGGTGTTCCTCGCGATCTTCTGTGTGGTGATGTTCTTCATGCCCGAGCTGGGCGGCTACTTCCTCGAGCACAACAACTTCATCCCCGCCGACCCGCTCAAGACCCCGGAGCACATCGCGCCGGTGTGGTACTTCACGCCCTACTACTCGATCCTGCGCGCGGTGCCGCCGCTGTTCAACTCGCAGTTCCCCGGCGTGCTGGCGATGGGCATCGCCACCCTGATCCTGTTCTTCCTGCCCTGGCTCGACCGCGGCCCGGTGAAATCGATCCGCTACCGCGGCCCGTACTACAAGGGCGCGCTCGCGATCTTCGTGGTGGCGTTCCTGCTGCTCGGCTACCTCGGCGTGAAGCCCACCACGGTGTGGGGCCAGTTCTCCGACCCGGCCGACCTCCTGGACACGAAGGACGTCGCCACCTGGGCGGCGCGCCTGTGCACCATCCTCTATTTCCTGTTCTTCCTGCTCATGCCCTGGTACACGCGGCGCGACAAGGTGCTGCCGGTGCCGGAACGGGTGACGCACTGATGAGAGCTCTTATTGGAATCTTGATCTCATTGGCCTGCGGGACTGCACTGGCGGCGGAAACGGGCTACCGGCTGGACCGCTCGCCGCACGACCCCACCGACCTGCCGAGCCTGCAGGCCGGCGCGCGCACCTTCGTCAACTACTGCATCGGCTGCCACGGCATGCAGTACATGCGCTACAACCGGCTGCGCGACCTGGGGCTCACCGAGTCGCAGATCCGCGACAACCTGATGTTCACGGCCGAGAAGGTGGGCGAGACCATGAAGACGCCGATGAGCGCCAAGGAAGGCAAGCTCTGGTTCGGCGTGCCGCCGCCCGACCTGTCGGTGGTGGCGCGCTCGCGCGGCGCCGACTGGCTCTACACCTATTTGCGCACCTTCTACCGCGACCCGAAGAGCGCGACCGGGTGGAACAACGCGCTGTTCCCGAACGTGGCCATGCCGCACGCGCTGTGGACGCTGCAGGGCGAGCTGCGCCGCGTGGACGGCAGGTGGGAAACGCTGAGCGAGGGCGCGCAGCCGCGCCCGCAGTACGACGCCACGGTGCGCGACCTGGTGAACTTCCTGGCCTACGTGGGCGAGCCCGCCGCGCTCGAGCGCAAGGCCTGGGGCATCGTGGTGCTGTTCGTGCTCGGCATCCTGTTCGTCCTCGCCTGGCTGCTGAAGAAGGAATTCTGGAAGGACGTCAAGTAGGTTCTCCATGATGCAACTTTATTCGGGCACGACGTGCCCATTCAGCCATCGCTGCCGCTTCGTGCTGTACGAGAAGGGCATGGACTTCCAGGTCATCGACGTCGACCTGTACAACAAGCCCGAGGACATCGCGGTGATGAACCCGTACAACCGGCTGCCGGTGCTGGTCGAGCGCGACCTCATCCTGTACGAGTCCAACATCATCAACGAGTACATCGACGAGCGCTTCCCGCACCCGCAGCTCATGCCCGCCGACCCGGTGATGCGCGCGCGCGCGCGGCTCATGCTGTTCAACATGGAGGTGGAGCTGTTCTCGCAGATCGAGGCGCTCGAGTCGGGCAAGGAGAAGCAGGTCGAGCGCGCCCGGGCGCACGTCACCGACCGGCTGATCGAGCTCGCGCCGGTGTTCACGCGCACCAAGCACATGCTGGGCGACGACTTCACCATGCTCGACGTCGCCATCGCGCCGCTGCTGTGGCGCCTCGACCACTACGGCATCAAGCTCGGCAAGACCGCCGCGCCGCTCATGAAGTACGCCGAGCGCATCTTCTCGCGCCCGGCCTTCATCGAGGCGCTCACGCCCTCGGAAAAGGTGATGCGGAAATAGCACAACCGCCAAATCCCGTGAAGGAAATCGCCACCAAGCCCTACCTGCTGCGCGCGCTGTTCGAGTGGTGCGTGGACAACGGCTACACGCCGCACCTCGCGGTGAAGGTCGACTCGCGCACCCAGGTGCCCGCGGAATACGTGAAGGGCGGGGAGATCACGCTCAACATCAGCCCCAACGCGGTGCACAAGCTGCAGATGGGCAACGAGCTGATCGAGTTCTCCGCGCGCTTCGGCGGCGTGGCGCGCCAGATCTCGCTGCCGATCGCCAACGTCTATGCGCTCTATGCGCGCGAGACCGGCCACGGCATGACCTTCGACGTGGAGGGAAAGGACGCAGGCGCCAGGACCGGCGCGCACGCGCGCGCCGAGCTCGAGGGCGCCGCGAGCAACGCCAAGCCGCCCGCGGCGCTGCCGGCGCCCGCGAACCCCGAGCCGCCCAAGAAGCCCTCGGGCGGCGGCAAGCCGACATTGCGGCGCATCAAGTAGGAAGGCGCATAATTTCCGCCAGCCGGTTTAGCTCAGGGGCAGAGCAACCGCCTTGTAAGCGGTAGGTCGTCCGTTCGATTCGGACAGCCGGCACCACGAACGCTTTTTATTGATCGAGATTCCCATGGCTGAGAAGAAGGAAGGCCGGCGCGCCGACGACATGAGCGCCGAGGAAGTGAAGCAGTTCTGGCACGGCTTCTGCGAGAGGAAGGGCATCGACGCCGTAACGCGCGCGCGCGGCGACGCCAAGATCGACGAGGATCCGGACTACTGGGCCGACCAGACCATGATGCGCCTGCTCGACATGGTCTCGACCTAGCAGCGAACCGAAAAACAGGGACAGACCACGTTTTTCCCGCGGTGCTGGAGTACTGGGGAATAAAAAAGCCCGCTTGCGCGGGCTTTTCGATTTCTTTTTCTGTTAAAGCGGCTTGATGTTCGCCGCCTGCAGGCCCTTGGGGCCGCGCTTCACTTCGAACTCGACCTTCTGGCCTTCCTTGAGCGTCTTGAAGCCGCTCATCTGGATCGCGGTGTGATGCGCGAACAGGTCTTCACCGCCCTCGGTCGGGGTGATGAAGCCGAAGCCCTTGGAGTCGTTGAACCACTTGACGGTACCGGTTGCCATTTACTGATTTCCTTCAACTGACGGCCGCGACAAATCCGGGCGCGACGAAGCCGGGCACGACGATCCGAGGGAGTGGAACTGGACTGCCACTGCGAGGGCGCTGCCACTGCGGGTGGGGAACAAATTCTCGCTACCTGCGTATATCCTGCGGCACGCAATATATCAGTTTTTTCGCCCCTTGCGCCTTTTTTGCGGCTGCGCCGGAAGGGGCAGGGGAAGCGCGGTCTGGTACTTTACTTGCTTGAGCGCGAAGCTCGACTTGATGTTGCCCACGCCGGGCACGCGCGAGAGGAACTCCAGGATGAAGCGCTCGAAGGCCGGCACGTCGGGCACCAGCACGCGCAGCAGGTAATCGGCGTCGCCGGTCATCAGGTAGCACTCCATCACTTCCGGGCGCTCGCGCACCGCGCTCTCGAACGCCTCGAGCGCGGGCTCGATCTGCTTCTCGAGCGTGACCTGCACCAGCACGCTCACCGTGATGCCGATCTTCTTCGCGTCGAGCAGCGTCACGTAGCGCGCGATGGTGCCGTCCTCCTCCAGCGCGCGCACGCGCGCGAGGCAGGGCGAGGGCGAGAGGTTCACCGCGCGGGCGAGCTCGACGTTGGAAATGCGCGCGTCGTGCTGCAGCCGCTCCAGAATGCGCAGGTCGAGGGCGTCCATGGCGGCATGATATGCCGTTTCGACCTTACGGGACGGCACCAAACGACAGCAAATGCCGGGCGATGCAGGCTATCATGCCCGAAATGACCGACCTCGCCGACATCGTTTCCTCGGCTTTCTGGCGCGTGAACGCGCCCGACGCCGACCCGGCCGAAACGCGCGAATGGCTGGAAGCCTTCGACGCGCTGGTGCAGGCCGAGGGCCGCGAGCGCGCCACCTTCCTGCTGCGGCGCCTGCTCGACCATGCGCGCGTGCGGCGCGTGCCGCTGCCGCCGGTGCTCAACACCCCTTACAAGAACTCGGTCGCGCTCGCCGAGCAGCCGCAATTCCCCGGCAGCCTCGAGCTCGAGAGCCGCATCTCGGCGATCGTGCGCTGGAACGCGCTCGCGATGGTGGTGCGCGCCAACCGCGCCTACCCCGAGCTCGGCGGCCACATCGCGAGCTACGCCTCGGCGGCGGATCTGTTCGAGGTCGGCTTCAACCATTTCTTCCGTGCCGACGACCTCGTGTATTTCCAGCCGCACTCGGCGCCCGGGGTGTACGCAAGAGCCTTCCTGGAAAACAGATTGAGTGAAGAACAGCTGAACCATTACCGGCAGGAGACCGGCGGCAAGGGCCTGTCGTCCTACTGCCACCCGTACCTGATGCCGGAGTTCTGGCAGTTTCCGACCGGCTCGATGGGCCTGGGGCCGATCAACGCGATCTACCAGGCGCGGTTCATGCGCTACCTCGAAAACCGGGGGATATTGAACACGGGAAAAAGGAAGGTCTGGGCCTTCGTCGGCGACGGCGAGATGGACGAGCCCGAGTCGCTCGCCGGGCTCTCGCTCGCGGCGCGCGAAGGCCTGGACAACCTGATCTTCGTGGTCAACTGCAACCTGCAGCGGCTCGACGGCCCGGTGCGCGGCAACGGCTCGATCGTGCTGGAGCTCGAAGGCCTGTTCGCCGGCACGGGCTGGAACGTGTTGAAGCTCTTGTGGGGCTCGGACTGGGATCCGCTCTTCGCCCGCGATCACGACGGGGTGCTGCTCAAGCGCCTGCACGAGACGGTCGACGGCGAGTTCCAGACCTACGCCGCCACCGACGGGCGCTTCAACCGCGAGCACTTCTTCAACAAGTATCCCGAGCTGCAGGAGCTGGTCGCGCACATGAGCGACGACGACATCGACCGCCTGCGCCGCGGCGGCCACGACCCGGTGAAGATCCACGCCGCCTACGACGCGGCGTCGCGCCACGCCGGGCAGCCCACCGTGATCCTCGCCAAGACCAAGAAGGGCTACGGCATGGGGCACTGGGGCCAGGGCAAGATGGGCACGCACCAGCAGAAGAAGCTCGACGACGAGGCGCTGCGCGAGTTCCGCGACCGCTTCGCGCTGCCGCTCTCGGACGATGACGTGGCGCAGCTGCGCTTCTACCGCCCGGCGGACGACAGTCCGGAGATGAAGTACCTCTTGGGAAGGCGAAGCGCGCTGGGAGGGTACCTCCCCACAAGGAATACGAGGGCGGAGCCCGTCCCGGTCCCGAAGCTGGACTTTTCGAGCAACAGAAGCCAGTCCACCACCATGGCCTTCGTCCAGCTGCTCGCGAGCCTCATGAAGGACGAGACGCTCGGCGCGCGCGTGGTGCCGATCGTCGCGGACGAGGCGCGCACGTTCGGCATGCAGACGCTGTTCCGCCAGTTCGGCATCTACTCGTCGGTGGGGCAGCTCTACGAGCCCGAGGACCACGACGAGCTGCTCTACTACCGCGAGGCGAAGGACGGGCAGATCCTCGAGGAAGGCATCACCGAGGCGGGCGCGCTCTCGTCGTGGCTCGCCGCCGCCACCGCCTACTCGGCGCACCGCACGCCGATGCTGCCTTTCTACATCTACTACTCGATCTTCGGCTTCCAGCGCGTCGGCGACCTGGTCTGGGCGGCGGCCGACTCGCGCGCGCGCGGCTTCCTCGTCGGCGGCACCGCCGGGCGCACCACGCTCGCCGGCGAAGGCCTGCAGCACCAGGACGGCTCCTCTCACCTTGCCGCCTCGACCATCCCGAGCTGCCGCGCCTACGATCCCTGCTTCGGCTACGAGCTGGCGGCGATCGTGCACGACGGCGCGCGGCGCATGCTCAAGGCGCAGGAGGACGTCTTCTACTACCTCACGGTCGCGAACGAGAACTACCCGCAGCCCGCCATGCCCGACGGCGCGCATGAAGGCATCTTGAAAGGCCTGTACTCTTTCCAAAGAAGGGAAAAGGAGCGGCTGCAATTGCTGGGCAGCGGCCCGATCCTGCGCGAGGTCATCGCCGCGGCGGAGCTGCTCGAGAAGGACTGGAGCATCCCGGCCGGCGTCTGGAGCGTGACCTCCTTCACCGAGCTGCGGCGCGACGGCATGCGCGTCGAGCGCGAGCGGCGCTTCGGCAGGAGCGCAGAGAGCTGGGTGGAGAAGTGCCTGAAGGACGCCCCGGGACCGGTGATCGCGGCGAGCGACTATGTCAGCGCCGTTGCGGACCTCATCCGGCCCTACGTCGACAGGAATTTCGTCGGTCTTGGGACGGACGGATTCGGACGGAGCGACACCCGCGCGGCGCTGCGCGCCTTCTTCGAGGTGGACGCGAAAAACATCGTCGTGGCGGCGCTCGCCGCCCTCGACCCGAAGCTAGCCGCCGGCGCCTTGCGCCGGTACGGGCTCGACCCCGTGTCGCGGCCCCCCTGGGAGCGGTAAGGGCTTCAGATCGGGGTCAGACCCCGAATTCGCCCTTGGCGGAGGAAGCCTGAGCACGAAGCCTTCGCGCTCGCGCGCCATGCGCTCCCTCTCGTAAGGCCTCAACTGCCGCGCGATCTCCGGATCGGGATGCAGCGGCCTTCCCGCTTCCTGCATTTGTCTTCCATGCAGGTTCTCAAGGATCGGTTTGGAAAATTCGGCCGATTGCTGGTCGCGCTGGATGAGCGAGCGCTGGATCTCCTGCTCGTGCGGCTCTGCCAGACAGGAAAGCGGTGCGAGAAGCAGGACCGCGAGAAGTCTCATTCCACCTCGGCGGCGCGCTTCTCGCGGATCGCGGCGGCGAAGTCGAGCACCGCCTGCGCCAGCGCGACGCGGTCCTCCGGCGCGCGCATGATCGTGGCCGCCGCCAGGCACTCGATGCCGAGCGAGCGCACCGCCTCGGCCGAGTGCTCGTCCTCGCGGTCGATGACGAAGCCGTCGATGAGCCGCAGGTACTCGCCGGCGACGCCGCGCGGCGAGGGCTCGCGCCCGAGCTCGCGCATCATCTTCCCGGCCGAGCCCCTGAGCGCCTTGCCGCCGACGATCGGCGTGACCGCGACGATCGGCGCGCCGCGCTTGCGCAGCAGCTCCTTCATGCCGTTTACTTCCAGGATCGGCCGGATGGTGTGGTAGGGGTTCGCCGGGCAGATCACCACCGCCTCGAGGTCCGCGGCGTGCAGCGCATCGAACACCTCGTCGCTCGGCCTCGCGTCCTCGGCGCCCGCGTACTGGAAGCCGAGCACCGGCGGCTCGCAGCCGAGCTCGTGGAAGTACTCATGGAAGCTGACCGCGCCTTCGGCGGTGAGGACGTGCGTGCGCACCGCATCGTCGCTCATCGGCAGCACGCGCGCCGCGATGCCGAGGTGGCGGCAGAAATCGGCGCCGATCGCGCTCAGCCGGCGCCCGGCGGCGAGCCCTTCGCTGCGCAGTAGCGGCATGGCGAGCGAGCGGTCGCCGAGCAGCGGCCGGTCGGGCCCGCCGAGCGCCTTTACCATCGCGTGCACCACGCGGCTCTCGCCCTCGGGCTCCCAGGCGGCGGCAGCCCCCGCGATGCCGGCGAGCACATAGAGCGTGGTGTCGAGGTCGGGCGAGAACGCGAGCCCGAGGTGCTCGTAGTCGTCGCCGGTGTTCACGATCACCGTGAGGTCCCTGCCGCGCAGGCGCTGCAGCCCCTCGGCGAGCTTCGCGCCGCCGACCTGGCCGGCCAGTGCCACTACGGTTCCCATGCGGCCGATTCTAATGGAGCGATTGCGCGAGCGCGAGGCAATGCGCGCGCAACGCGGCTCGCTCCTCGTCGCTCAGTCCGCGCGGATCGAAGCGGTAGCGGTAGTGGAGCGTGAGGGCATCGCGCAGTTCGTTCGCTTTCGGGGTCTTCAGCATCCAGGTGTGAAGTGTTTCGCCCGCCTCGCGCGGGCCGAAGCGCGCGGCGAGCAGCTTCTCGACGGCGTAAAGCTCCGAATCGTCGCCCGGCGTGCGGCGCGCCGCGGCCGCGCCCCGGGCGAGGCGCGAAGTGCGCTTGCCGCGCAGGATGCGCCACGCGAGCACGGCGGCAAGCAGCGCGAGCGCCGCATACCAGCCCGGCCCGCCTTCGAGCGCGCCGCGCTGCGACCAGCGGTAGGCGGCCCAGCGCGCGAAGTCCATCAGCCGCTGCCATGCCGGCGAGCGGCTTTGCTCCTCCAGCACCCACGAGGGCGGCGTGGTGTCGAGGTCGATCCAGCGCCCGCCGACGTAGGCCCGCGTCCAGGCGTGCGCATGGCGCGCGCGCACCACGTACGCCTCCTCCAGCTCGCTGTGCTCGACCAGCGCGAAGCCGGTCGCGTAGCGCGCCGGGATGCCTGCGGCGCGCAGCGCGAGCGTGGTGGCGGCGGCGAAGTATTCGCAATGCCCGCTCTTCGAGCGCTCGAGAAAGTCCGCGAGCGGCGTGCTGCCCGCCGGTGCCGGCGCGTCGCGATAGGTGGAGTAGCTGAAGGCCGCGAAGTGCAGCCGGATGCGATCGAGGATCTCTTTCTCCGCAAGCCCTTTCAAAGATAGATGCGTGAAAAGCCGCGCGAAAGCGGCGCGCTCGCGCTCGGGGACCTGCAAGTCCTCGTCGCTCGGCGGCGCGTAGTCCTCGGCGGCGCCGGTTTCCGCGACGTACGGGCCCCAGTCGCCGCCGAGGTCGGCGAGCGTGGCGCCGAAGACGTTGCGCTTGACGCTCGCCGCCGGCAGGCCGGAGAGGCGCACCGTGCCTGCGGGCAGCGCGAGCAGCGCCTTGCCGTCCTCCAGGCGCGTGACGATGCGCGCGCGCTGCTGCGGGGCGGCCGCGCCGAGGCGCCAGGTGGTGCCGTCGGCCTCGGCCTGCAGCGGCGCCATCGGCGCGTTGCGCGCGATCCAGGTGTTGCCGCGAAGCGAAGTGAAGCTCGCGCGGTGCAGCAGCCGCAGGCGCCCTGCGTCCTGCTCGGGCGCGTAGACGCGCAGCACGATGGTCTCGTCCTCCTTCAGGCGGCCGACCGAGCCGAGGTCGGTGCTCGAGCGGTACGGATCGGCGGCGAGGCCGCTCAGCACCCAGCCGCTCACCCAGTTCTCGATCGAGGCCTGCAGCTCGGCGAGCCCCTTGTGCGCGCCGTAGCCCAGCCCCGCGGCGCCGATCAGGCTCGCCGCCCAGGCGCCGGCGAACGCGTGCTTCGGGCGCGCCGCCGCGAGCGCCCAGGCCACGAGCAGCACCACCCCGGCGTAGAAGAGCTCGTCGCGCATGTTGGGAATGCCGGCCGCGACCAGGCACACCGCGAAATACACGCCGGTGAGGTCGATCTCCGGGTCCGGCGTCGAGGGCTCGCGCTCCTTGAGCTTGCGCAGGTAGCGGAACAGCGCCGAGAGCGGCATGAGCCCGGTGCTCGAGAAGCGCTGCGCGAGCAGGATCGGCATCAGCACCGCCGGCAGCCACAGCAGCGTGGTGAGCACCGCGCGCGCGGTGCGCGGCGCCTCGAGCGTCGCGAACAGCCAGACGAGCAGCCCGGCGAAGGCCACGGTGCAGGAATCGGCGATGCGCGAGAACTCGCGGTGGCGCAGGTCCAGGCGCCACGACAGCAGGCGCGGCGACTCGGCGAGCAGCGCCAGCGCCGCGGCGGCGGCGTAGTTCCCCGAGCGCCAGCCCCAGAAGGCGAGCGCCGCGCCGAGGAGCAGCGGCGGCATGCTCATCGCAGCTTCGCCAGCCCGGCTTCGATCCGGCCGGGACGAAGGACATGGAGGTTTCTCGTTTCCGGGAAGTCCTTTTCGGAGACGAGCAAGACGCGCACCTCCAGGCCGCTTTTCATCATGGCCTGGATAAAACCTTGCCGCTCCTCGTCCCAGTCGAGCAGCACCACGATGCAGCTCGTGAGCGAGCGGCGCTGGCCGAGCACCGCGCGCGCGAGCGTGGCGAAGGCCTGCGGCGGGCTCGCCGCCACCCCGGCCAGCACCTCGAGCATGTGGCTCACCTGCATCTGCCCGCGGCCGGCGGTGTAGGTGCGCACTTCTCCTCCCACGAACAGCAGGTCGAGCAGGCACTCGCGCGTGTCGATGGCGTAGACGAAAGAGGCGGCCACCGCCACCGCCTCCTCGAACGCGGCGTCCTCGCCCGAGCGGCTCGCGGTGTCGAGCACCAGCGCGTGGCGCTCGAAGAACTCGTCCTGGAACTCCTTGACGATCGGCGTGCCGGTGCGCGCGAAGCTCTTCCAGTGCATCTTCTGCAGCGGGTCGCCCGGCCGGTACTCGCGCAGGCCGATGAACTCCTCGGAGTCGCCCACCGAGGTGGCGAGGGTGACGCCGCCCTGCTGGAAGCGCCGCTGCCCGGGCAGCGCGAGCGGGGGCAGCCGGTAGCGCCTGGGCAGCGCGATCACCGTGCCCTCGGCGCTCACGCGCTCCAGCCCGCGCACCAGCCCGAGGGGCTCGGTGCGAGCGAGGGTGAGGCCGGCAAGCTCGATGCGCCCGCGCCGGCGCGGCTTGAGCGAGAGCTGCACCGCCTCGCGCGCGCCGGGGGCGAGCGCCGGCAGCGGCGCGTCGCGCGGCCGCTCCGGCGTGCGCCGCTCGATCAGCCAGCGCCAGCGGAAGTAGCCCTGGTTGCGGTCGAACCAGTTGCGCTTCTCCTCGCCCGGCTCGCGCGCCGCGCGCCATTCCGCATAGCTCGGGCGCGGGTCGCGCAGCAGCTCCTGCAGCGTGACGCCGGCGAGCGTGCGCCTGCCGCGGTTCTCCACCACCACGCGGTAGGCGAAAGGCTCGCCCGCGGTCGCGTAGCGCGGCAGCTCGCGGCGCACCGCGACGCGCGCGCGAAACCAGGGCGCGGCGAGAAACGCGAGCACGAGCAGCGCCGTGAGGAAGGCGAAGGCCTGGTAGCTCATGGTGCGCGTGGTGTCGATGCCCACCCCGCCCGCGGTGGCGGTGGCGCCGAGCGCGAGCCAGCCGGCGGCGGTGAGCCGCTCGCGCAGGACGCGCTGCAGCGCGCTGAACGCCCTCAAGCCGTAATACGTGATGCGCTTCACGCCGGGACCGGCGTCGCCTTCACGATCTCGCCGATGAGCGAGGCGCCGCTCGCGCCGGCGAATTTCGCCTGCGAGTCGAGCACCATGCGGTGCGCGAGCACCGGCGCGGCGAGCTCCTGCACCTGCTCGGGGCGCACGTAGTCCTCGCCGTCGATCAGCGCGAGCGCCTTGACCGACTGCACCAGCGCGATCGAGGCGCGCGGCCCGCAGCCGAGCAGCACCTGCGGCGCCGCGCGCGTGCGTCGCACCAGCTCCACGATGTAGTGCTTGACCAGGTCGGAGATGCGCACGCGGCGCACCGCGGCCTTCAGCTCGAGCACCTCCTCGCGCGCCGCGACGGCGCGCGCCTGCGCGAGCGGGTGCTCGAGCTCCTGCGCGGTGAGCACCTCGACCTCGGTGTCGGCGTCGACGTAGCCGAGCGACAGGCACATCGCGAAGCGGTCCATCTGCGCTTCGGGCAGCGGGTAGGTGCCGCGGAACTCGACCGGGTTCTGGGTGGCGATGACGAAGAACAGCGGGTCCATCTGGTGCGTGCGGCCCTCGATCGTCACCTGGCCCTCGGCCATCACCTCGAGCAGCGCCGACTGGGTGCGCGGCGAGGCGCGGTTCACCTCGTCGGCGAGCAGGATCGAGGTGAACACCGGCCCGGTGCGGAACTCGAACTGCTGCTCGCGCTGGTTGAAGACCGAGACGCCGAGGATGTCGGAGGGCAGCAGGTCGGGGGTGAACTGCACGCGCGTGAAGCGCGCGCCGATCGAGGCGGCGAGCGCCTTGGCGAGCGTGGTCTTGCCGGTGCCGGGCGTGTCCTCGATCAGCACGTGCCCGCCGCCGGCGAAGGCCGCGAGGAGCTTGCGCACCGCGGCGTCCTGCCCGCGTATCACCGCCGCAATGTTCGCCGCGATGCGCTCGAAAAGCCGCCGCGACGCGACCGCATCCATCGGCTATCCCTCCCCCGGGCGATGCTAGCATGCAGCGCAAAAAATGCTCTACATCAAGCTCGTCCTGATGGCGCTGTTCTGGAGCGGCGTGTTCCCGGCGGTGAACATCGTGCTCAAGAGCATGGGCGTGTTCAGCTCGGTGTTCGTGCGCTTCAGCGCCGCGGCGCTGATCCTGCTCGCGCTGCTGTGGCTGCGCGAGGGGCGGCTGCGGCGGCTCTCGCCGCGCGAGTCGGTGCTGGTGGTCGGCCTGGGCCTGCTCGGCATCACGCTCTACAACAGCCTGTTCACCGCGGGGCTCGCGCTGGTCGAGGCGAGCCGCGCGGCGCTGATCGTGCCGACCAATCCCGCGTTCACCGCGCTCTTCGCGGCGCTCCTCCTCAAGGAGCGGATCGGGCCGACGCGCGCGGCCGGCGTCGCGCTCTCGGTCATGGGCGCCCTGTGGGTCCTCGCCAGGGGAGACCCGAGGAACTTTCTCAACCTGGACTTCGGCCTGGGCGAGCTGCTGCTCGTGCTGTGCGTCTTCATGTGGAGCGCCTACACGCTGCTCGGCCGCATCGCGCTCTCCTCGCTCTCGCCCCTCGCGCTCACCGCCTACGTCATGGCCGCCGGCGCGGCTCCCACCGCGATCCCGGCCTGGTACGAGGACGCATCGCTCGCCGGCGTGACCTGGCAGAGCTGGACCGCGCTCGGCTACCTGGTGGTGTTCGGCACGGTGATCCCCTTCCTGTGGTTCTACGAAGGCGTGAAGGCGCTCGGCGCCGCGCGCGCCTCGCAGTTCATCAACCTCGTGCCGCCGCTCGCGGTGACCGAATCGGTCCTCATTCTGGGCGAGCCTATGACCCCGGCCCTGTACGTCGGCGCCGCGCTCGTGGTCGCCGGCCTCTACCTCACCAACAGACCTAAATAGGCAGACCTAAATAGGGACAGACCCTATTTTTCTCATCTAGGCGGACTACCCACCATGGAAGCCACCGAAACAGCGCGCTGGGAAACGGCGCTCGGCAGGAACGCCAAGCACTACCTCAAGGCCTTCGAGCGCATCCGCGCCGCCGGCGGGCGCTGGGCGCCGGGCTGGAACTCGGCCGCCTGCCTGCACAG
>MERP01000030.1:13604-15701 GCA_001772055.1 Betaproteobacteria bacterium RIFCSPLOWO2_12_FULL_68_19
CTGGCGCGCGTCAACTTCTTCGCTCCGGTCTTGCTGCTTGCGGCGCTGATCATGACGCGATCCGAGGGCTGGGCGGCGTACGTCATCGGCGCATATCTGGTCGGCGTATTCCTCCTGCTTCCGGTGTTCGCCGACGGCATCTATTTCGAGCACCTGAAGGGCAAGCTCGACCGCGCACGCCCGCCGTCGCTCTGGACTGGACTTGCGGCCGCGTGCGTGGCGCTGCTTTCGCTGGCTCTCCTGATCGCGGCGACGCTGCCCGCCTACGGCGATTACACCGGGCGCGCCAAAGTGTCCGAGGGCATCCTCTCCGGCATGGCCATGCGCACGGAGGTGACCGAGTTCTTCCAAGATCACGGCCGCCTGCCGGCCGCGGCGGAGGCCGCGAAGTTCGACCGGACCGTCGCGTCGAAGTACGTCGAGTCGGTCGCCTATGACGCCGCGCGCCACGCCGTCGTCATCACCATGCGCGCGCCGTTCGCCGGCAAGCACATCGAGCTGCGGCCGGTCGTGCAGGGAGACCGCCTGATCGAATGGCGCTGCGGCAGCCCGGACCTGCCGAAAAAGGAGCTGCCGGGGAGCTGCCGGAACTAGGCCCGAGCGCCGTCAACCCACGCTTCAGAATTTCTCAGCCCAGGGGCGAAGGTCGGCCTCGAAGGTCCAGGCCGAGCGGGGCTGGGCGTGGAACTGCCAGAAGAGCTCCGCGATCGCGTCGGTGGCGAGCATGCCGTCGGCCGGCAGCTCCCCGGCGCGCTCGGCCATCCGCTCGCGCGTGCGGCGGTTGTCGATCATGCCGTCGATCACGACGTGCGCGACGTGGATGTTCTTCGGGCCGAGCTCGCGCGCCATCGACTGCGCCACCTGGCGCAGGCCGCCCTTGGCGGCGGCGAAGGCGGCGAACTGCGCCGAGCCGCGCACCGAGGCGGTGGCGCCGGTGAACAGGATCGTGCCCCTGCCGCGGGGCATCATGCGCCGCGCCGCCTCGCGCCCGAACAGGAACCCGGCATAGCAGCCCAGCCGCCATACCTTCTCGAACATCTCTGCCGGGGTGTCGAGGATCGAGGCGCGGAAGTTCGCGCCGGCGTTGAACACCGCCACCTCGACCGGGGCGCGCGCTTCCAGCCGGTCGAAGAGCGCGATAACCTCGCCTTCGTTTCGAAGATCTGCTTTTTCAGGACCGGTTCTCGAGCAAAGCGCCACTTCGAATCCTTCTGCCGCGAAGCGCCGTCCGAGCGCCGCCCCCAGTCCCTCGCCCGCGCCGCCGATGAGCGCGATCTTCACAGCTGCGCCCCGACCTCGGCGCCTTCGAGCATCGCGCGCTTCGCGTCGAGCTCGCTCGCCTCTTTCGCGCCTCCGATCACATGCGTTCCTTTCAGCTCTTTTCTCGGCACCTGGCCGGCGCAGACGATCACCGTGTCGGCGGCGATCAGCATCTGCTTCCCGTCCATCGTCAGGTGCAGGCCTTCATCGTCGATCCTGCGGTATTCGACGCCTTTCAGCATGCGCACGCCGTTGCGCGCGAGCACGGCGCGGTGCACCCAGCCGGTGGTGCGGCCGAGCGTGTGGCCGAAGGGAGTGTGCGAGCGCTTGAGCATGGTAATCCGGTGTGCCGGAGCGGAAGGAGGAGGAGAAGATACTTCCCCTTCCGGCGAGATACCCCAATGTCTTGCAAACGCCTGCGGGTCGAGCGGCGCGCGGCTCTCGCGCTCGAGCAGGTACAGGGCCACGTCGAAGCCGATGCCGCCCATGCCGATGATCGCGACCTCGCGCCCCACGCGGGCGCGGCCGGTGAGCACCTCGACGTAGCTCGCCACCTTCGGATGCTCGATGCCGGGGATCCCGGGCCGGCGCGGCTCGATGCCGGTGGCGATGACGACCTCGTCGTAGCCCGGAAGATCCTTTTCTTCCGCGATGGTTTCCAGGTGAACCCTGACCCCGGCGCGCCGCAGCCGCTCCTCGTAGTAGGCGACCGACTCGGCGAACTCCTGCTTGCCGGGGATGACTTTCGCCAGGTTGAACTGTCCGCCGAGCTGGCTTGATTTCTCGTACAAGGCCACCTCGTGGCCTCGCTCGGCGGCCACCGCCGCGCACGACAGC
>MERP01000031.1 GCA_001772055.1 Betaproteobacteria bacterium RIFCSPLOWO2_12_FULL_68_19
AAAGGCGTGAAGCGCGGCTATGGCGCAGACGATGTGGTGCGCCTGCGCGGCAGCGTGGCGCTCGAGCATACGCTCGCGCGCCGCGGCGCGGAGAAGCTCTGGCGCCTGATGCACGAGCGGCCGTTCGTGCACTCGCTCGGCGCCCTCACCGGCAACCAGGCGGTGCAGCAGGTCAAAGCCGGCGTCCCGGCGATCTACCTTTCGGGCTGGCAGGTCGCCGCCGACGCCAACGACTCGCTGCAGATGTACCCGGACCAGTCGCTCTACGCGGTGTCTTCCGTTCCCACGGTGGTGAAGCGCATCAACAACGCGCTCGCTCGCGCCGACCAGATCCAGTGGATGGAAGCCGCAGGAGGGAGAGCCACTGCAGGAGACACGGATTTCTTCGCGCCCATCGTCGCGGACGCGGAATCGGGCTTCGGCGGCGTGCTCAACGCCTTCGAGCTCATGAAGGCGATGATCGAAGCCGGGGCCGCGGGGGTGCACTTCGAGGACCAGCTCGCCTCGGTCAAGAAGTGCGGGCACATGGGCGGCAAGGTGCTCGTGCCGACGCAGGAGGCGGTGCAGAAGCTCCTCGCCGCGCGGCTCGCCGCCGACGTGCTGGGCGTGCCGACCGTGCTGCTCGCCCGCACCGACGCCGAGGCGGCCGACCTCGTCACCACCGACGTGGACGAGAACGACAAGCCGTTCCTCACCGGCGAGCGCACCGCGGAGGGCTTCTACCGCACGCGCAAGGGGTTCGACCAGGCGCTCGCGCGCGGGCTCGCTTACGCCGAGTACGCCGACATGGTCTGGTGCGAGACCGGCACCCCGGACCTGGAATTCGCCAGGAAATTCGCCGAAGGGATCCGCAGCAAGTACCCGGACAAGATGCTCGCCTACAACTGCTCGCCCTCGTTCAACTGGAAGCGCAACCTCGACGACGCCACGATCGCGAGATTCCAGCGCGAGCTCGGCGCGATGGGCTACAAGTTCCAGTTCATCACGCTCGCCGGCTTCCACGCCCTCAATTACTCGATGTTCGAGCTCGCGCACGGCTACGCGCGCAGCCACATGAGCGCCTTCGTCGAGCTGCAGCAGAAGGAGTTCGCCGCCGCGGAGAAGGGCTTCACCGCGGTCAAGCACCAGCGCGAGGTGGGCACCAGCTATTTCGACGAGGTGACGCAGGTGGTCGCCGCCGGCAAGGCCTCGACCAGCGCGCTGCACGGCTCGACCGAGGACGAGCAGTTCTTCGACGAGCAGAAAAAAGCGAAGCTCGCCGCCGTGTGACGAACAATGCGCTGCGCAACGTAGTCCACATGGAGGAAAGGCGCCCGAGCCTCCCGCAGGAAATCGCGCGCGCCATCCTGGAGGGCTTCGACCGCCACTACCGCCTGTTCCGCGACGCCGCGATCGAGTCGCGCCGGCTGTTCGAGCGCGCCGCCTGGCCGGCGATGCGCAGCCTCGCGCGCGAGCGCATCCAGATGTACGACCTGCGGGTGCAGGAAGCGGTCGAGGCGCTGCTCGCGCGCTTCCCCGAGGCGGCGCGCGACGAGTCGCTCTGGCCGGCGATCAAGCTCGCCTACATCGGCATGCTGCACGAGCACAAGCAGCCCGAGTGCGCCGAGACTTTCTACAACTCGGTCGCCTGCCAGGTGCTGCACCGGCGCTATTACCACAACGAGTTCATCTTCTGGCGCCCGGCGGTGGCGACCGAGCACCTGGAAGGGGAGAGGCCGACCTATCGCTGCTATTACCCGCTCAAGGACGGTCTGCGGCGCACGCTCGAAGCGATCATCGACAGCTTCGGGCTGGAGGACCCGTGGGAGGAGCGCAGGCGCGACCTGCGCAATGTGCTGCGCGCCCTACGGGGGCATTTCCCGCGGCCCCTGCGCGTGCGCCCGGACCTGCAGATCCAGGTGCTCGCCTCGCTGTTCTTCCGCAACAAGGGCGCCTACATCGTCGGACGCATCATCAACGCGCAGCGCGAGCTGCCTTTCGCGGTGCCGATCCTGCAGAACGAGCGCGGCGAGCTCTACCTCGACGCGTTGCTGGTCGGCGAGGACCAGCTGCTGGTGCTGTTCTCCTTCGCGCGCGCCTACTTCTTCGTCGACATGGAGGTGCCCGCCGCGTACGTCTCGTTCCTGCGCTGGCTGATGCCGCGCAAGCCGCGCGCCGAGCTGTACATGGCGGTGGGCCTGGCGAAGCAGGGCAAGACGCTCTTCTACCGCGACCTGCACTACCACCTCAAGCACTCCAGCGACCGGTTCGTGGTCGCCCCCGGCATCAAGGGCCTGGTGATGCTGGTGTTCACCCTGCCCTCTTTCCCGTACGTCTTCAAGGTGATCCGCGACCGCTTCGCGCCGCCCAAGGACATCGACCGCCAGACCGTGATCGACAAGTACCACATGGTGAAGCTGCACGACCGGGTCGGGCGCATGGCCGATACGCTCGAATACTCGCTGGTCGCGCTGCCGCTCGAGCGCTTCGACCCGCAGCTGCTCGCGGAGCTCGAGCGCGAATGCGCCTCGGCGATCGAGCTCGACGGCGACGAGCTGGTGATCGGGCACGTGTACATCGAGCGGCGCATGCGGCCGCTCAACCTTCATCTCGAGGAGCTGCGCCGCGACGGCGACGAGGCGCGGCTGCGCGAGGTGCTGCGCGAGTACGGCGCCGCCATCAAGGAGCTCGCCGGCGCCGGCATCTTTCCCGGCGACATGCTGCTCAAGAACTTCGGCGTGACGCGCCACGAGCGGGTGGTGTTCTACGACTACGACGAGATCGCGCCCATGGCGGAGGTGAGCTTCCGCCGCATCCCGCCGCCTGCCGGCTACGAGGAGGAGCTCGCCGCCGAGCCGTACTGGACGGTGCGCGAGCACGACGTGTTCCCCGAGCAGTTCGATCGCTTCCTGGTCGCCGACCCGCGCGCCAGGGAGATCTTCTACGAGCACCACCGCGACCTGCTCGACCCCGAGTTCTGGCTCGCCAAGCAGGCGCGGGTGCGCCAGGGCGAGCAGGAGGACGTGTTCCCCTACCCGGAGGAGGCGCGCTTCACGCGGGCATCGGCCGGTTCCCGGCGAGGTTGAGCCAGCCCTTGACGACGCGGTAGATGATCCAGATCGCGTCGGCCATGAGGACGAACCAGCCCACGATCACGAGCAGCAGGATCGCGCCGATCACGCCCCACAGCAGGCCGAACCAGAAGGTGCGGATCTGCCAGCGGAAATGCGACTCGAGCCAGGTCCCGGCGGCTTCTTCCTTCTTCACGTAGTTGATGATCACGGCCACGACCCAGACGATGGGCGGGAGCAGGAAGCCTGCCGCCTGCAGCGCGTAGACCGCGATGGTGATGGTCTTGAGCGCCTTCAGGGGGTCGGCGGTTTCCGTTCGCTCACTCCTTCGATGACCACGCGCTTGCGGCGCGATTTGAGCCCGGCCACGATGCGCACGTCGCGCTTGGCCACCCCGTAGTGCGCGGCAAGGAACTCGATCAGCGCCTCGTTCGCCTTCCTGTCGACCGCGCGCGCCGCCAGGCGCACCTTGATCCGCTCGCCGTGGCGCCCGGCGAACTCGCTCACCCGCGCGCCGGGATGCACGTGCAGCTGCAGGATCACAGGCCCGCCGCGGCGAGCCGCAGGTGCCCGACCGGGATGAGCAGCACCTGGACCGCCACCAGCAGCACGAGCGGCGTCAGGTCCACGTTGCCGATCGGCGGCACCAGGCGGCGCAACGGCCGCAGGAACGGCCGGGTCATGGCGTCGAATACCGGCGCGAGCGGCGCGTGCGGGTTCAGCCAGGAGAACACCACCTGCACGATGATCGCGAACACCAGGATGTACAGGCTGTAGCGCAGCAGGTCGACGGCGGCCACGGCGGCGATGGACGCCACCCCCGGCGCGGCGCCGGCGATCGCCGCCTGCACCCAGAGACCGAGCGCCTGCGCGAGCCAGGCGAGCAGCAGGGTCGGCAGGTCGAGGCCGGCGAGCCCCGGGATCACGCGCCGCGCCGGCACCACGCACCAGTTCGTGGTCGCGAGCACGAACTCCCCCACCGGATTGCGGAACGGCGCGCGCAGCCACTGGAAGTGAAAGCGCGCGAGCAGCAGCAGCACCAGGAAGGCCACCACCGTGTCGACCAGGAAGATCGCGATCTGGCCGAACATTCAGTCCTTCCCCAGCTCGTCGCCCAGCGCGGCGCCGCGCTCGCGCGCCGCCTCGAGCGCGCGGGCGAAACGCTGCGCGAGCTGCTCCGCGTCGAACACCTCGAGCGCCGCCTCGGTGGTGCCGCCCCTGGAGGTCACCTTGCGCCTGAGCTCGGCGGGGGACTCCGCGCTCGTGGCGGCCAGCTTCGCCGCCCCGAGGACGGTATGCAGGGCAAGCGTCAAGGCATGCTGCCTCGGGATGCCGCTTTGCTCCGCGAAGGCGGCAAGCTGCTCGATGAACCAGAACACGTAGGCCGGGCCGCTGCCGGAAACGGCCGTCACCGCGTCGAGCAGCCGCTCCTCGGCAAGCCACACCACCTCGCCCACGGCGCCGAGGATCGTTTCGGCTTTCGCCCTCTCCGCCGGGCCGACCTCCGCGAGCGCGTACAGGCCGCTCACGCCGGCGCCGATCAGCGCGGGCGTGTTCGGCATGCAGCGCACCAGCCGGCGATGGCCGTCGAGCCAGCGCGAGAGCGCCTCGAGGCGCACGCCGGCCACGATGCTGATCACCAGCTTCTCTTTCAGGTTGGCGGGAAATCCGGACAGCGCGGCGCGCACGTCCTGCGGCTTGACCGCGAGCAGCAGCACGTCGGAGCCGCCGGTGGCGGCGTCGGGCGCGGTGCTCACGCGCACGCCGTGCTGCGCCGCGATGCGCTCGCGCGCCGCCGGACTCACGTCGACGACCGAGATCGCGCGCGCATCGAAGCCCTTCGCCAGCAGCCCGCCGATCAGCGCGTTGGCCATGTTTCCGCCTCCGAGAAAGGCGATCTTCATGCGGCGCTTCTTTCCCGCGCGCGCTGCCCGAAGATCGCGGTGCCGATCCTGACCAGCGTCGCGCCTTCGGCGATGGCGAGCTCCAGGTCGTCCGACATGCCCATGGACAGGGTGTCCCACGCGAACTTCTCCCGCAGGGAATCGAACAGGGACTTCACTTCCCTGTAGCGCTCGCGCGGCGCCCCGGGCTCGGGGATCGCCATCAGCCCGCGCAGCCGCAGGCGCGGCAGCGCGGCCACCGCAGCGGCGAGCGCCTCGACCTGCGCGAGGGCGACGCCGCTCTTGCTTGTCTCTTGCGAGGCATTCACCTGGATCAGCACGTTGAGCGGCGGCAGCTCGGCCGGACGCTGGTCCGAGAGCCGCTGCGCGATCTTCAGCCGGTCGAGCGACTGCACCCAGGCGAAGCGCTCGGCGGCGAGGCGCGTCTTGTTGCTTTGCAGGGGGCCGATGAGGTGCCATTCCAGGCCGGGCAGCGCATCCATCTTCTCGAGCGCCTCCTGCACGTAGTTCTCGCCGAAAGCCCTTTGCCCGGCCGCGCTCGCCTCCTTGACGCGCTCGATGCCCTGCCCCTTGGAAACCGCCAACAAAGTCACCCCTCGGGCTGCGCCGATGCGCGCCCTCACGGCTTGCAGGTTTTCCGCAATTGTTGCCATAATGCCCTGAAACAGCGCAGGAAATTTCGCGCTCGGGAGGATTGTAATGGATCTCACGGAACTGCTCGCCTTCGTCGTCAAGAACAAGGCGTCCGACCTTCACCTGTCTTCGGGGCTGCCGCCGATGATCCGCGTGCACGGCGACGTGCGCCGCATCAACGTGCCGCCGATGGAGCACAAGGAAGTGCACGCCATGATCTACGACATCATGAACGACGGGCAGCGCAAGTTCTACGAGGAAAACCTCGAGTGCGACTTCTCCTTCGCGGTGCCGAACCTGGCGCGCTTCCGCGTCAACGCCTTCGTGCAGCAGCGCGGCGCGGCGGCGGTGATGCGGACCATTCCCTCGAAGATCCTGTCGCTCGACGACCTCAAGGCGCCGAAGATCTTCGCCGACATCTCCGATCAGCCGCGCGGCATCGTGCTGGTCACCGGCCCCACCGGCTCGGGCAAGTCGACCACCCTCGCGGCGATGGTGAACCACAAGAACGAAACCGAGCACGGCCACATCCTCACCATCGAGGACCCGATCGAGTTCGTGCACGAGTCGAAGAAATGCCTGATCAACCAGCGCGAGGTCGGGCCGCATACGCTGTCGTTCTCGAACGCGCTGAGAAGCGCGCTGCGCGAGGACCCGGACGTGATCCTGGTGGGCGAGATGCGCGACCTGGAAACCATCCGCCTCGCGCTCTCGGGCGCCGAGACCGGCCACCTGGTGTTCGGCACGCTGCACACCTCGTCGGCCGCCAAGACCATCGACCGCATCGTCGACGTGTTCCCGGCGGCGGAGAAGGAAATGGTGCGCGCCATGCTCTCGGAGTCGATCCGCGCGGTGATCTCGCAGACGCTGCTCAAGACCAAGGACGGCTCGGGACGCGTGGCGGCGCACGAGATCATGATCGGCACGCCCGCGATCCGCAACCTGATCCGCGAGAACAAGATCGCGCAGATGTACTCGGCGATCCAGACCGGGCGCCAGATCGGCATGCAGACCCTCGACCAGAACCTGCAGGAGCTGGTGCAGCGCAACGTCATCTCGGCCGCGGAAGCGCGCGGCAAGGCCATGAACAAAGACATTTTTGCGGGGTAAGCGATGGAACGCGAACAAGCAACCAAGTTCATCTACGACCTGCTGCGCGCCCTGGTCTCCAAGAAGGGCTCGGACCTGTTCATCACCGCCGGCTTCCCGCCGGCGATGAAGATCGACGGCAGGATGACGCCGGTATCGCAGCAGGCGCTCTCCGCGCAGCACACCGCGATGCTGGTGCGCGCGGTGATGAACGACAAGCAGGCGGCCGAGTTCGAGGCGAAGAAGGAGTGCAACTTCGCCATCTCCCCGGCCAGCATCGGCCGCTTCCGCGTCAACTGCTTCGTGCAGATGGGCGCCACCGGCATGGTGCTGCGCGTCATCACCACCACCATCCCGAGCTTCGACGACCTGAAGCTCCCCGCGGTGCTGAAGGACGTGGCGATGACCAAGCGCGGCCTGGTGATCTTCGTCGGCGGCACCGGCTCGGGGAAGAGCACCTCGCTCGCGGCGATGATCGGCTACCGCAACGAGAACTCGCACGGCCACATCATCACCATCGAGGACCCGGTCGAGTACGTGCACCCGC
>MERP01000032.1 GCA_001772055.1 Betaproteobacteria bacterium RIFCSPLOWO2_12_FULL_68_19
CCGAGATGGTGATGCCGGGGGACAACGTGAAGATGGTGGTGACGCTGATCACGCCCATCGCGATGGAGCAGGGCTTGCGCTTCGCCATCCGCGAGGGTGGCAAGACCGTGGGCGCCGGCGTGGTGGCGAAAATACTTGAATAGAAAGGAAGCGGAGAAACCGTAAAGCAAATGCAAAGCCAAAGAATCCGCATCCGCCTCAAGGCGTACGACTACCGCCTGATCGACCAGTCGGCGCTCGAGATCGTCGATACGGCGAAGCGTACCGGCGCCGTGGTGCGCGGCCCCGTGCCGCTGCCGACGCGCCGCCAGCGCTTCGACCTGCTGCGCTCGCCGCACATCGACAAGGCCTCGCGCGATCAGCTCGAGATCCGCACGCACCTGCGGCTGATGGACATCATCGATCCCACGGACAAGACCGTGGACGCGCTGATGAAGCTCGATTTGCCTGCCGGAGTCGACGTAGAGATCAAGGTTCAGTAGACGTTTGAACGTTTTTTCGTAAGGTTTTTGTGGCGGGCCAATTGCAGCCCGCGCCTCAACTAGAGGTCAATAAACATGACCATTGGATTGGTCGGCCGCAAGGTCGGCATGACGCGCATCTTCACCGACGACGGCGCCACGCTGCCCGTCACGGTGCTCGACGTGTCCGAGAACCGCATCACGCAGATCAAGACCGCGGAGAAGGACGGCTACGCGGCGGTGCAGGTCGCTTTCGGCAAGCGGCGCGCGAGCCGCGTCTCCAAGCCGCTCGCGGGCCATCTCGCCAAGGCCGCGGTCGAGGCCGGTCACCTGCTGCGCGAGTTCCGCGCCCGGCCCGAGGACCTCGCGAGCCTCAAGGTGGGCGGCAAGATCGGCGTCGAGATCTTCAAGATCGGCCAGAAGGTCGACGTGCAGGGCGTGACCATCGGCAAGGGCTTCGCCGGCGTCATCAAGCGCCACCATTTCCATTCCCAGCGCGCGAGCCATGGCAACTCGATCTCGCACCGCACGCCGGGCTCGACCGGCCAGAACCAGAGCCCGGGGCACGTGTTCCCCGGCAAGCGCATGCCGGGGCACCTCGGCAACAAGCGCCGCACCATCGGCAACCTGGAGATCGTGCGCATCGACGCCGAGCGCCAGCTGCTTCTGGTGAAGGGCTCAGTTCCGGGCTCGAGCGGCCGTGACGTGGTCGTGAAGCCTGCGGTCAAGGCTCAAAGGCCGGCGGCGAAGGGCTGATCATGGACCTGAAGATGATCGGTACCAAGGGCAACGAGGGCACCCACCAGGCGGCCGACGCGGTGTTCGGGCGCGACTTCAACCAGGCGCTGGTGCACCAGCTGGTGGTCGCCTACCAGGCCAAGGCGCGGCTCGGCACGCGCGCGCAGAAGGACCGCGGCGCGGTCAGGCACTCGACGCGCAAGCCCTGGCGGCAGAAGGGAACCGGGCGTGCCCGCGCCGGCATGACCTCGAGCCCGTTGTGGCGCGGCGGCGGCAAGATCTTCCCCAACTCCCCGGACGAGAACTTCAGCCAGAAGATCAACCGCAAGATGTACCGCGCCGGCATCTGCTCGATCCTCTCGCAGCTCGCGCGCGAGGACCGCATCCGCGTGGTCGACGAGTTCCGCCTCGAGCAGCCGAAAACCAAGCTGCTCGCGCAGAAGGTGAAGTCGATGGGCTTCGAGCAGCTGCTGGTGATCACCGACGAGGTGGACCAGAACCTGGCGCTGTCCTCGCGCAACCTGCCCAACGTGGAGGTGATCGCGGTGCGCCACGCCAATCCGGTCGCGCTGGTGCGCTACCCGAACGTGCTGCTGACGAAAGCCGCGCTCGCCAAGCTGGAAGAGCTGCTCAAATGAAGAAATACGCCGCCGACCGGCTGATGACCGTGGTGCTCGCCCCGGTCGTGTCCGAGAAGAGCACGTTTGTCGCCGACAAGAACCGGCAGTACGTGTTCCGTGTCGCCGACCACGCGACCAAGCCGCAGATCAAGGCGGCGGTCGAGCTGATGTTCAAGACCAAGGTGGATTCGGTCACGGTGCTCAACGTCCGCGGCAAGGAGCGCCGCTTCGGCCGCACGCTCGGCAGGCGGCGCAACTGGAAGAAGGCCTACGTGCGCCTCGCCGCGGGCCAGGAAATCAACTTCGCAGCGACGGAATAAGCGATGCCTCTCGTCAAAGTAAAGCCGACTTCGCCGGGGCGCCGAGCGCTCGTCAAGGTCGTCACGCCCGGGCTGCACAAGGGCGAGCCGCACTGGCCGCTCATGGTCAAGCAGTCGAAGACCGACGGGCGCAACGCGCACGGCCGGGTGACGATGCGCCACAAGGGCGGCGGCCACAAGCAGCATTACCGGATCGTCGACTTCCGGCGCGACAAGGACGGCATCCCGGCGCGCGTCGAGCGGCTCGAATACGACCCGAACCGCAGCGCGCACCTCGCGCTGCTGCTCTACGCCGACGGCGAGCGCCGCTACATGATCGCGCCCAAGGGCGTCGCCGTCGGCACGCAGGTCCTGTCCGGCGCCGAGGCGCCCATCAAGCCGGGCAATGCGCTGCCGCTGCGCAATATTCCGGTCGGCACCATCGTGCACTGCATCGAGATGATGCCGGGCAAGGGCGCGCAGATCGCGCGCTCCGCCGGCTCGGGCGTGCAGGTGCTGGCGCGCGAAGGCTCGTACGCGCAGCTGCGGCTGCGCTCGGGCGAGATCCGCAAGGTGCACGTCGACTGCCGCGCCACGATCGGCGAGGCGGGCAACGAGGAGCACAATCTGGAGTCGATCGGCAAGGCAGGCCGCAAGCGCTGGCGCGGCGTGCGCCCGACGGTGCGCGGCGTGGCGATGAACCCGATCGATCACCCGCACGGCGGCGGCGAAGGCCGCACCGCGGCGGCGCAGCCCCCGGTATCGCCCTGGGGCGTGCAGACCAAGGGCTTCAAGACGCGACGCAACAAGCGGACGCAGGTGATGATCGTTCGCGACCGGCGCGTGAAATAGGGAAACGCAAATGGCACGCTCAATCAAGAAGGGTCCCTTCGTGGACCATCACCTGCTGAAGAAGGTCGAGGCGGCGCGCAGCACCAGCGACAAGCGCCCGATCAAGACCTGGTCGCGGCGCTCCACCATCGTGCCCGACTTCGTCGGCCTGACGCTCGCCGTGCACAACGGCAAGCAGCACGTGCCGGTGTACATCACCGAGAACATGGTCGGGCACAAGCTCGGCGAGTTCGCGCTGACGCGCATCTTCAAGAGCCACTCGGCGGTCGGCAAGCGCACCGAGGAGGCGGTCGGCGCCGATCGGCGGCCCCCGCCGGGCACCACCGGCCCTGCGGCTCCGGCGGCCGCTCCGGCCGCCGCGCCCGCTGCCGCCCCGGCGAAGAAATAGGGATGGACGCGATGCAAACCAAAGCGATCCTGCGCGGCGCCCGGCTCTCGGCCCAGAAGGGCCGGCTGGTGGCCGACCTGATCCGCGGCAAGCCCGTGGACCAGGCCATGAACATCCTCGCCTTCACGCCGAAGAAGGGCGCGGGAATCATCCGCAAGGTGCTCGAATCGGCGATCGCCAACGCCGAGCACAACGACGGCGCCGACATCGACGCGCTCAAGGTGAAGACCATCCACGTCGAGCGCGGCATGTTCCTCAAGCGCTTCCAGGCACGCGCCAAGGGCCGCGGCAACCGCGTCCTGAAGCACACGTGCCACATCTTCATCACGGTGGGTGACTAATGGGTCAGAAGATCAATCCGATCGGGTTCAGGCTCGCGGTCAACCGCAACTGGAGCTCGCGCTGGTACGCGAACAACCGCAGCTTCGCGCCGATGCTGGCCGAGGACATCAAGGTGCGCGAGTTCCTCAAGCGCAAGCTCGCCCACGCCTCGGTCGGCCGCGTGCTGATCGAGCGCCCGGCGAAGGACGCCCGCATCACCATCTTCTCGGCCCGGCCGGGCGTGGTGATCGGCAAGAAAGGCGAGGAGATCGAGTCGCTGAAGAGCGAGCTGCGACGCATCATGGGCGTGCAGCAGGTGCACGTGAACATCGAGGAGATCCGCAAGCCCGAGATCGACGCCCAGCTGATCGCGGACTCGATCGCGCAGCAGCTCGAGAAGCGCATCATGTTCCGGCGCGCCATGAAGCGCGCGATGCAGAACGCCATGCGCCTGGGCGCGCAGGGCATCAAGATCATGAGCGCCGGGCGCCTGAACGGCATCGAGATCGCGCGCACCGAGTGGTACCGCGAGGGCCGCGTGCCGCTGCATACGCTGCGCGCCGACATCGACTACGGCATGGGCGAAGCCAAGACCAACTACGGCGTGATCGGCATCAAGGTCTGGGTCTACAAGGGCGAAGTGATGCCCAAGGGCGAGGCGCAGGCGGCGGCCGCGGCGGCGGCGACGCCGGCAGCGCAGCCGGAAGCGCCGG
The DNA here is from genome assembly GCA_001772055.1 of Betaproteobacteria bacterium RIFCSPLOWO2_12_FULL_68_19. Classification (GTDB taxonomy): domain Bacteria; phylum Pseudomonadota; class Gammaproteobacteria; order Burkholderiales; family SG8-39; genus SCGC-AG-212-J23. Next base: position 4,393 of record MERP01000032.1, read on the forward strand.
TCGAGCCCAAGCGGGCGAAGAAGCCCGCCCCGAGGGCGGGCGCCAGGCGCGCGCCCGCCAGGCCGCGGCCCGAGGGCGAGAAGCGCGCGGCGAAAAAGGAAGCGGCGCCGGCGCCGAAGACGGTCGTGAAGCGGCCCAAGAAGGTGGTGAAGGACGAAGGCGAAAAGAAGGAATGACCTAGCATGCTGCAACCCGCACGCACCAAGTACCGCAAGCAGCAGAAGGGCCGCAACACCGGCGTCGCGACGCGCGGCGCCAAGGTGTCCTTCGGCGAGTTCGGCCTGAAGGCCACGACGCGCGGCCGCCTGACCGCGCGCCAGCTCGAGGCGGCGCGGCGCGCCATGTCGCGCCACATCAAGCGCGGCGGGCGCATCTGGATCCGCGTCTTTCCCGACAAGCCGATCTCGCAGAAGCCGGCCGAGGTGCGCATGGGCAACGGCAAGGGCAACCCCGAGTACTTCGTCGCCGAGATCCAGCCGGGCAAGATCATCTACGAGATGGACGGCGTCACCGAGGCGCTGGCGTACGAGGCGTTCGCCCTCGCCTCGGCCAAGCTGCCGTTCAGGACCATCGTCGTGCAGCGCATGCTCGGCGGCTAGCACAGGAACGGGCCATGAACGCAAGTGAACTCCGCGGCAAGAACGGCGAGGAGCTGCAGAAGGAGCTGGAGGCGCTGCTCAGGGCCCAGTTCGGACTGCGCATGCAGCTCGCCACCCAGCAGCTGGGCAACACCAGCCAGTTGAAGAAGGTGCGCCGCGACATCGCGCGCGTGCGCACCATCATGAAGGAGAAGGCGGCCAAGTGAACGCAGAAGCGACGACCAACCAGAGAACGCTTGTCGGCCGCGTGGTGAGCGACAAGATGCAGAAGACGGTCGTGGTGCGCGTCGAGCGGCGCGTGCGCGACCCGATGGTGGGCAAGACCATCACGCGCAACAGGAAATACCACGCGCACGTCGAGGCCGGCGAGTTCAAGGAAGGCGACCTGGTCGAGATCGCCGAGTGCCGCCCGATCTCGCGCACCAAGTCATGGCGCGTGACGCGTCTTGTGGAGAAGTCCAAGGCCGTCTAGAATTCGGGTCCCCCAAAACGAGCCGGTGATGCCGGCTCAAACAGCAGGGGTCCAAGACTGCCCGCAGGTAGCGGAGCAAGTTGGAGCGGAGAGACAAAGCAAATGATCCAGATGCAGTCCGTATTGGACGTGGCCGACAACACCGGTGCGCGCGCCGTCATGTGCATCAAGGTGCTCGGCGGCTCCAAGCGCCGCTACGCCTCGATCGGCGACGTGATCCGCGTGAGCGTCAAGGACGCCGCGCCGCGCGGCCGGGTGAAGAAGGGCGAGATCTACCACGCGGTGGTGGTGCGCACCGCGAAGGGCGTGCGCCGCGCCGACGGCTCGCTGATCCGCTTCGACCGCAACGCCGCGGTGCTGCTCACGCCGAAGCTCGAGCCGATCGGCACACGCATCTTCGGCCCGGTCACCCGCGAGCTGAGGACGGAACGCTTCATGAAGATCGTGTCGCTCGCTCCCGAGGTCATTTAGGAAACTGCGTCATGCAAAGGATCAGGAAAGGCGACGAAGTGGTGGTGCTCACGGGGCGTGACAAGGGCAAGCGCGGCACCGTGCTGCGGCGCGTGGACGCACAGCACGTGGTGGTCGAGGGGGTGAACCGGGTCAAGAAGCACCAGCGCCCCAACCCGATGAAGGGCGTGACCGGCGGCATCGTCGACAAGGACATGCCGATCCACGTCTCCAACGTGGCCCTCTTCAACCCGGCGACCAAGAAGGCCGACCGGGTCGGGGCGAAGAGCCTCCAGGACGGCCGCAAGGTGCGGGTGTTCAAGGCGAACGGCGAGCAAGTGGACGCTTAACATGGCCAAGGAAGACAAGTCGAAGCAGGACAAGCCGGAAAAGAGACCGGCGCCCCAGCAGCAGCAGGCGCAGAAGCCGAAGAAAGAGGCGCAGGCGCCGAAGAAGGAGGCCGCGGCCGCCAAGCCGGCCGCGCCCGAGGTGCCGGCGCCGCCCGCGCGGCTCGGCCTGTACTACCGCGAGAAGGTGGTGCCCGAGCTGATGCAGAAGTTCGGCTACAAGACCGTGATGCAGGTGCCGCGACTGCGCAAGATCACCATCAACATGGGCGTGGGCGAGACCACCACCGACAAGAAGGTGCTCGACAACGCGCTCGCCGACATGACCAGGATCGCCGGGCAGAAGCCGGTGGTCACCAAGGCGCGCCGCTCGATCGCCAATTTCAAGGTGCGCGCCGGGTTTCCGATCGGCTGCATGGTGACCCTGCGCGGCGCCCGCATGTACGAGTTCCTCGACCGCCTGGTGAACATCGCCATGCCGCGCATCCGCGACTTCCGCGGCGTGTCGAACCGCGCTTTCGACGGGCGCGGCAACTACAGCCTGGGCTTCAAGGAGCAGATCATCTTTCCCGAGATCGACTACGACAAGATCGACACGCTGCGCGGCATGAACATCGCGATCACCACCAGCGCGAAGACGGACGACGAGGCGCGCGCCCTGCTCGCCGCGTTCCGCTTCCCGTTCAAGCACTGAGAGACCACATGGCAAAGCTCGCACTCAAGCTCAGAGATCAGAAGCGCCGCAGGACGGTCGAGAAGTTCAAGGCCAGGCGCGCCACCCTGCTCGAGATCATCCACGACCAGCGCGCCTCGGACGAAGCGAGGGACGAAGCGCGCGCCAAGCTGCAGAAGCTGCCGCGCGACGCCTCGCCCGTGCGGCTGCGCAACCGCTGCGCGCTGACCGGGCGGCCGCGCGGCGTGTACCGCAAGTTCGGCCTGGGCCGCAACAAGCTGCGCGATCTGGCGCTCAAGGGCGAGGTGCCCGGCGTCATCAAGGCGAGCTGGTAAGGAGGAAATGATGAGCATGAGCGACCCCATCGCGGACATGCTGACCCGCATCCGCAACGCGCAGATGGTCGGGCACACCGAGGTGGCGATGCCGGCGTCGCGGCTCAAGGCCTCGATCGCCAAGGTGCTGAAGGACGAGGGCTACATCGAGGACTTCGCGCTGCGCGACAACGGCGTGAAGAAGGAGCTGCGCATCGGCCTCAAGTACTACGCCGGCCGCCCGGTGATCGAGCGGCTCGAGCGCGTGTCGAAGCCGGGGCTGCGCGTCTACCGCGGCCGCGACGACATTCCGCGCGTCATGAACGGCCTGGGGGTCGCGATCCTCTCGACCTCGCGCGGCGTGATGACCGATCGCAAGGCCCGCGCCGACGGCGTGGGGGGCGAAGTGCTGTGCATCGTGGCCTGAGGAGGCTCAGCCTCCGCACCTATTGAGACCGAAATGTCGCGCATCGCAAAATTTCCCATTCCGCTGCCGAAAGGCGTCGAGGTCAACCTCGACTCCGGCCAGATCTCGGTCAAGGGCCCGCTTGGCACCATCGCCCGCGCCGCCGACCCCAACGTGGCGCTCGAGAAGAGCGGCGAGACGCTGGTGTGCAAGGCGCTGGGCAACTCGCGCCACGCCAACGCCATGTCGGGCACCATGCGGGCGCTGGTCGCGAACATGGTGACCGGCGTGACCAAGGGCTTCGAGAAGCGTCTCGCCCTGGTCGGCGTGGGCTTCCGCGCCCAGGCGCAGGGCGACAAGCTCAACCTCTCGCTCGGCTACTCGCACCCGGTGGTGCACCTGATGCCCAAGGGCATCAAGGTGGCGACCCCGACGCAGACCGAGATCGTGATCACCGGCATCGACCGGCAGCTGGTCGGCCAGGTGGCCGCCGAGGTGCGCGCCCACCGCTCGCCCGAGCCGTACAAGGGCAAGGGCGTGCGCTACGCCAACGAAGTCATCGTATTGAAAGAGACGAAGAAGAAGTAAGCCATGAAAGACAAGACCATCGCCCGGCTGCGCCGCGCGCGCCAGACGCGGCTCAAGATCAGGGAAATCGGCGCCGTGCGCCTCACGGTGCACCGCACGAACGGGCACATCTACGCGCAGATCACCTCGCCGTCGGGCGACCGCGTGCTGGCAAGCGCCTCGACGCTGGAAAAGGACGTGCGCGCGCAGCTCAAGAACGGCGGCAACCGCAAGGCCGCCGAAGTCATCGGGCAGCGCATCGCCGCGAAGGCCAGGGAAAAGGGCATCGACACGGTCGCCTTCGACCGTGCCGGCTACCGCTACCACGGACGCGTCAAGGCGCTCGCAGACGCGGCCCGGGCCGGCGGCCTGAAGTTCTAGAGAGGACATATGGCAAAGATCCAACCCAGGATGCAGCACCACGAGGAGCGGGGCGACGGGCTGCGCGAGAAGATGGTCGCCGTGAACCGCGTCACCAAGGTGGTGAAGGGCGGGCGCGTGCTCGGCTTCGCCGCGCTCACCGTGGTGGGAGACGGCGACGGCGGCATCGGCATGGGCAAGGGCAAGGCGCGCGAGGTGCCGGTCGCGGTGCAGAAGGCGATGGAGGAGGCGCGCAGGAAGCTCTTCAAGGTGAAGCTCAAGAACGGCACGCTGCATCACCGCGTCACCGGCCGCCACGGCGCGGCAAAGGTGCTGATGCAGCCGGCCTCGGAGGGCACCGGGATCATCGCCGGCGGCCCGATGCGCGCCGTGTTCGAGGTGATGGGCGTCACCAACGTGCTCGCCAAGTGCTTCGGCTCCACCAATCCCTACAACGTGGTGCGCGCCACGCTCAACGGCCTGCGCGCCATGAGCACGCCGGCCGAGATCGCGGCGCGCCGCGGCAAGACGGTCGAGGAAATCACCGCATGAACAAGGTCAAGGTTCGCCTCCTGAAGGGCCTCGCCGGCTGCAAGCAGGGCCACCGCGACACCGTGCGCGGGCTCGGGCTGAAGAGGATCAATCAGGTGGTCGAGCTCTCCGACTCCCCCGAGGTGCGGGGCATGATCAACCGCGTCAACTATCTGGTCCGCATCGAGGACTGAGGACATGCGACTCAATACGCTGAAGCCCGCCCCGGGCGCCAAGAAAGACCGCCACCGCGTCGGCCGGGGCGTGGGCTCGGGCTGGGGCAAGACCGCCGGCCGCGGTCACAAGGGACAGAAGGCGCGCTCCGGAGGATTCCACAAGGTCGGCTTCGAGGGCGGGCAGATGCCGCTGCATCGGCGCCTGCCCAAGCGCGGCTTCAACTCGCCGACCCGCGAGGACGTCGCCGAGGTGCGCCTGGGCGAACTCGAGACCCTGCAAGTCACGGACGTCGACCTTGCGGCGCTGCAGGCGGCGGGCATCGTGTCGAAGAAGGCGCTCGGCGCGAAGATCATCCTGTCCGGCAAGCTGACGAAGAAGCTGAACGTGAAAGGCGACGTGAAGGCGTCGAAGGGCGCGCGCTCGGCCATCGAGGGCGCGGGCGGCAAGGTGGAAGTGAGCGAGGCGGCGCCGGTGCAGAAGAAATTGCCGAAGAAGCCCGAGCAGGCGCCGAAGGCCTGATGGCGACGCTTCCCAACGTCGGCAAGGCGGGCCGCTACGGCGACCTGAAGCGGCGGCTGCTGTTCATGCTCGGGGCGCTGGTGGTGTTCCGCATCGGCGCGCACATCCCGGTGCCGGGCATCGACCCGAACGTGCTCGCGGATCTCTTCCAGGGGCAGCAGGGCGGCATCCTGGGCATGTTCAACATGTTCTCGGGCGGCGCGCTGTCGCGCTTCACCATCTTCGCGCTGGGCATCATGCCCTACATCTCGGCCTCGATCATCATGCAGCTCATGACCGCGGTGAGCCCGCAGCTCGACCAGCTGCGCAAGGAAGGCGAGTCGGGGCGGCGCAAGATCACGCAGTACACGCGCTATGGCACGGTGTTCCTCGCGCTGTTCCAGGCGACCGGCATCTCGATCGCGCTCGAGTCGCAGGCCGGACTGGTGCTCGAGCCGGGACTGATGTTCCGCGTCACCACCATCACCACGCTCGTGACCGGGACCATGTTCATCATGTGGCTGGGCGAGCAGATCACCGAGAGGGGCCTGGGCAACGGCATCTCGATCATCATCTTCGCCGGCATCGCCGCGGGGCTGCCGAGCGCGATCGCCGGCACCCTGGAGCTGGTGCGCACCGGCGCGATGCATCCGCTCACCGCGCTGCTGATCGCCGTCGCGGTGCTGGTGGTCACCGGCTTCGTCTGCTTCGTCGAGCGCGGCCAGCGCAAGATCCTGGTGAACTACGCGAAGCGCCAGGTCGGCAACCGGGTCTACGGCGGCCAGAGCTCGCACCTGCCGTTCAAGCTCAACATGTCCGGCGTGATCCCGCCGATCTTCGCGAGTTCCCTGATCCTGTTCCCGGCGACGCTGCTGGGCTGGTTCGGCTCGGCCGAGGGGCTGATCTGGCTGCGCGACATCGCCGGCACGCTGACCCCGGGGCAGCCGATCTACGTGCTGCTGTATGCGGCGCTCATCATTTTCTTCTGCTTCTTCTATACCGCGCTGCAGTACAACCCGAAAGAGACCGCCGACAACCTGAAGAAGTCGGGCGCCTTCGTCCCGGGGATCCGGCCGGGCGACCAGACCGCGCGCTACCTGGAGAAGATCCTCACCCGGCTGACGCTCGCCGGGGCGATCTACGTGACCACGGTCTGCCTGCTGCCCGAGTTCCTGATCCTGCGCTGGAACGTGCCGTTCTACTTCGGCGGGACCTCGCTGCTGATCATCGTCGTGGTGACGATGGATTTCATGTCGCAGGTGCAGGCCTACGTGATGACGCACCAGTACGAGAGCCTGCTGCGCAAAGCCAACTTCAAGGGGGGCCTGCCGGTTCGCTGATGGCGAAGGAAGACGTCATCGAGATGCAGGGCGAAGTGCTGGAGAACCTGCCCAATGCGACGTTCCGCGTGAAGCTCGAGAACGGGCATACCATCCACGCCTTCATCTCGGGAAAGATGCGCATGAACTACATCCGCATCCTGCCGGGCGACAAGGTGACGGTGCAGATGACGCCTTACGACCTGACCAAGGGCCGGATCACGTTCCGGGCCAAGTAGCAAGGAGAGAAGCAAATGAAGGTGATGGCTTCAGTGAAGAAGATCTGCCGCAAGTGCAAGATCGTGCGGCGCAAGGGGGTGGTGCGCGTCATCTGCTCCGATCCGCGCCACAAACAGCGTCAGGGTTGATAACACCTTGACCAAACAGCTATAATTTCAGGTTTCGCCCAGGCACTTCCCTATGGCTCGAATTGCAGGCATCAACATTCCCAACCACCAGCATGCGCAGATCGCGCTCACCGCGATCTTCGGCATCGGGCGCGCGCGCGCGCAGGCGATCTGCGCCGCCGCCGGGGTGCAGGGCGCGCGCAAGATCAAGGATCTCACCGACGCGGAGCTCGACCGCATCCGCGAGAGCGTCACCCGCTTTACCGTGGAAGGCGACCTGCGGCGCGAGGTGTCGATGTCGGTCAAGCGGTTGATGGACCTCGGCTGCTACCGCGGCGTGCGCCACCGCAAGGGCCTTCCGGTGCGCGGGCAAAGGACGCGGACCAACGCGAGGACCCGCAAGGGGCCGCGCAAGGCCGCCATCAAACTCAACGTCCAAGCGGGCAAGGCGGCTTGATCATGGCGAGCAGAAACACCCCCACTCGACAGGAACTGCAGCAATCGGCGTCGGCGCGCGCCCGCAAGAAGGTGAAGAAGAACGTGTCCGAAGGCATCGCCCACATCCACGCTTCTTTCAACAACACCATCGTCACCATCACCGACCGCCAGGGCAATGCGCTGTCCTGGGCCACCTCGGGCCACGCCGGCTTCAAGGGCTCGCGCAAGTCGACCCCGTTCGCCGCCCAGGTCGCGGCGGAGCGCGCCGGCCGCGGGGCGCAGGAGTGCGGCGTGAAGAACATCGAGGTGCGCATCAAGGGCCCGGGCCCGGGGCGCGAATCGGCGGTGCGCGCGCTCAACGCCATCGGCCTGAAGATATCGAGCATCGCCGATGTGACCCCGATCCCGCACAACGGCTGCCGCCCGCCCAAGCGCCGGCGCGTGTAATCAGGAGACTGCATGGCAAGAAACCTCGACAAGTGCCGCCATTGCCGCAGGGAGGGCGAGAAGCTCTACCTGAAGGGCGAGAAGTGCTTCACCGACAAGTGCCCGGTCGAGCGCCGCGCGTATGCTCCCGGCCAGCACGGCCAGAAGAGCGGCGCCCGGATGTCCGACTACGGCAAGCAGCTGCGCGAGAAGCAGAAGCTGCGGCGCACCTATGGCGTGCTCGAGCGCCAGTTCCGCAATACCTATGCGGAGGCCTCGCGCTCCAGGGGCGTCACCGGCGAGCGCCTGCTGCAGCTGCTGGAATGCCGGCTCGACAACGTCGCCTACCGCATGGGCTTCGGCGCCTCGCGCGCCGAGGCGCGGCAGGTGGTGCGCCACAACGCCATCCTGGTGAACGGCAGGCGGGTGAACATTCCCTCCTACCACGTGCGCCCCGGCGACACGATCGAAGTGGCCTCCAAGGCCAAGGAGCAGCTGCGCATCAAGGCGGCCGCCGAGGCCGCCAGCGGGCGGGGCGTGCCGGGGTGGCTGGAAGTCGACGCGAAGGGGCTCAAGGGCACGCTCAAGGCGTTGCCCGCGCGCGCCGATCTGCCGTCGACCGTCAACGAAAGCCTCGTCATCGAGTTGTACTCGAAGTAATAGGACCATACATGCCGCAATCGGGATTTCTGAAGCCGAGAATCGTCGACGTTCAAAACCTCTCGCCGAACCACGCTCGCGTGACGATGGAGCCGTTCGAACGTGGCTACGGCCACACCCTCGGCAATGCCCTGCGCAGGGTGCTGCTCTCCTCCATGCCCGGCTACGCGCCCACCGAGGTGCAGATCGCGGGCGTAGTGCACGAATACTCCACGCTCGACGGGGTGCGCGAGGACGTGGTCGACATCCTGCTCAACCTGAAAGGCGTGGTGTTCCGGCTGCACAACCGCGCCGAGGCGATCCTGTCGCTCAAGAAGAAGGGCGACGGGCCGGTGACGGCCGCCGACA
>MERP01000033.1 GCA_001772055.1 Betaproteobacteria bacterium RIFCSPLOWO2_12_FULL_68_19
CACATCCCGCCTATCAACGTCCTGGTCTAGGACGACCCTTCAGGGGGGTCGAGCCCCCGGGAAGTCTCATCTTGAGGCGAGTTTCCCGCTTAGATGCTTTCAGCGGTTATCTCTTCCGTATATAGCTACCCGGCGATGCCACTGGCGTGACAACCGGTACACCACGGAGGACGAGGTCGGGCGCCAGCACCTCGCGCCACCGAGCCGCTTTCGCGACGAACCCGCGCGCCCCAGTTGCGCGAGCCGCGGCTCGCTGAGCACAACGCCAGTGCTCGGAAGAGAAACCTCTAGACGACGGTCGGCTGGATGTTCTGATTCAAACGGAAGAAGTTGCGCGGATCGTACGTGTTCTTCAGCGCGACCAGGCGCTCATAGTCTTGTCGATAGGCCGCTTGCGTGCGTTCCTGCCCTTCGTCGCCGAGAAAGTTCACATAGGCGCCCGCCGTCGCATGCGGCGCGATTGCCGCCCAGGACTCGCGCGCCCAGGCGATATGCGCCTCTCGCTCGGCCGGGTCGATCCAGGTGGCCGCGACGTTCAGGCAGAAGGCGGCCTCGCCGAGCCTCGCCGCGCCGCCCAATTGATACAGCGCCAGCAGCGACAGCGGCGAGGTCATGCGCCGGGTGCTGTCGACGATCGCATCGATGGCCGCGTCGCTGAGCTCGCGCAGATACGACGTCTTCCAGTAGTTGTGGCGCCCCGGCGGTTGCGCGGCGTCGAACATGGTCTGGTGCTCGACGTAGGGCTTCAGGCTGATCCCGTCCACCAGCGGCGGGCCGAACGCGCGCAGCGGCTGCACCATGCGCTCGCCTGCCTCGATGACGCCCGCATGGCACACGGCGACCCCGATGATCGGCATGCCGCGCAGGAAAGGCGGCAGCTTGGGCAGATGCGGCAGCCGGCGCAGGATGACGATCGTGGTGAGCTCCTCGGGCGCGGCTGCCGCATAGTTGCGGTAAAACCGCAACACCTCGGTCGCCTTGTCCTGCGGATGAAGCACCCACCCGGCGAGCACGATCGGTCCCACCGGGTGCAGGCGAAAGCGCAGCTCGGTGACGATGCCGAAATTGCCGCCGCCCCGCTGCAGGCCCCAGAAGAGTTCCGCGTTCTGCTCCGCGCTCGCGTGCAAGAACTGGCCGTCGGCCGTCACCAGGTCGGCGCCCGCCAGGTTGTCCGCCGTCAAGCCGTGCTTGCGCATCAGCCAGCCGATGCCGCCGCCCAGCGTCAAGCCGGCGACTCCGGTTTCGGACACGATTCCCCCTGTCACCGCCAGTCTGTGCGCCTGGCTCGCGCGGTCGAGATCTCGCCAAGTCGCGCCCGCCTGGATGCTCGCGCGCCTTTTCTGCGGGTCGACATGCACCTCGCGCATGGGCGACAAGTCGACGACCAGCCCGCCGTCGCAGGTGCCGTGGCCCGCCACGCTGTGGCCGCCGCCGCGCACCGCGACCAGCTGCTCGTGCTTGCGCGCGAACTTCACCGCCGCCTTGACGTCGTCGGCGCCCGCGCAGCGGACGATGAGCGCCGGCCTCCTGTCGATCATGCCGTTCCAGACCCGCCGCGCCTGGTCGAAGTCCGCGTCGCCGGGCTGGATGAGCCCGCCGGCGACACCCTTCGCGAGCTCCGCGACAGCGGTGTTCGGCAGGGGCGGGGCGGGCATGATCGGCGGCAGCTTAACCCGTCGGCTGCACTAGCGCAGGATCTCCACCTCGGTCGAGATCGCCGGGGGCATGCGCATCGTGCATGCGACCGGCGAATGCGCTTCGCCCCAGGCCGCGATCTCACGCAGGACGTCGTCGCTCGCCCCGTGCGCGCCAATCCTCACCCGCAGGCGCACGGCGAGCACCGACGCCGCTGCATCATCCAGTCCCAGCAGGCGGCGGTTGTCGGTATCACTTTCCGCGTCCACCTCCAGCGCGCTCAGCTTGACCCCCTGCCACGCGGCACGCATTGCGATCACCGTCGCAGTGCACGCGGCAAGCGAAGCGCGCATCATCCAGCCCGGGTTGGGCGCGCTGCCCTCGCCGCCGACCATCTGCGGCATGTCGGTGCGCACCGTTTCGCCGCCGGTGCCTTTGACTTCGAACTTGAGCCCGTCGATCAGCCTCGCCGTGAGCGGCGCGGCCGTGCTGCGCGCCTTCGCCGGATTCCTCGCGAGGGCGTCGCTCGCGCGTTCGAGCGACTCGCGGATTCTCGTCTGCTCCATCGGCGGCCTCCTCAGAAGCTCAGCGTCGCAGCGCCCTGCTTGATCAGCTCGTGCATCTTGCTCGCGCCGGTGATCGTCACCCCGTCGAGCAGGTCGCCCGGCTCGTAGCCGCGGGCCTTGACGCAGGGCGTGCAGGCCCACAGATTGCCGCCGCGCTTGATGAAGTCGCCGATCATCGCCTCGAGCGGCTCGAGCGGAGCGACTTGCGTCGACTGCGCGGCGCGCTTGCGCACCAGGTCGACGCCCGCGCTGGTGAGGAAGATCGAGACATCAAGTCCCGTCGTCAGGCCACCGTTGGCGATGGTGAAGGCGACCGAGGACAGTTCGTGGTCGGTGCCGTGCGTGATCAGAACAACGAGATTGCGATTGCCGTTTTCCATGTGACCTCCTTCAATAAGTTGGAATCTGTTTGACGCTCTGCACTAGGCCTTGATAGCGAGCAGCGAAACGCTCTTCACGCCGTACTTCCTGGCGGCGCCCTTCGCGTTGTCGGAAATGAAGCGGTATTGCGGGTTGTCGTGAATGCTCTCGAGCCGCAGCCCCGCGCTCTTGATCGCTTCGAGGTACTGGTCCACTTGCATAGCGCCGCCGATGCAGGCGGCCCACAAGGCGGCCTTTTCGGTTACGCCGTCGGGAAGCTGGGCTTCGGTGACGATATCGGCGATCGCCAACCGCCCGCCGCGCCGCAACAGGCGTGCTGCCTCGCTGAACACCCGCTGCTTGTCCGGCGCCAGGTTGATCACCCCGTTGCTGATGACCGCGTCGAACGAGGCGTCATCACGGCGCACGCTCTCGATGTAGCCCTTGAGGTAGGACACATTGTCGAAGCCCGCCGCGGCACGCAGGCGCTCCGCTTTGTCGAGCTGCTCGTCGGTCATGTCGACGCCGAGCACGCTTCCGGTCGTGCCGACGTGCAGTGCGGCAACGAAGGCATCCATGCCCGATCCGCTTCCCAGATCGATCACGGTTTCGCCCGGTTGCAGCTTCGCGAAATGGAAGTAGTAGCCGACACCCGCGAACGAATCGATGGCGGCCGCCGGGATGCGGTCGAGATCGGAGGCGGGGTAGCCCAGGCGCTCGGCGAGCGCGCGGCCCATCTCGAAATGAAACTCGCCGGCCGGGTTTAGGGCCACGTCCCGATACATGTCCTTGACCTTTTGCTCCAGGTCAGCGGTGTCGAGTCCCGGTTTGGCGGGCGTCGCTGTACTCACGATGCACCTCCTTGTCGGTGGAAGTGGCATCACGATAACGACCGGCCCTTCCGGTCGTCTTCCGGAAACCTTCCGCTCAGTGCGCGCCGGCCAAGCGGTCGAAGAGGTAGGTCATGGGCGAGGTCGAGCCCTTCAGCACCGACGTCCGCATGAGATCGGTCGCCCGGTGGCGGGCGTCGCGCAAGCCCTCGGGGTTGTCCCGCGCGAGCTCCGCACCGCAACGGACGATGGCGGCGAAGGCCTCCCCGACGGGGTTGCCGGTCTTGGCGACGAGGCTCTCGAGGCGCTCGGCGCACTGCACGACCCGATCGGTCTCACCCCGTTCGAAGTAGTAAAGCGCGAGCCAGGGATACAGATCCAGGCTGCAAGCCGTGCATGGCCCATCGGCCGCGAGCAGCGCCTCGCTGCGCGATACCAGCTCGGAGACCTGCTCGGTGTCCTTCGCCTGCAGGCGGTTCCAGATGCCGACGCCGTACAGACGTTGGAGGCAGTGGTTGCGTATCGACGCACGCTCCGCCTGCTCAATGCCTTTCTGCACCGAGTGCCATCCGAGGTCGGTCGCGTTCGCCAGCGTATGCAGGACGGCGCGGCGCGCCAGCGCATAAGCCATGCCGGCAGGGGAGCCGACCTTGTCGTGCAGCGCGAGGCTCTCGTCAAGGCACGCCAGGGCGTTCGTGGTGTCGCCGCGCCACAGCTGGATCGTCCCCAGCGCGTACTGGCAGATGGCCACGCAACGCAGATCGCCCAGGCGATCCGCCTCCGCGGCGACTTCACGCATGAACGTGGTCGCCTGATCCAGCGTCCGGTCCTCGTGCACGTGGTACTCCCACAGGCACAGGTGGGCATCGGTCGCCACCACCAGATCGGGAGACCAGCGGCCGTGCTGCAGCCGCTGTTTCTCGTAGCGCAACCCGTCCTGCCAGCGTCCCAGCGGCAGATAGGCCATGGCCAGGATTTCACAGGCCTGGGCCGATTCCACCGCGGCATGCGCCGCTTCCGCGAGCTCCAGCGCGCGGTGCGCGTACTGGGCCGCTTCCTCGAGCCTGTTGAAGTGCCACAGGTAAAGCGCGCGCAAAACGTGCAGCCGCGCGTGCACGCGAGGCTCGTTGCCCGCATGGCGCCATGCCTGCGCCAAATGCCGGCCGGCCTTCTGCATGTCGGTCACGAAGATCGCGACCAGAGCGATCTTGCAGTGCAGCTCGGTGAGATCCGCGTCGTTGACGGGCAGGCCTTCGATCAGCGACATCGCGCGCTCGTACGCCGCGAAGCTCTCGGCCAGGTGGCCCGCCGCGCGGCTGGTGTCGCCAATCAGGGCGTGGAGATTGCCGCAGATCCGCTTCACCATGGCGTCGCGGGCCGGCTCCAGCATCTCCAGCGCCCGGCGGTAACTGCGCAAGGCGTCGTCGTGCGCATACATCGATGCCGCCCGCCGGCCGGCGAGCGTCAGAAAGTGCGCGGCCTGCCTGGCATCGCCGGCCATCTGGTAATGGAAGGCGATGCTCTCGACGGGCAGCTCGTCTTCCCGCTCACCGAGCTCGACCAGGCTGCGCGCGACCCGCGCATGAAGCTCGCGGCGCCTGGCTTCGGATGCGGACTCATAGACGAAGGTCCGGTGCAGCGCGTGGCGAAAGTGGTAGTGGATGCCGTGCTCGTACAGCAGTTGCGCATCGATCAATTCGTCGAGCACGTCGAGCAGGCTTCCCGGAGCGTCCTGTTTCCCCTTTTCGCCCGGCCATAACGCTTCGAGCAACGGGTACGCGACGCCTTCACCCGCCACGGCGGCGATCGTCAGCAGCCGCCGGCCGCCCGGCGAAAGCGCCGCCAGGCGCTCCAGCACGTTGGCGCGCAGCGACGGCGGGATTGTCCCAGCCGACTGTGGCCACGGCTCACGACCGAGAAACGCGTGCAGCTCCAGCGCGTACAGCGGATTGCCTTCGGAGAGCCGGAAGATCTCGTCGCTGCGCTCGCGCGCGAGCGGCTGCTCCCCGCTTTGTTGCTGCAGCAGCTCATGATGGTCGGCTACGCTCAGCGGATTGAGCGGCAGGATATCGACCGGCCGCGTTTCGCCGACGCTGCGCAGGAGCTTCTCCGGCACACCGCCGGCCGTCGCTCTATCGCGGAGCGTGGCGACCAGGAGCAGCGGCGCGTCGCGCAAGCGCCGCGCTAGAAAGTGAAACAGCTTGCCCGAGACTTGATCGGCCGCGTGGAGGTTTTCCACGACGACGACCAGGGGGGCCGCCAGTGCGCGGCGCCGCAGAAACTCGGCGACGGCGGCGAACAGATAGCTTTGCGCGGCCCGCGGGTCGGAGTTGGGCACCGGGCGGGCCTCCGGCCTGCGGTCTGAAAGCGCGCCGGCGATCTCCGCGGGGATGAGATCCTGGTCGGCGGGGCTCTCGCGCAGCGCCGCCTGGAGGATGTCGATGAACGGACCATAGGCGATCGCTCCCTCCATCTCGTACGCCGAGCCGGCGAGCGCGCGACATCCACGCCGCTGTGCCCGGGCGGTCAGCTCTCGGACCAGACGGCTCTTGCCGATGCCGGCGGGCCCCTCGATGAGCAGCACGCCGCCCCGTCCCGCAAGCACCTGATCGAGGCAGCCGTCGATGGTCCGGCACTCGTCCACGCGGTTCACCAGCGGCGCCATGCTCGCCGGGGCCTGCAACGGGACGCGCTCGCCAGAGGCTTCGACGCCCGGTTTCTGCCGCTCGATCCGCTCATACAGCGCGCGCGTTTCCCGCGAGGGCGCGACGCCCAGCTCGTCGGCGAGGACGTCGAGGCAAATGCCGTACTGCCTGAGCGCGCGGTCGCGTTGCCCCTGCTGCGCGAAAACCGCCATCAGCCCGCGGTGCGCGGCCTCCAGCGTGGCGTCCTTGTCCAGCGCCGTCCGGTAGGTCTGCGCAGCCACCGGCAGATCGCCGCGCTTCTGGTAGGCCTCGGCTAGCGCCAAGAGGACATCGATATAGAGTTGCCGGAGATGCTCGCGCGGGGCCTGCGTCCACGCCGCGTGCAGATCCATGGGCAGGAGATCGCCCGCGTAGAGCGCCGCGGCTCGCTCGAGCGCATCGAGCCGCCCGGAGGCGAGCGCATCCTGCGCGGCCTGCTCGAAGGCGCCGACATCGGTGGCGAGCCCGCCGGGCGGCGCGAGTTTCACGAGATTCTTGGTGACGGCGATCCATTTGCCCGTGTCGGCTCCCCGTTCGCCGGCGTCAAGAATCTTGCGCAGTTGGTGCAGTGCCTTGTACAACTGCGCGGCGCCGGCGCCGCTGTCGAGATCCGGCCACAACAACTCGACCGCCACGTCGCGCGCGAGCTGATGACCGGGGCCAAGCGCCAAGAGCTTCAGCAACGCGGAGGCCTTGCGCCCGGGGATATCCTCGTCGCCGAGTCTCGCCCCGGAGGCGAGGACCTGGAATCGGCCGAGAAGCAAAATTTCCACCGCTTGATGCTGCGCCGGGCGGGAGCGATGGGTCAAGCGAGGGCGGTTAAGTCTTGAATCGCCGCCGCCAACAAAAAACCCCGGCACTCTTTCGAGCCCGGGGTTTTCGTTTGAAGATGGCGTGGCGGTAACCTACTTTCGCGTGCGCAAACGGCACACTATCATCGGCGCAAACTCGTTTCACGGTCCTGTTCGGGATGGGAAGGC
>MERP01000034.1 GCA_001772055.1 Betaproteobacteria bacterium RIFCSPLOWO2_12_FULL_68_19
GTGTTCCGGCTGCACAACCGCGCCGAGGCGATCCTGTCGCTCAAGAAGAAGGGCGACGGGCCGGTGACGGCCGCCGACATCGAGCCCGCGCACGACGTCGAGATCGTCAATCCCGACCACGTGATCGCGCACCTCGCTTCCGGCGGCAAGCTCGAGATGCAGATCAAGGTCGAGTCGGGGCGCGGCTACGTGCCGGGCAACATGCGCTACCTGCTCGAGGAGACCAAGGGCATCGGCCGCGTCATCCTCGACGCCTCCTTCAGCCCGGTGCGCCGCGTGTCCTACTCGGTCGAGTCGGCGCGCGTCGAGCAGCGCACCGACCTCGACAAGCTGATCATGGACATCGAGACCAACGGCGCGATCGAGCCCGAGGAGGCGATCCGCTACGCCGCCCGCGTGCTCGTCGACCAGCTCTCGGTGTTCGCGCAGCTCGAGGGCACCGCGATGCCGGCCGAGCAGCCGAAGTCGCCCGCGGTCGACCCGATCCTGCTGCGCCCGGTGGACGATCTCGAGCTCACGGTGCGCTCGGCGAACTGCCTCAAGGCCGAGAACATCTACTACATCGGCGATCTCATCCAGCGCACCGAGACCGAGCTCCTCAAGACCCCGAACCTCGGACGCAAGTCGCTCAACGAGATCAAGGAAGTGCTCGCCTCGCGCGGCCTGACGCTCGGCATGAAGCTGGAAAACTGGCCCCCGGCCGGCCTCGAGCACAGGACCTAAGGGGACAGGGAAGGCTCGCATGCGCCACGGACACGGACTTCGCAAGCTCAACCGCACCAGCAGCCATCGCCTCGCGATGCTGCGCAATATGACCGTCTCCTTGCTGCGGCACGAGGAGATCCGCACCACGCTGCCCAAGGCGAAGGAGCTGCGCCGCGTGGTCGAGCCGATCCTGACGCTGGGCAAGAAGCCCACGCTCGCCAACCGGCGCCTGGCGTTCAACCGCCTGCGCGACCGCGGCATGGTCGAGAAGCTCTTCGAGCAGCTCGGGCCGCGCTACGCCAAGAGGAACGGCGGCTACCTGCGCATCCTCAAGACCGGCTTCCGCAAGGGCGACAATGCGCCTCTCGCGCTGGTGAGCCTGCTGGACCAGCCGGAGCCGCAAGCCGCTGCGCCGGCGCCCGAGCCGAAGAAGAAGGCCGAAAAGAAGGAAGCGAAGGCCGCCTGAGCACGCCGGGCGAGCGCAAGCACCTGTGGCAGTGGAGCTTGCGCGCGGGTCAGTGTCGGCCGATAGCCGGCGCTGGGTAAACCGCGCTACGTGCGCTCCCGCACTGAAAAGAAGCGGCGATCGGGTCACCGTACCTGTGGCGTTCGAGGCATTTTTCAATGCGTGCCAACAAGGACCTTTCCAGCATGAACAAGGAACAGGTGAAGGGCGTCGCGAAAATCGTCGCCGGCAAAGTTCAGGAAGAAACGGGCAACCTGATTGGAAGCGCGGAGCAGGTGGTCCGAGGGGTGACAAGACAGGTCGCCGGCAAGGCCCAGAAGGGCCGCGGCGACGTCAAGCAAATCATCAAGGATTTCAACGAAGATCACCCCAAGTAGCCCCGAGCGATCAGGCGAGCACGATCGCGCGGTAGTCGTTGACGTTGGTGCGGGTCGGGCCGGTCATCACCAGGTCGCCGAGCGCGCTGAAGAACCCGTAGCTGTCGTGCCTGGCGAGCAGGGTCGTCCCCGGGAGATTCATCCGGGCAGCTCGTTCAAGGGAATCGGGGGAAAGCACGGCGCCGGCGTTGTCCTCGGAGCCGTCGATGCCGTCGGTATCGGCCGCGATCGCCCAGATCCCGTTCGCTTCGATGCCCAGTGACAGGAGGAACTCCGAGCAGCGTCCGCCGCGGCCGCCTTTGCCGCGCAGCGTGACCGTGCACTCGCCGCCCGAGATCAGCGCCACCGGCGGCCTGAACGGGCTCGAATGCTGCTGGATCTCCCGCACCAGCGCAGCCATCACCTTCGCGACCTCGGACGCCTCGCCGGTGATCGTGTCGCCGAGGATGACCGGGGTGATTCTCTCCCGCTGAAAAACCGAAGCCGCGGCCTCCAGCGAGCGATGCGCGGTCGCGATGACGCGGTTCTCGACGCGCGCGAATGCCGGGTCGCGCGGCTTCGGTGACTCGGACAGTCCGCGCGGCTCGGGGATTCCGTACTTCGCAAGGATGGCCCTCGCGTCGTCGCAGGTGGTGGGATCGGGAGCGCAGGGCCCCGAGGCGATGTGGGTCGGATCATCGCCGGTGACGTCCGAGATGATGAGCGCGAGCACCGGCGCGCGGCTCGCTGCGGCAAGCCGCCCACCGGCAATGGCCGAGAGGTGCTTGCGCACCGTGTTCATCTCCTGGATCGTCGCGCCGCTCCTCAGGAGCTGCGCCGTGACCGACTTCAGCTCTGCCATCGATACGCCTTCGGCGGGCAGGGCGAGCAGGCTCGAGCCGCCGCCCGAGAGCAGGGCGAGCAGCAGGTCGTCTTCCTTCAGCAGTCTGGCTTTTTCGAGAATGGCTCTCGCGGCGGATTCGCCCGCCTCGTCGGGCACCGGGTGGCCGGCCTCGACGACGCGGATCTTGCGCGTCGGCAGGCCGTGGCCGTAGCGCGTGATCGCTATGCCTTCGACTCCCGAAGGCAGGCTTTTTTCAACGGCAAGAGCCATCGACGCGGCTGCCTTGCCGGCGGCGGCGACGAAGATGCGTCCCTTGGGCCGCGGCGGCAGGTGCGGGGCGACGATCTGCAGCGGGTCGGCCGCCGCCACGGCGGCGCGGAAGCTCTGCTCGAGCAGCGCCCGCACTACGCCCGCACTAGGTTGAAACCCGAAACATCAGCCCGGGGTGAACGTCTCTTTCGTCGCGGCTGCGCCCAGGCGGTAGAACTTCGGATAGGTCTCGCGGAAGGCGGTCTGGATTTCCTCGACCGGGACGTCGGCGTGCACGCCGCGATCGCGCAGGTATTCCATGTGGCGGCGGTTGTCCTGGTCGAAGGGGTGAAAGATCGAATCCTCCCGGCCGTCGAACTCGAGCGGCTTGACGCGAAAGCGCGTGCACAGCGAGAGGTTGAAGGCGGGCGTCGCCTTCACCCACTTGCCTTCGAGGTGGAGCTCGGTGTAACCGTGGTAGACGAACAGGTCGCTGCCCATGGTCTCGGCAAGGCGCGGCGAGGTGAGGTGGTTCTTGACGTCGGCGAAGCCCACGCGCGCCGGGATGCCCGCCGCGCGTGCGCAGGCGGCGAGCAGCGCCGCCTTGCCGACGCAGAAGCCCTGGCTCGCTTCCAGCACCGCCGACGCCCGGTACACGCCCGCGTCGGAAAAATCGAGGAACGGGTTGTACGCGACCCCGTCTCGCACGGCGTAGTAGAGCGACACGGCGCGTTCCCGCTCGTCCTTGCCTGAAGCGCTTCTTTTCGAGAAAGAAACAACTGCGGCGTGCGCGCTGTCGATGTAGCGCCCCGGCTCGAGGTATTGCCTCACTTGTCGAGCCTCATCAGGCGGCGCGCGCCCTGGAACAGCGCGCTCGGCTGCTCGGCCAGGCCGTCGAGCACCGAGAAGTGGTTGCGGCCGGGCATGGCGATGTCGCCGGCGAGGGCCGATCGCCAGCGCTCGCCGAGCAGCGCGTTCTGGCGGTGGAACTCGCTCGACTCGTCGCCGCCCACGCAGGTCATCACCGGCGCGCGGGTGGCCGGCGGCATGAAGGCGGGCGAGAGCCTGAGCGCGAGCGCCTCGTCGAGGCGCAGGTCGGGCTGCAGGAAATCGACGTACTGCAGCGGCCGCAGGTCGTACAAGCCGCTCACGGCGAGGCCGCCCTTCCACAGGTCCTTCGGCAGGCGCGCATCGAACAGCGGCCAGAGCGCGCACATCAGCATGGCGGCGAGGTGGCCTCCGGCGGAATGGCCGGAAACGTAGAGCCGGTCCTGGTCCATGCCGTAGTCCTCGGCGTGCAGCCACAGCCAGCGGCTTGCGCGCAGCATCTGGCGCACGATCTCGTCCATGCCAACCTTCGGGCAGAGGTCATAGTTGACCACGGCGAGCGACACGCCCGCGTCGACCCAGGCCGGCGCGAGGAACGAGCAGTCCTTCTTGTCGAGCGCGCGCCAGTAGCCGCCGTGGATGAACATCATGCAGCTGCCGTCGCCCTTGCGCGCCGGGAAGATGTCGATCGTCTCGCCGGGCATGTCGCCGTAGCGCCGGTCGAGGTAGCAGGTCATGGTGCTGCGCGCGCGCAGCGAGGCCTCGGTCCACCGCGCGAGGTACTGCGGGTGGTCCGGCACCAGCTCGCGGTTGTTGTACTCCCTGCTGAGGAAGCTGCTGTCCGGCGCGTTCATTTCATCCCCGCTTTTCTCTCCACAGGCCGAGCGCCTCCTGGCAGGGGCGGTCCGAAAAGGAAAACAGCACCGTCTCGCCGCGCGCCTCGAGGCGCAGCGGTGCCCACGAGGGCACGACGAAGGTGTCGCGCGGCTCGAGCTCGAATCTCTCTGCGCCGACCAGTGCGGATCCCGCACCTTCCACGACGGAAAATATGGTGCCGTCGGTCGAACGACAGGGCTCGCCGCTGAAGCCTTTGGGCAGCAGCTGGATGAAGGCCGCGATGGTCGGCATCGCGTGCCCGCCGGTGAGCGGGTTCAGGAACTGCATTTTCCAGCCGTGGCAGGGGTCCGGATCCTGGTCCTGCGCGAGCTTCGCGAGCGACTCGCGGCTGCGCGCGTACGGGTAATTGAAGATCGGGGAGGTCCTGCCGAACGGCGCCGTAGCGCCGAGCGGCAGGAGGTTGTTGCCGAAGCGCGCCGCCGAGGCGCCCTCGCTGCGCGCCACCGGCTGGACTTCCTCCGGGAAAGGCTCGTGGAACTGCGCGCCGAAGGTCTGGACGATGCGGATGTCCAGGCCGTCCATCCACACCACCGGCTCGGCGCCGGGATTGCCGTGGTCGTGCCAGGTCCACGACGGGGTGATGATGAAATCGCCCGGGTGCATCACCGTGCGCTCGCCGTCGACCGCGGTGTACGCGCCGGCGCCCTCGACGATGAAGCGCAGCGCCGACTGCGAGTGGCGGTGGCTGGGCGCGATCTCGCCCGGCAGGATGAGCTGCAGCCCCGCGTACAGGCTCTGCGTGATGCACGACTCTCCGCGCATCCCCGGGTTCTCGAGGATCAGCACGCGGCGGATCGCCTCTCTTGCGCTGATCAGCTTGCCCGCTTCCATCAGGTAGGGGCGCGCGTCGCGGTACTTCCACAGCGCCGGCCTGCAAGGCGTGCTCGGCTCGTTCGGGATCAGGTTGTGCAGCACTTCCCAAAGCGGGGCGAGGTTGTCCTTGTCCATGCGCCGGTACAGCTCCTGGCGCGCCTTGCCGATCGCGGGTTGGGGAATGCTGGCCATGGGCTCTGGCGTCAAAAGGGCGATTCTACGTGCGCCCGAGCGGCTTGAGCCAGACGACCGGCTTGCCCAGGGTCGAACCGAGCGCCTTGCCTTCGGGGTCGGCGAGCGCCGCCTCGCGCGCCTTGCGGATCGCGCTTGCCTGCTCGCGCGCCTCGGCGGTGGCCGGGTTTTCCACCAGCGCGTCCATGATGGCGAGGAAGTTGCCCTTGCCGCGGCGGTGGGTCTCGCCGTAGCCCTTGACCAGGTTGGCGCATGCCGCGATCTCGAGCGCGAGGCCGGTGTCGCGCCTGGCCGCCTCGGCGACGTGGCCGAGCCAGCGCTCGATCAGCTGCTGCTCCTCGCGGTAGCGGTAGCTGAGCGGCCGCAGCGGGCGCAGCCAGGCGAGCGAGCGCACCATCAGGTAGCCGAGCACGCCGGAGGTCTTGACGTGCATGCCGACGTTGTAGGCGTCGAGCTTGCCGCGCCGCTCGGCCCAGGAGACGAGCCTCCTGCCGAGGAAATAGGGAAGGATGGACGCAAGCTCCTCGATTCCAGGCTTGAGGTAGTCGATTACCACCACCGGCTCGCCGCTGTTTGCTCCCACTTCCTTGCGAATTCTTTGAAAACGGGAGCTTCGCGTCTTGAGGTCGGCGACGCGGATGATGTCCTCGAAGCTCATCCACACCGCGAGCAGGCGCGCGACTTCCGCGGCGAGCTGCGCGTCGCCCGCGAGGAAGGGCTTCAGGCGCTGCTCGTACAGCGCGGCGTAGGGGGCGCCCTGGTAATCCTCGAGCCGCTGCTTTCCCAGCCGGAGAATCTCTTGCAGTTCCGTGGCGCGCGCGGGCGGCGCCGCCGGCGCGGGCGCCTTGCGCGTGCCGGCGGCGATGTCGAAGCCCGCGGCGAAGCCGCGCAGGCTCGCTTCCGCGCCGCGCCCGCCGTGGCGGATCGCCTGCTCGCAGGCCTCGCGCGCGAGCGGCAGCACGCCGCTTCCCGCCATGGCGCCGAACAGCACCGCGTTGATCACGGTGCCGCTCTCCTGCGCGAGCTTGCGCATGTCGAACAGCACCGCGTGCCTCGCGAGCTGCCCGGCGGCCTCGATCACGCGGTTGCTCTCGAAGCGGCCGTCGGCCATCTGCATCTTCTCGACCGTGGCGTAGATGCGGTGGGTCGAGGCGATGAGGGTGGTGCGCTCGGGGCTGACGAAGCCGTTCTGCATCGCGCGGCCCGCCTCCACCAGCTCGGAAGCCACCATGACGTCGACGTTCCCCGGGCTCGGCGTGAGGGAGAGCACGGGTTCCTTTCCCTCCAGTGCGCTTCTGAGCGCCGGGAAAATCTCCAGGTAGTACGTGGTCGCGCCGGTGCGCTGCGCGACCCCCGGGATGGAGGTCGCCTGGGCGGGATAGCCGGCCGCGGTCGCGGCCTCCATCAGCCAGTCGGCCATCACGCCGCCGCCTTCGCCGCCCAGCGCGGCGATGAGAATGGTGATCGGGCGTTCCGGCAAGCTCATACGAGAAATTTCCTCAGGTTGAAGAGCACCCGGTCGAGGAGCCCCGGGTTCTGGATCACCTCGGCGCGGTAGAAGGACGGACAAAGCACCGCCGCATGGGCGTTCTCGCCGCACAGACCGCAGCCGACGCAGCCGTCGATCACGGTGGCCACCGGGTCGCGGCGCAACGGGTCGGGGTTGTCCTTGACGGTGAGCGTCGGGCAGCCCGAGAGGCG
>MERP01000035.1 GCA_001772055.1 Betaproteobacteria bacterium RIFCSPLOWO2_12_FULL_68_19
TTGGCTTCGTCGACCTCCTGCGGCAGCGTGAAGCTGCGCGTCGCGCTTCCGAACACGCGCTCGGTGTGGAGCACGCGCTCGTCCTGCTTCACTTCCTTCTCGCGCTTCACTTCGGCGGCCAGGGTCACCTGCGCGCCGTCGATCGTCACCTGGATGTCCTCTTTCTTGACGCCGGGCAGCTCGGCCGTGACGGTGTAGGCGCCGTTCTTCTCGGCCACGTCCACCTTCATGCGCGGGGCAACCACGTCGCCGCGGCCTTCATAGGCCACCGGGCGGACGAAGAAGCCCTTGAAGAGATCGTCGACCAGGTCATTGAACGGGTCGAATCGGGTCAGTTGTGCCATGTGCGTCTCCTATGTTCTGTAGCTTGGATGTGGGGACGCCGGCGGCGCTTTCAAGAGCCCCCTGTAAAATCCGCGACGCCATGGAGGACTTTCGCAGCCGCGTCGAAGCGGAGCGCGCCTACCTGCTGCGCTATGCGAGCCGGCAGCTCCGCGACCGGCATGCCGCCGAGGACGCGGTGCAGGAGACGCTGCTCGCCGCCCTCGCGGGCGAGGCGGCGTTCGCCGGACGCTCGAACCTGCGCACCTGGCTCACCGGCATCCTCAAGCACAAGATCATCGACGCCATCCGGCGCGCGAGCCGGGAGGCCCCGGCGCCGGATCCGGACACTTCCGACCTGGAGTCGGCGTCGTTCGACCGGAGCGGCCATTGGGTCGACCCGCCCTCGGCATGGCCCGACCCCGACGCCTCGCTCGAGCAGAGCCAGTTCTTCGCGGTGCTCGAGCGCTGCCTGGAGCGCCTGCCGGCCAAGACCGCGCAAGCGTTCATGATGCGCGAGCACCTCGGCTTCGAGACCGCCGACATCTGTAAGGAACTGGGCGTCACGGCGACGCATTGCTGGGTACTGCTTTACCGCGCGCGCGCCGCGCTGCGCGAATGCCTGCAAGCGAACTGGTTCCAGAAATGATTTTTCCGTCCTGCAAGGAAGTCTCGCACCTGGTCTCCCAGGGCCTCGACCGCCGCCTCGGTCTTGCCGAGCGGGTGCGGCTGCGCGTGCATCTCGCGATCTGCGACGGCTGCACGAACTTCAAGCGGCAGATGGAATTCCTCCGAAGGGCAGTAAAAAAACTTGAATCAGGAAACTTCTGAGCGATGCGCCGTGTGCGGCGCCGCCTTTCCCTGCGGCAAGGACGAGGCGCGCTGCTGGTGCGCCGACTTGCCTGCCCTGACCCCCGTGCCCGGCCGCGGCTGCCTGTGCCGGGCCTGCCTGGAAGCCGAGCTCAAAGAACGTAGCGCGCCAGGTCCTCGTTGCTAGCGAGCTCGCCCAGCCGCGCGTCGACGTAGGCGGCATCGATGGTCACGGCGCCCGGGCCGCGCTTGCCGGCCTCGAACGAGATCTCCTCGAGCAGCTTCTCCAGCACCGTGTAGAGCCGCCGCGCCCCGATGTTCTCGGTGCGCTCGTTCACCTGGAAGGCGATCTCGGCGAGGCGCCGGATCGCCTCCGGCCGGAACTCGATCTGCAGCCCCTCGGTGGCGAGCAGCGCCTGGTACTGCTTCACCTGGCTCGCGTCGGTGCCGACCAGGATGCGCTCGAAGTCCTCGACCGAGAGCGAGTCGAGCTCGACGCGGATCGGAAAGCGCCCCTGCAGCTCGGGGATCAGGTCGGCGGGCTTGGCGAGGTGGAAGGCGCCCGAGGCGATGAACAGCACGTGGTCGGTCTTCACCATGCCGTAGCGCGTCGAGACGGTCGTGCCCTCCACCAGCGGCAGCAGGTCGCGCTGCACGCCCTGGCGCGACACGTCGGCGCCCGCCACCTCGGCGCGGCTCGTGATCTTGTCGATCTCGTCGAGGAAGACGATGCCGTTCTGCTCGGCGTTGGCGAGCGCGCGGCTCTTCAGCTCCTCGTCGTTCACCAGGCGCGCCGCCTCCTCGTCGCTGATGAGCTGCGCCGCCTCGCGGATCTTCATGCGCCGCAGGCGCCGCCGGCCGCCGCCGAGGTTGGATAGCATGCCCTGGATCTGCGAGGTGAGCTCCTCCATCCCGGGCGGAGCGAGGATCTCCATCTGCGGGGAGCTCGCCGACACCTCGATCTCGATTTCCTTGTCGTCGAGCGCGCCCTCGCGCAGCTTCTTGCGAAAGCTCTGGCGCGTGGGGCTCTCCGCGTCGGCGGCCTTGATCCCCACCAGCACGTCGAGAATCCTGTCCTCCGCCGCGTCCTGCGCGCGGGTGCGCACCAGGCGCATCGCCTGCTCGCGCGTCTGCTTGACGCTGATCTCGACCAGGTCGCGCACGATGCTGTCGACGTCGCGCCCGACGTAGCCGACCTCGGTGAACTTGGTCGCCTCGACCTTGATGAAGGGCGCCTCCGCGAGCCGCGCCAGGCGCCGCGCGATCTCGGTCTTGCCCACGCCCGTGGGGCCGATCATCAGGATGTTCTTGGGCGTGATCTCCTGGCGCAGCGGCTCGGCCACCTGCAGCCGGCGCCAGCGGTTCCTGAGCGCGATCGCCACCGCGCGCTTCGCTCTCGACTGCCCGACGATGTACTTGTCGAGCTCGTGCACGATCTCCTGCGGCGTCATGCCGCTCATTCCAGCACCTCGATCGTGCGCTGATGGTTCGTATAGATGCAGATGTCGGCCGCGATCGCCAAGGCTTTGTCAACAATCTCTTTTGGAGAGAAAGACGTGCTTTCGAGCAATGCCCGCGCCGCCGCCTGCGCATAGGGGCCGCCCGAGCCGATGGCGACGATGCCGAGCTCGGGCTCGACCACGTCGCCCATGCCGGTGATGATGAGCGAGCGCTCGCGGTCGGCGACCGCGAGCATCGCCTCGAGACGCCGCAGGATGCGGTCGGTGCGCCAGTCCTTGGCGAGCTCGACCGCGGAGCGCATCAGGTTGCCCTGGTGCTTGTCGAGCTTCGCCTCGAAGCGCTCGAACAGCGTGAAGGCGTCCGCGGTGCCGCCGGCGAAGCCGGCGAGGATTCGGTCCTGGTAGAGGCGCCTCACTTTCTTCGCGCCGCCCTTGAGGACCACCTGGCCGAGCGTCACCTGGCCGTCGCCGCCCAGCGCGACGCTCGAGCCGCGGCGCACGGAGAGAATAGTGGTGCCGTGGAGTTGTTCCATGCGGGGATACCGGAGCGAAGAAGCAAAGATGGGGCCGGGACAGCGGAATTGCAATCCCAGCCAGCAAGCAGCGCGACAGCTAGAAAGACCCGCGCTAGACGGGCCAGCACCTCACTGCGACTGGACGGCGTCGGTCAGGCGGTAATAGACGCCCGTGGGGTCTTCCTTCAGGATCGAGAGCTTGCCGGTCACGACCACCGGCTCGAAGCCGTATCTCACCGGCTTCTTCGCCTTGACCTCGACCAGCTGCTCCGGCCCGCCAGGCAGGCAAAACGAGCATGTCTGGGGCATTGCCGAAAGCACGAAGTGGGTCTGCTGGGCGCCGGTCTGCAGCGGCAGCATGAAGCCCTGCACCTTGACTTCCTTCTGGTCGAGCGCCGCAACGTTGCCCGAGAATTGAGGCACGTAGCGGTCCTTGAGCTTCACCAGCTCGACCTGCGCGAGCAGCTTCCAGGACAACACATCCTTGCGCTCGGCGAGCGGCTTGAACATTGCCGGGTCGACGCCCGGGGGCGGCACATGCTCGCCAAGTTTGTTCTGGTCCTGGGCCTGCGCAGGCAGCGCAAGCGCAAAAGCGAGGATCAGTGCGCGCGCAAACATGACTTCTCCCTCAATGGCCGTGCTTCATGCCGCAGTATTTGCCGATTCCGAGCCCTTTGCAATCTTAGCCTCGCGCAAGGGTACGTGAAACGTCGGTCCGGTAGGCACGCCAGGCGGGAAGCAGCGCCGCGATCAGGCCCACCCCGAGGGCAACCGCGGCGAGCCAAAGCTCCTCCGCGCGCCACGCGAGGCCAGTGACCGGGTATTGCTGCTGCGACTCGAGCCAGGCGCCGAGCGTGGCGGCGAGGGCATGGCCGAGCGCGAGGCCGATGAGGGTCCCGAGCGCGGCGAGCACCACTCCCTCCATGATCAGCAGCCCGAACAGCCGCCCCGGCGCGGCGCCGAGGGTGCGCATGACCGCAAGGTCGTAGCGGCGCTCCTCGAGCGCGGTGTAGAGCGCGATGAACACCGAGAGCCCCGCCGCGATGATCAGCACGATCGCGAACGCCCGCATCGCCTCGACGCCTACGCCGACGATACGGAACAGCCGCGCCGTCTCGTAGGCCGGGGAAGCCGCCTGCAGCTCGCTTTGCGAATTGATCTGCCGCGGCAGCATCGCGGCGGCGAGCGGCGACGCGTACTGCAGGAGAAGCACCGTCACTTCGCGGTCTTCTTCGAGCGCCTTGCGGTCGGCTTTGTCCTCGGGGCCGTGCTCTTGCTCGTGCACCTGCCAGACGCTCTCGACGCTCGTGAGCACCAGCCGGTCGAGCACGCTGCCGGTGCGCCCGAGCACCCCGACGACGTCGTAAGGCGCCGCGCCGTGCTCCTCGCCCTGCCCGGTGATGCCGTGCGCGCCGGCAAAGCGCGCGCCGACCCCGACGCCGGTGCGCGCCGCGACCTCGGCGCCGAGCACCACCTCCATCGGTTCGTCCCACAGCCTGCCGATGGCAGGCTTCGCGCCGTAGTGCTCCAGATACTCATGGCCCGCGCCGACGATCCGAAAGCCCTTCCAGCCGTCCCCGAGCGCCAGGGGAATGACCTTTCTCACGAGCCGGTTCTTCTGGAATGCCTGTACTGCAGCCAACGGAATATTCCCGGTCGGCGCGTCGGCGTGGTAGATGCCGGCGAGGATCAGCTGCATGGGGCTGCCCTTCGCGCCGACCACGAGGTCGATGCCGCGCGCGTCGCGGCTCATGCGCTCCTCGAGCTGGCTCACCACCAGCACCAGCAGCACGATGGTCGCGACGCCGAGCGCGAGCAGCATCAGGCTCAGCGCCGTGTTGAGCGGGCGCGCGCGCAGGTAGCTCGAGGACAGGCTCGCCAGGTTCATGCCGAAAGATCCAGCCGTTTCTCGAACTTCTGCTTCACGCGCGCGTCGTGGGTGGCGACTACCAGCGTCGCGCCATGGCGCTCGGCCTGCTCGAGCAGCAGCTCGGCGGCGTGCGCAGCCGCGCGATCATCGAGATTCGCGGTCG
Organism: Betaproteobacteria bacterium RIFCSPLOWO2_12_FULL_68_19; assembly: GCA_001772055.1. GTDB lineage: Bacteria > Pseudomonadota > Gammaproteobacteria > Burkholderiales > SG8-39 > SCGC-AG-212-J23. The sequence goes on from MERP01000035.1 coordinate 5,140, forward strand.
GCTCGTCGGCGAGCAGCAGCTTCGGCCGGTTCACCACCGCGCGCGCGATCGCCACGCGCTGGCGTTCGCCCTCCGAGAGATCGGCCGGCCGCCTCGCCGCCTTGTCCGCGACGCCGAGCGCGCCAAGCGCGTCGGCGACGCGCGCGTCGTCCTGCGGCGCGTGCGCCATGTACTGCGCAAGGCGCAGGTTGTCGCGCACGCTGAGGTGCCCGACGAGATGCAGCCCCTGCAGCACGATCCCGACCGTGGCGCCGCGCCAGCGATCGAGGTCGCCGCCGTCGAGCTTCTTCAGGTCTGTTTCCGCTACCCGGACTGCGCCCTCGCTCGGGCGAATCAGGCCGGCGAGGGCGTGCAGCAGCGTCGTCTTGCCGCAGCCCGAGGGACCGAGCACCAGCCAGCGCTCGCCCTGCGCGACGCTCCACTCGGGCACTCGCAGCACTTCGGTTGAAGCGTAGCGGTGCGCGAGGCCTCGGACGGAGATCATTGCGCTACTTGGCGAGACACTCCTCCAGCCCGGCGAGGAACAGGTCCTTCGGCAGCTGCTTGCCGATGAACACCAGGAGCGAGCTCTTCTTCTCGCCCTTCGCCCAGGGCTTGCCGAGGTCGCCGCCCATCATCATGTGCACGCCCTGGAACACCACCCGCCGCGGGTTGCCCTTCATCCACAGCACGCCCTTGTAGCGCAGCAGGTCGGGCCCGTACACCTGGATCATGCCGGAAAGGAACTGCTCGAGCTTGTCGCCGTTGAAGGGCTTCTGCGAGCGGAACACGAACGACTCGACCTGGTCGTGGTGCTGGTGCTGCACGTCGGTGAGGAACTGCGGCTCGAGCTCGAGGATCGCGTTCAGGTTGAAGCCGCGGATGTCGAGCACTTCCTCGAGCGGCGCGTTGCCGAAGTTCACCGCCTTGATCGGCGCGCGCGGGTTCATCCGCTTCAATCTTTCCACCAATGTCTTCGTTTCGTCTTCATTGGTGAGATCGGTTTTCGACAGCAGGATGCGGTCGGCAAATCCCACCTGCTCCTGCGCCTCATGAAACTCGTCGAGTTGCCTGGACGCGTGCTTGGCGTCGACCAGGGTGATGATCGAGTCGAGCAGGTAATAGTTGCCGATCTCCTCGTCGGTGAAGAAGGTCTGCGCCACCGGCCCCGGGTCGGCCATGCCGGTGGTCTCGATCACCACGCGGTCGAACCTGAGCGCGCCCTGGTCGCGCTTGTGCTTGAGCGTGCCGAGGATGCGGATCAGGTCGCCGCGCACCGTGCAGCAGATGCAGCCGTTGTTCATCTCGACGATCTGCTCGTCGCCGGTCTCGATGATCTCGTTGTCCACGCCCACCTCGCCGAACTCGTTCTCGATCACCGCGATGCGGCCGCCGTGGCTCTCCTTGAGGATGCGGTTGAGCAGCGTGGTCTTGCCGCTGCCCAGGAAGCCGGTGAGGATCGTGACCGGCACCATGTTCGCCTCTTGCATGCGGACTCCTTGGAAGGGCGGCATTATAGTAAGGAGTGCAAGCCGATTGCGACCGGGGCGCATGAGACGCAGGCAATTCGTACGGGATGGGCTGCTCGTCGCGGCGGGGGCGCTGCTGCCGCTGCCTGCGGCCGCGCAGCGGGCCCCGCAGTGGGCCGAGATCCACGAGCTTTCCGGCGAGGTCCTGCTCGACGGCCGGCCGATCGGGCGCAATGCCGCGATCCAGGCCGGCCAGAGGCTCGTCACCGGCCGCGACGGCCGGATCTGGTTCACGCTCGCCGGCGACGCGTACTTCCTGCGCCCCGGCAGCGAGCTGCGGCTGCGCGGCTTTCCGGGCCGCGATACCCTCATCGAGGCGCTGCGGCTCATCACCGGGGCGCTCGGCGCCACCTTCGCGCGCGGCCCGCGGCGCAGCGTCGTCGCCGACACCGTGACCATCGGCATCCGCGGAACCGGCGTCTACGTCGCAACGGGGCCGGGCGAGACCTATGCCTGCACCTGCTTCGGCACGACGCAGCTCTACTCGCGCGCGAGCGGCTCGATGATGGAGGGCATCGCGGTCAGCGCCGAGAACCACGTCGCCCGCCGCATCACTGGCGAGCGGATCGTGCCTGCGGGCCTGGAGGGCCACAGCAACGAGGAGATCGCGCGGCTCGAGAGCCTGGCCGGCCGGCCCGATCCGTTCCGCCGGTAATCAGCCCTTCAGGACCAGCAGCCCCTTGAGGTACTCGCCTTCGGGGAATTCGAGCGCCACCGGGTGGTCGGCGGCGGCGCCGAAGCGCTCCACGATCTTCGCCTCCGCGCCGGCGTCGACCGCGGCGCCGGCGACGATCGACTGGAACAGCGCGGCGCTCACGCCCCCCGAGCAGGAAAACGTGGCGAGCAGCCCGCCCGGGGCGAGCAGCTTGAGGGCGAGCAGGTTGATGTCCTTGTAGGCGCGCGCCGCGTTCTTCGCCTGCGCCGCGGTGGGGGCGAACTTGGGCGGGTCGAGCACCACCAGGTCGAAGCTCGCACCCCGATCCCTCAATACCCTCAACTGCGAGAACACGTCGCCCTGCTGGAATTCCACGCGCGAGGCATCGAGCGGGTTGGCGGCCAGATTCTCCCTGGCGATCTGAATTGCGTCGGCAGAAGATTCGATCGCGTATACGCGCTTCGCGCCGCCGGCGAGCGCCGCGATCGAGAACCCGCCGGTGTAGGCGAAGCCGTCGAGCACCTCGCGCCCGGCGGCGAGCGCTCGCACGCGCTGGCGGTTCTCGCGCTGGTCGAGGAAGAAGCCGGTCTTCTGGCCCTGCTCGACGTCGACGCGGAAGTTCAGGCCGTACTCGATGATCGGGCAGCGCGAGGCGGCGCGGTTGCCGCGCACGAAGCCGGTGCGCGCGGGAAGCTCCTCGAGCTTCCTCACCTCGGCGTCCGAGCGCTCGTAAACGGCCTCGCAGCCGGTGAGTTCGACGAGAGAATCGAGGATCTCGTCGCGCCAGCGCTCCACGCCCGCGGCGAGGAACTGCGCCACCAGCACGTCGGCGTAGCGATCGACGATCAGTCCGGGCAGGCCGTCGGATTCGCCGTGCACCAGGCGCAAGGCATTGGTGTGTTTTGCGGTCCCGAGTGCATCCCTGAGGGACAAGGCGCGCTGCAGTCGTGCCCTGAGAAACTCTTTCGCTATGGTGTCCTCGGCGTCGAAGGTCCAGACCCGGGCACGAATCTGCGAAGCCGGGCTGTAAGCCGCCAGCGCGACGAAGTTTCCCGCTGCGTCCAGAAGCCTGACCGTATCTCCGGGGCCGGGGGCGCCGGTGACGCGCGCCACCGCCCCCGAGAAAACCCATGGATGGCGGCGCCTGAGCGAGCGCTCGCGCCCCGCCTTCAGGACCAGGGCCGGCTCAGCGTTTCTTGGCGCGCGGGTGCGCGGCATCGTAGACCTTCGCCAGCGCCTGGAAGTCGAGGTGGGTGTAGATCTGGGTGCTCGAGATGCTGGCATGGCCGAGCATCTCCTGCACCGCGCGCAGGTCCTGCGAGGACTGCAGCAGGTGCGAAGCGAAGGAATGGCGCAGCATGTGCGGGTGCACGCGCTGCGCCATGCCGCGGCGCTTCGCCCAGGCGGCGAGCCGGGCGTTGACCACCGCGGGCGCGATGCGACGGCCGCGCGCGCCCACGAACAGGGCCTTCTCGTGCGCCTTCGAAACCCGGCTGCGGACCGACAGCCAGGCCTGCACGGCGTCGCGCGCCTTTGCGCCCACCGGGACGGTGCGCGACTTGGAGCCCTTGCCCGTGACCGTGACCTCGCCGCCGCGCAGGTCGAGCCGGCCGTCGCCGGCGTCGAGTGCCACCAGCTCCGCCAGGCGCAGGCCCGAGGAGTACAGCAGCTCGAACATCGCCCGGTCCTGGACGAGCAGCGGCCCGGAGCCGCGCTCGGGCCCGAGCAGCCGCTGCGCCGCCTCGACCGACAGCGCCTTGGGCAGCGGCCGCGCGGCCTTCGGCGCGCGAATGCCGAGCAAGGGGTTCGAGCGCCAGTCGCGGTGCTTCGCCAGCCAGCGGAAGCAGCCGCGCCAGGCCGAGAGCGTGAGCGCGAGCGTGCGCGGCGCGAGCCCCTTGGCGTGCAGCAGCGCGAGGAAGCGGCGCGCCCGGGCCGCGTCGAGAGACTCGAGTGATTCTCCCTTCATGAAACCGAAGAGCACTTGCAGTGCCCGCGCGTAGTTCTCGAGCGTCGCCGGGGAAAGCCGGCGCTGGTGCTCGAGCGCGTCGAGGTACTCGCGCGCTAGAGCCGCGCCGTCACTGCGGCCGCGCATAGCTCGCCGATGCGTCTGAGGTAGACCGTGCCCATCTCGGGGAAGAAGCGCTGCGGGTCTTCGCTGCCCAGCGCGAGCAGGCCGAACACGGCGGTCTGGCCGAGCGGCACGAGGGCGAGCGAGCGCAGCTGCGCCGCGGCGTCGCCGAACCAGGGCGCGAACGGACTGCCCGCCGCCGCGCCGCACTGCGGCGCGGTCAGGGCGGCGGCGTGGCGCCGCTGCGCCTCGTCGACCGCCGCGGCCTCCTCGAAGTCGACCGGCACGCTCTTGCCCCACACGCGCAGGGCGACGTGCGGCACGGCGAAGTCCTCGCGCAGGTGGAAGTAGAGCGACTGCGCGAGCGCGGGGAAGTCGCGCGCGCCGGCGATCGCCACCGCGAGGCGGTGCACCTTCTCGCTGATCGCGTCGTTCTCCTCGCCGAACTGGATCAGCTCGCCGAGCTTGCCCTCGAGCAGCCTCGCCTTCTCGCGTAGCGCCACGGTCTGGCGCTCGGCGAGCGGGATGGCGCGCCCGCCGTAGGGGTGCGGCACCTGGATCGTCTCGAGCAGCTCCGGGTGCCTCTCGAAGAACTGCGGATGGGTGCGCAGGTAGGTGGCGACGTCGTCTGCGTTCATCGTGGCCTTATGGTTCTTGTAGTTCTATCGTTCCCTCGAAAACCGCCTGCGCGGGCCCCTTCATCCACACCGCATTGTCGCCGCCGGCCCAAGAGATGGTCAACGCTCCGCCGCGCGTCTCGACCCGCACCGGCGAGTCGAGCAGGCCGCGCACGATGCCCGACACCGCGGCGGCGCAGGCGCCGGTGCCGCACGAGAGCGTCTCGCCCGCGCCGCGCTCCCACACGCGCAGCGCGATGCGCCGGCGCTCGAGCACCTGCACGTAGCCGGCGTTGACCCGGTTCGGGAAGCGGCGATGGTGCTCGAGCCGCGGCCCCTGGGTCGTCACCGGCGCAGCGGCGACATCCGGCACGATCTGCACTGCATGGGGATTGCCCATCGAGAGGATGGCCACCTCCACCGCTTTCCCGTCGACGTCGATCTTTTCAACCCCCTCGAATGCCGGCTGACCCATGTCCACGCTCACCTCGCCGTCGGGCTCCAGGCGCGGCACGATCGTCCCGCCGAGGGTCTCGACGCGGATCTCGCGCTTCGCGGTAAGGCCCCTCGCGTGCACGAACTTGACGAAGCAGCGCGCGCCGTTGCCGCACTGCTCCACCTCGCCGCCGTCGGCGTTGAAGATGCGGTAGCGGAAGTCCGCCCCCGCGCCGCCCGGGCGCTCGACCACCAGCACCTGGTCGCAGCCGACGCCGAAGTGGCGATCTGCGAGCCTTTGAATTTGTTCTTTCGAAAGGGAAAACTTCTTCTTGGTGCAATCGAGCACGACGAAGTCGTTTCCCGCACCCTGCGTCTTGGTGAAGGCGAGCTTCACCCGGCGAGAACCTGGCAGATGCGGTCCACGGAGGCCTCGTCGAGCAGCGGATTGATCGGCAGCGACAGGACCTCGCCGGAGATCTTCTCGGACACGGGCAGGCTCAGGCCCCGGCTCGCCGCTTCGTACGCCGGCTGCCGGTGCAGCGGGATCGGATAGAAGACCGACGCGGCGATCGATTCCCGCGCGAGCGCCTCGCGCAGCGCGTCGCGCCGCGCGCTGCGGATGGTGAACTGGTGGTAGACGTGCGTCCCGCGGCCGTGCTCAGCAGGCAAGACAAGATTTCCCCCGGCAAGTCGCTGTCGATAACGGGTCGCAATAGACCGCCTTGCCTGGTTGAAGCGATCGAGGTGACTGAGCTTGACTCGCAGCACCGCCGCCTGCAGCTCGTCGAGCCGGCTGTTCCAGCCCACGCGCTCGTGGAGATAGGTCTTGCGGCTGCCGTGATGGCGGAGCATCCGCAGGGTTTCGTCGTGCTTCTTGTCGTTGGTGGTAATGAGGCCGGCATCGCCCGCGGCGGCGAGATTCTTGGTCGGATAGAACGAGAAGCAGCCGAAGTCGCCCCAGCTCCCGGCGCGCCGGCCGTCGTAGTCCGCGCCGAGCGCCTGCGCGACGTCTTCGACGAGCACGAGGTTGTTCTCTTTGCAGATGCGCGAGATCTCGTCGAGCGCGGCGCACTGGCCGAAAAGGTGCACGGCAATGACGGCCTTGGTCTTCTTCGTGATGCTCTTCTTGAAGGAAGCGGGATCGAGGTTGAAAGTCGCCGCGTCGACGTCGGCGAAGACCGGGGTGGCGCCCGTGTACGAGACCGCCTCGGCGGTGGCGAAGAAGGTGAAAGCCGGCACGATCACCTCGTCGCCCGGGCCGACGCCGCAGGCGACCAGCGCGAGGTGCAGCGCGTCGGTGCCGGAGTTGACGCCGACGGCGTGCGCCGCGCCGGTGAAGGCGGCGAGGCGGCGCTCGAGCGCCTCGCCCTCGGGGCCGAGCACGTAGCGCCCGGAGGCGAGGACGCGGCCGACGGCGGCGTCGATCTCGGGTTTCAGCGAGCGGTATTCCGCCGCCGGGTCGATCATGGGAATGGGGTTCGTATTCATTCAAATCTCTCCAGCCGTTCGCGGACGAGGCGTCCGACCTCCAGCGCGAGCGCGAGCGCGCGCCTGCCCTCGCGGCCGTCGAGGCGCACCGGCGCCTCGCCGCGCGCCGCGGCGACGAATGCCGCCGCCTGCGCCGCGAGCGCGTCGCCGCCCTGATGGTGCTCCTCGGTCTGCTCGATCGTGCCTGAGGACTGGCGCACGTAGCGCAGGGTCCCCGCCTGGAGATCGGCCGAGACGTAGAGGTCGCTCTGGAAGACGCGGAGCTTGCGCACCGCGGACTGGCTGACGCGGCTCGCCGAGAGGTTGGCGGCGCAGCCGTTGGCGAACTCGATGCGCGCGTTGGCGATGTCGATGTCGCCGGTCAGCACGCGGAAGCCGCAGGCGCTCACCTCGAGCACCTCGGCGCGCGCCAGCGCCGCCGCGAGGTCGAGGTCGTGGATCATCAGGTCGAGCACCACGTCGACCTCGGCGCCGCGCTGCTTGAAGCCCGAGAGGCGCTCGGCTTCGACGAACACCGGCCGGTCCATGCGCGCGGCGAGCGCGGCGAACGCCTTGCTGTAGCGCTCGACGTGCCCGACCTGCAGCACGACGCGGCGGCGCTCGGCGATCGCGATCAGCGCGTCGGCCTCCTCGATGCTCGTCGCGATCGGCTTCTCCACCAGCACGTGCATGCCCGCCTCGAGGCAGGCGGCCGCGACCTCATGGTGGCGGTCGGTGGGCACGGCAACGATCGCGGCATCGGCCTTGCCAAGAATGTCTTGATAGCCTGAAAAGACCTTGACACCATGCTTCTTCGCGAGCTCCGCCGCGCGCGCGGGGTCGGCGTCGACCACCCCGGCGAGCTCCACGCCCTTGCAGGCGGCGAGCTTGTCGGCGTGGTAGCGCCCCATGTGGCCGGCGCCGATGATCACGGCCTTCAATAGAACCTCGCTTCTCCTTCCGGGCGGGTCTTGAACCGCTTGTGCAGCCAGAAATACTGCTCGGGCATCTCGAGCACGCGCTCCTCGATGAAGGCTAGCATGCGCCGCGCGTCGCTCGCCGCATCGCCGCTCGGAAAATCGCGCCATGGCGGGTACAGGCGCGCCACGTATCCGCCGCCGCCCGGGAGCATGCGCGTCACGCACGGCACGATCGCCGCGCCGGTGAGGCGCGCGAGGTCCGAGAGGCCGGTGATGGTCGCGGCCGGGACGCCGAAGAAGGGCACGAACACCGAGCCGGAGCGGCCGAGGTCCATGTCCGGAAGGTAGTAGAACGGCACGCCCGAGCGGATCGCGCGCACCGCCGGGCGCAGCTCATCGCGGCGCGCGAAGAGCTGTCCGCCGAAGCGCAGGCGCTTGGCGTAGAGCAGCCGGTCGAATACCGGGTCCTTCTGGCGCGAGTACATCGAGGCCAAGGCGCGGTCCATTGCAAGGCGGATGCCGCCGGCGTCGAGGCCGACGAAGTGCGGCGCGAGGATGATCACCGGCCGGCCGGCAAGCGCATCGAGGTGCTCGGCGCCCTCGACGCGCACGAGGCGCCGCAGGCGCCGCTCGCTCGACCACCACAGCAGCCCGCGCTCGACGAAGCTGCGGCAGAACGAGCGGAAGCTCGCGCGCGCGAGGCGCTCGCGCTCGGACGGCGGCATCTGCGGGAAGCATTTCTCGAGGTTGATGCGCGTCACCTTGCGCCGCTCCGGGATCAGCCAGAACAGAGCCCAGCCGAGCGCGTTGCCCGTGGCCGCGATGGCCGGCATCGGCAGCAGGCGAACCAGCCACATCAAGGCAAAGACGATGCGCGTCACTGTGGCTTCGCGCCCTTGGGCGTCTTGTAGCGGTTGTAGCCCCAGAGGTACTGCCCGGGGCATTCGCGCACCAGCGCTTCGAGCCCGCGGTTGACGCGCCGCGTTGCGCGCTCGCCGGGCAGCATCTCGGGGAGCGGCCGCAGCACGATTGCATAGCCCGCGCCGTGCGGCAGGCGCTTCGCGCAGGCGAGGAAGCACAGCACCCCGTCCCTCTCGGCGAGCCGCGCGGCGAGGGTCATCGTGTAGGCCTGCCGGCCGAAGAAGTCGGCCCATTCGCCCTCGCCTTCGCCGGGCACCTGGTCGGGCAGGAAGCCCGCGGCCTCGCCGCGCTTGAGCGCGGCGAGCACCGCACGCACGCCCGAGACGTCGGCGGGCACGAGCCGCACGTTGGGCCGCGCGCGGCCCTCCTGCATGAGCGGCTCGAGCCAGCCGATCTTCGGCGGCCGGTAGAGGACGGTGATCGGCATGCGCGAGGCGGCGTACTGCGCGGCGACCTCGAAGCAGCCCATGTGCGGTGTGAGGAACACGACCGGCCTGCCCTGCGCGTGCGCGGCGAGCGCGGCCTCGAGCCCTTCGACCTCCTTCACCAGCGCGACCACGCTGCTGTGCGCACGGAACCAGAGCGCAGGCAACTCGGTGAGCATCTGGCCGGCCGCGGCGATGGCCTCGTGCCGCGTGCGCGCGTCTGCATAGCCGGCCTGCGCGAGGTTCTCGCGCAGGTGCCGCCGGTAGGTGGGCGACATCCCATACACCGCCCAGCCGAGGACGCTTCCCACGCGATGCAGCAGCGGCAGAGGCAGGCGCGCGACGAGCCGTAGCAAGAACCTGGGGAAGCGGTGCAAGATTTGGTATCCTTGCGGCCTTCTCGAGAAGACACGCACGCAATGAGCGATTTTCTGTTTACTTCCGAATCGGTATCCGAAGGGCACCCGGACAAGGTCGCCGACCAGATCTCCGACGCAGTGCTCGACGCGATTCTAAAGCAGGACAAGACCTCGCGCGTCGCGGCGGAGACGCTGGTCAAGGACAACCTGGTGGTGCTCGCCGGCGAGATCACCACCAACGCGCGCGTGAACTACGACGCCGTGGCGCGCAACACCATCCGGCGCATCGGCTACAACGATCCCGCGATCGGCTTCGACGCCGCGACCTGCACCATCCTCATCGCCTACGGCCAGCAGTCGCCCGACATCGCGCGGGGCGTGGACGAGGGCAAGGGCCTCGACCTCGAGCAGGGCGCGGGCGACCAGGGGCTGATGTTCGGCTACGCCTGCGACGAGACGCCGAGCCTGATGCCGCTGCCCATCTACCTCTCGCACCGCCTGGTCGAGCGCCAGGCCGAGCTGCGCAAGAGCGGGCGCCTGCCGTGGCTGCGCCCGGACGCGAAGTCGCAGGTGACGGTGCGCTACGTGAACGGCAAGCCCGACGCGATCGACACCGTGGTGCTCTCCACCCAGCACGCGAGCGGCATCGAGCACAAGAAGCTCGCCGAGGCGATCACCGAGGAAGTGATCAAGCCGGTGCTGCCCAGGACCATGCTCAAGGGCAAGATCAACTACCTGGTCAATCCCACCGGCGCGTTCGAGATCGGCGGCCCGAAGGGCGATTGCGGCGTCACGGGGCGCAAGATCATCGTCGACACCTACGGCGGCTCGGCGCCGCACGGCGGCGGCGCCTTCTCCGGCAAGGACCCCTCAAAGGTCGACCGTTCAGCGGCGTATGCCGCTCGTTACGTCGCGAAGAACATCGTCGCCGCGGGCCTGGCGTCGAAGTGCCTGGTGCAGCTGTCCTACGCCATCGGCGTGGCGCGTCCCACCAGCGTCATGGTCACCACCCAGGGCACCGGCCGCATGTCGGACGACGCGCTCTCGGCGCTGGTGCTCAAGCACTTCGACCTGCGGCCCAAGGGCATCATCCAGATGCTCGATCTCCTGCGGCCGATCTACGAGAAGACCGCCGCCTACGGCCACTTCGGCCGCGAAGACCCCGACTTCACGTGGGAAACGACCGACAAGGCGCTTGCGCTGAAGCAAGCGGCATAGGAGTTCTCAGATGAAACCGCCATTCCGGGCCGACCACGTCGGCAGCCTGCTGCGCCCCCACGAACTGCACGAGCTGCGCGAGAAAGTGCGCGCGGGCAAGGCCGCCGCCGCCGAGCTCAAGGCGGCCGAGGACAAGGCGATCCGCGAGGTCGTGAAGCTGCAGGAGGACGTGGGCATCCAGTCGGTCACCGACGGCGAGTTCCGTCGCGACTGGTGGCACATCGACTTCCTGCACGGCTTCGACGGCGTCGAGCTCTCCCACGGCGACATCTACGGCGAGGCGAAATTCAAGGGCACCTCCGAGCAGCCGCCGATGATGCTGATCGACGGCAAGATCCGGCGCTCGAAGCCGAGCATGCTCTCGCACTTCCAGTTCCTGAAGAGCGTCGTCAAGAAAGGCACGCCCAAGTTCACCATGCCCTCGCCGGCGATGCTGCACGCCCGCGCCGACCGGGCTTCGCTGAAGAAGGTCTACCCTGACGTCGACAATCTGTGGGCCGACCTCACCAAGGCCTACCGCGAGGAGATCGCCGACCTGTACAAGGCCGGCTGCCGCTACCTGCAGATCGACGACACCACCATCGCGATGTGGGGCGACCCCAAGGTGCAGGAGCAGTTCCGCAAGCTCGGCGACGACCCGAAGAAGGACGCCGCCATGTACGCCGACGCGGTGAACGCCGCCATCCGCGAGGTGCCCGACGACATGACCGTTGCCATCCACACCTGCCGCGGCAACTTCAAGAGCACCTGGCTCGCGAGCGGCGCCTACGCCGACTTCGTCGCCGAGCGCGTCTTCACCGGCCTCGAGGTGGACGCCTTCTTCCTCGAGTACGACACCGAGCGCGCCGGCGGCTTCGAGCCGCTGCGCTTCGTGCCCAAGGGCAAGAAGGTCGTGCTCGGCTTGGTTTCTTCAAAAATTCCCGCTTTGGAAGACAAAGAAGCGCTCAAGCGCCGCATCGAGGCGGCCGCGAAGTTCATCCCGCTCG
>MERP01000036.1 GCA_001772055.1 Betaproteobacteria bacterium RIFCSPLOWO2_12_FULL_68_19
CTTTTTTATTTGCGTGACCGCCATCCTGTTTCTCGAGCAGACGCTGAACGGCGTGCAGTTCGGCCTGATGCTGTTCCTGCTCGCCGCGGGCCTGACGCTGGTGTTCGGCATCATGGACATGATCAACCTCGCGCACGGCTCGCTGTACATGATCGGCGCGTACCTGATGGCGGCGCTCGCGCAGGCGACCGGGTCGTTCTGGGTCGCGCTGCCGCTCGCGCTCCTCGCCACGGCGCTGGTCGGCGCGGCGCTCGAAGTCACGATCCTGCGGCGCCTGTACGAGCGCGACCACCTCTCCCAGGTGCTCGCCACCTTCGCGCTGATCCTGATCGCGAACGAGGTGGTGCGCCTCATCTGGGGCTCGCAGCCGATCCTGCTCAACGCGCCCGCCGGGCTCACCGGGCCGGTGGAGCTGCCCGGCGGCGTGCAGTACGCCGCCTACCGCCTGGTCATCATCGCCGTCGGAGCCGCCGTTGCCCTGCTTCTGTATTTGTTGGTCACAAAAACCAAGATCGGGATGCTGGTGCGCGCCGGCGCCTCCAACCGCGAGATGGCCACCGCGATGGGGGTCGACATCCGGCGGCTGTTCACCGCGGTGTTCGCGATCGGCGCGGCGCTGTGCGGGCTGGCCGGCGCGATGCTCGGTCCGATCCTCGCGGTGCAGGTCGGCATGGGAGAGAACATCCTGATCCTCGCCTTCGTGGTGATCGTGATCGGGGGCATCGGCTCGATCCGCGGCGCTTTCGTCGGCGCGCTGCTGGTCGGGCTGGTCGACACCATGGGCCGCGCGCTGCTGCCGATGTTCTTCGCGGCCTTCTTTCCGCCGCAGGTCGCCTCCAACCTCGGGCCCTCGCTCAGCTCGATCATGATCTACGTGCTGATGGCGGCGGTGCTGTTCTTCCGGCCGCAAGGCCTGTTCCCGGCGCGCGGATGAAAAAGACGATCTTCGTTCTGGGTCTGGCCGTCGCATTCCCTCTCGTGATGAATGCCCTCGATCAAGCCTTCTATATCGGCTTCGGCGCGCGCGTGCTGATCTACGCCATGGCCGCGGCGAGCCTCAACCTGGTGCTCGGCTACGGCGGCATGGTGAGCTTCGGGCACGCCGCGTTCTTCGGCGCCGGCGCCTACGTCACCGGCATCCTCGCCGTCGAAGGCCTGCGCAGCGCCTGGATCGCGTGGCCGGCGGCGGTGGCCGTGGCGGCGGCTGCGGCGCTCGTGATCGGCGCGCTGTCGCTGCGCACGCGCGGGGTGTACTTCATCATGATCACGCTCGCCTTCGCGCAGATGATGTACTACGTGTTCGTCTCGCTGAAGGCCTACGGCGGCGACGACGGCCTGTCGCTGCCCGGGCGCTCGACGCTCGGCTTCGGCCTGGAGCTGGGAGACGAGCTCACCTGGTACTACGTGGTGCTGGTCCTGCTCGCTGCGGTGCTCTACCTCCTGCACCGCATCGTGCATTCGCGCTTCGGCCGGGTGATCGAGGCGATCCGCGAGAACGAGACGCGCGCCGCGGCGACCGGCTACCCGGTGTACGGCTACAAGCTCGCCTGCTTCGTCATCTCGGGGGCGATCGCCGGCCTCGCCGGCGCCCTGATCGCCAACCAGTCGAGCTACGTCGGCCCGGGGCTGCTGCACTGGGTGCAGTCGGGCACGCTGATGATCATGGTGATCCTGGGCGGCGTGGGCCGCTTCTGGGGCGCGCCGATCGGCGCGGCGGTGCTGCTCACGCTCGAGGAGACGCTCTCCGGCAGCGAGGCTCTCGGCCAGTACGCGCTGCACTGGCAGCTTCCGGTCGGGGTGGTGCTGCTCGTAATCGTGCTGTACGCGCCGCAGGGCATCGCCGGGCTGATCGCGGGGCGGCGCCGTGCTTGAGCTGCGCGGGCTCACCAAGCGCTTCGGCGGCCTCCTCGCCGTCGACCAGGTCGATCTCGCAGTGAAGGATGGGGAAATCCACGCCCTGATCGGCCCCAACGGCGCCGGCAAGACCACCATCATCGCGCAGGTCTCGGGCAGCCTCGATGCGGACGCGGGAGAGATCCTGTTCCGGGGGAGGGACCTGACGCGCCTGCCGCAGCACGCGCGCGTCAAGGCCGGCCTCGCGCGCAGCTTCCAGATCACCAGCATCTTCCGGCGCTTCAGCGTGCTCGACAACCTGGCGCTCGCGGTCCAGGCGAGGAGCGGCTCGAGCCTCTCGTTCTGGCGTCCGGTGGCCGGCGAGAAGGCGCTCTTCGACGAGGCCCGTGCCATCGCCGACGAAGTGGGCCTTTCCCGCAGGCTGGACCTCGTGGCGGGAAACCTGGCGCACGGCGAGCAACGCGCGCTGGAAGTGGGCCTCGCGCTCGCCACGCGCCCGAAGCTCGTGCTGCTCGACGAGCCGATGGCCGGGATGGGCCCCGAGGAGTCGCAGCGCATCATCGCGCTCATCGAGCGCATCCGCGCGCGCGTCACGGTGCTGCTGGTCGAGCACGACATGGACGCGGTGTTCCGCCTCGCCGAGCGCATCTCGGTGCTGGTGAGCGGCCGCGTCATCGCGAGCGGCGCGCCGCAGGAGATCCGCGCCAACGCCGAGGTGAGGCGCGCCTACCTGGGAGACGAGCTTGCTGCGGGTTGAGGGCCTCGAGACCGCCTACGGCGCGAGCCAGGTGCTTTTCGGCCTTTCCCTGGAAATTTCCGAGGGCGAGGCCGTGACGCTGCTGGGCCGCAACGGCATGGGCAAGACCACCACCGTGCGCTCGATCATGGGCCTCACGCGCGCCCGCGCCGGCGCCATCAGCTTCCGCGGCCGGCGCATCGAGCGCGAGGCGCCCGACCGCATCGCGCGCGCCGGCATCGCGCTCGTGCCCGAGGGCCGCCAGATCTTCCCGAACCTGAGCGTGCGCGAGCACCTCGTCGCCTTCGCCGATAACCGCGCCGGCCGCAAGGATCCCTGGACGCCCGACAAGGTGTTCGACTTGTTCGAGAACTTGGGGAAAAGACGCGATCACATGGGAAACCAGCTCTCCGGCGGCGAGCAGCAGATGCTCGCCATCGGCCGCGCGCTGGTCACCAATCCGCACCTGCTGATCCTCGACGAGGCGACCGAAGGGCTCGCGCCGCTGGTGCGCGAGGAGATCTGGAGGTGCCTGGAGCGCCTGCGCGCCGCGGGGCAGACGATCCTGGTGATCGACAAGTACATCGAGCGCCTGGTGCGCCTCGCCGACCGCCACACGATCATCGAGCGCGGGCGCGTCGCCTGGCAGGGCGGCTCGGCCGAGCTCGACGCCGATCGAGGCCTATGGCACCGCTACCTGGGCGTATGAACTTCGGCCTGTTCGACTGGGTCGAGCACTCCGAGCGGCTTGCGCCGGCGCAGGTGTTCGAGCACAAGCTCGAGCTTGCCGAGGCGGCCGACCAGGCGGGCTTCCACGCCTACCTGCTCGCCGAGCACCAGGGCACGCCGCTGTCGATCAACGCCTCCCCCGCGCTGCTGCTCTCGGCCATGATCCAGCGCACCCGCCGGCTGCGCCTGGGAGCGCTTACCTTCTGCCTGCCCTGGCACGACCCCTATCGCTTCTACAACGAGGTATGCATGCTCGACCAGCTCTCGGGCGGGCGGCTCGAGCTCGGCGTGGGGCGCGGCGTATCGCCGCTCGAGTCGCTGATCTTCGGGCTCGAGGACGTCGAAGCCTCGCGCCGGCGCTACCGGGAGACGCTCGACTTCTTCTTTGCAGCCTGCGCGAGCAGGGTGGTCAAGTACAGGGGACATGACGTCGAGCTCTACAACAAGCCGGTGCAGAAGCCCTACCCGCCGCTGTGGTTCCCGAGCTCGAACCGCGACTCGATCGAGTACACCGCGCGCCACGGCTATCACACCGCGATCATCTCGAGCCACGCCGAGGCGAGAGCGCGCTTCGCGCAGTACCGGGAGATCTGGAGCGAGCACAGGCAAGACGCGGGGCGGCACAACGCCCATGTCTGTTCTCCATTCCTGGCAAGAGCCCAGCATCTGGTGATCGGGGACGACGAGAGGCAGGCGATCCAGGCCGGCGTCGAGGCCTACGAGACGTGGAAGAGCCACATGCACCACCTGACGCGCAAGCACGGCCGGCCGGACGTGCTGCCGCTCGACCCGTTCGCCGAGCGCTCGGTGCAGCGGCTGATCGCCGGCACGCCCGCGAGCGTCGCCGCGCAGCTGAAGGCGGTGATCGAGGAAAGCGGCATGAACTACCTGCTGTGCGTGTTTTCCTTCGGCGGCCTGCCGCCGCGGACGGCGCTTCGCTCCCTGGAGCTTTTCGCCGCCGAGGTCAGGCCTCGCCTTTAGGGACTCTACCGGCAGGCTTGCCGGGGCCGCTCCAGCGCTTGACCAGCCCGCTCTCGATGCCGAACAGATCGAGCACGCGGCCGATGCTGTGGTTGATGAGATCGTCCATGCTGCGCGGCGCGTTGTAGAACGCGGGCATGGGCGGGGCGATGACGGCGCCCATTTCCGCGGCCCGGAGCAGCAGGCGGCAATGCCCGGCATGCAGGGGCGTCTCCCTCGGCATGAGCACCAGCTTGCGGCCCTCCTTCAGCACCACGTCGGCGGCGCGGACCACGAGGTTGTCGGCGTAGGAGCTGACGATGCCGGAGAGCGTCTTGATCGAGCACGGCGCGACGATCATGCCCGCGGTGCGAAACGAGCCGCTGGAGATGCTGGCGGCGAGGTCCTGGTCGCTGTGCACCGTGTGGGCCATGGCCTCGACGTCCTTCACCTTCCAGCCGGTCTCGACGCTGATGGTCAGCTTGCCGCCGCGGCTGAGGATCAGGTGCACCTCGACGCCGCGCGCCTTGCGCAGCGCCTCGAGCAGCCGGATGCCGTAGATCGCGCCGCTCGCGCCGGTAATGGCGACGATCAGGCGTGTGGGTTCGCGGGCCATCAAGCCATGATACCTTTTCGGCTGCGAGCGAAGGAGGACGCCATGCTGCAGGAACGCATCCCGGATTTCTCGAAGTTCGTCGAGCCCGACCGCGTGCGCAAGGAGGTCTACACCGACGCCGGCGTGTTCGAGCGCGAGATGGAGCGCATCCACGAGACGCTCTGGATCTATTGCGGGCACGAAAGCCAGGTGCCGAAGGCCGGCGACTACTACGCCGTGCAGCTGGGCCGCCAGCCGATGCTCATGGTGCGCGGCCCGGAGGGCAAGGTGCACGTGCTCTACAACCGCTGCCCGCACCGCGGCAACATGATGTGCGGCGACCGGCACGGCAACACCGGGGAGTTCTTCCGCTGCTCCTACCACGCCTGGACCTTCCACCACGACGGCAGGCTCAGGAACATCCCGATGATGGAATCGGGCTACCAGGGCACGCGCTACGGCCGCGACAACCCGGAGTGCAGCATGAAGCGCGCGGCGCGCGTCGAGAGCTACCGCGGCTTCGTGTTCGCGAGCCTCGCCAAGGACGGGCCGACGCTGAAGGAGTTCCTGGGCGCCTCGCTGGTGGCCTTCGACGACATGTGCGACCGCGCGCCCGAAGGCGAGGTCGAGATCGTGCCGAACTGCTTCCGCATCATCCAGCACTCGAACTGGAAGATCTTCCTCGAGAACCAGCTCGACGCCCTGCACCCCTCGGTGACGCACCAGTCGACCGGGCGCGCCGCGCACGAGGTCGAGAAGATGATCGAGAAGAAGACCGGAAAGGCGCCGCTCTCCTACCACATGCTCTCGGCCTTCGCGACCGTGACCATCGACAAGTGGGACAACTTCCAGACCATCAACCACCCCCAGGGACACTGCATCCTCACCGGCTACATGGGCCTCAGGCCGAAGGATCCAGATACCCTGAAGTATGAAAAAACCCTCATCAAGGCCTACGGCCAGAAGCGCATGGAGGAGATCCTCGGGGTCAACATCCACCACGTGCTGATCTACCCGGGCCTCTCGGTGCAATCGCCGCTGCAGCAGCTGCGCGCGGTGCGCCCGCTGGGCGTCGACCGCACCCTCACCGAGATCTGGCACTTCCGCCTGAAGGGCGCGCCCGAGGCGATCTACCGCCGCTCGCTCGCCTACTACAACCTGGTCAACTCGCCGGCGACCGTGGTCAACGCCGACGACCTGGAGAACTTCTGGAAGTGCCACCAGGGACTGTCCTCCGACGGCGGCGACTGGGTGAGCTTCGCCCGCCACTTCGGGCGCGACATCGAGAAGGACGGCGTGGTGGAGAGCGGTCCGGGCATGGGCACCTCGGAAGCCCCCATGCGCAACCAGATGAAGGCCTGGGCGCGCTACATGGGGAACGGCAAGTGAAAACACAACACGAGGTCGAGCAGTTCCTTTACCGGCAGGCGGAGCTGCTCGACTCCAAGCAGTGGCAGGCGTGGATCGATCTGTTCACCGACGACGGCGTGTACTGGATGCCGCCCGAGCCCTCGCACCGGACCTGGGAGGGCATGCCCGCCATCTTCGCCGAGGACAAGAACCTGATGCGGGTGCGCATGGGGCGCGTGCTGCATCCCGACGCCTGGTCGCAGCGCCCGCTCTGGGGCACCAACCACGTCGTTTCCAATGTTGTGATCGTCAAATCTTCAACAAATGAAGTGCAGGTGCGCTCGCGCTTCCACATGATGGAGCTGCGCCGCGACGACGTGCGCCATTACGCCGGCGCCTATACGCATCGCCTGAAGAAGACCAGGGGCGGCTACCGCATCAAGCTGCAGCGCGTCGACATGACCAACGCGCAGGCGGCGTACGACTACGTGCTGCAGGTTTGGGTATAAGAAACACCAAACCGGTCGTGATCGCCGGCGGCGGCATCGGCGGGCTTGCCTGCGCGCTCGCGCTGGCGCGCAAGGGCTTCCGCTCGGTGGTGCTCGAGCAGGCGCAGGAATTCGGCGAGATCGGTGCCGGCATCCAGCTCGCGCCCAACGCCTGGCACGCGATCGACGCCCTGGGCGTGGGCGCGCTGGTGAAGAAGCAG
>MERP01000037.1 GCA_001772055.1 Betaproteobacteria bacterium RIFCSPLOWO2_12_FULL_68_19
CTCGCCGCGCGCCCGGGGTCTGCTACCCGGCGTTCCAGTACCTACCGGGGCGGGACTCTCACCCACAGGAACAGTGCCGCGAGAAACGGAACCTCCTTCAACCAATCGCTCCGCTTCGTCACGACGCACCATGTAAGGCTCGTACAGGCGCGGCGCGCCCGGGTGCGGCAGCACCTGGTCGATGCCGCGCCCGGTCATCACGTCGCCGCAGAGGAACAGCGTCGCGCCGCGCTCAGAGGATGCCAAACCGGCGCCAGCTCGCCGCCTTCATGACGCGCGCCGCGGCAAGCGCGACCGCGGCCTCGCGCGGCAGGGCGCCGCGCGCCTTCACTTCGGCGAGCAGCGCCGCGGTATTGGCGCGGATCTTCTCGGCGATGGCGTCGAAGGCGGCGGCCCGGGTGGCGCCGCGGTACTCCATCGCCGCGCAGATCACCCCGCCGGCGTTGGCGATGAAGTCCGGGATCACCAGCACGCCGCGCGCGGCGAGCGCTTTTTCCGCGCCGGCGGTGAAAGGGATGTTGGCGCCCTGCAGCACCAGCCTCGCCTTGAGCCGCGGGGCGTTTTCCTCGCGCACCACGTCGGGCCGCGCCGCGGGAATCCAGATCTCGCAGGCCGCGTCGAGCACCGCTTCGCAGGTCCGCTTCTCGCCGCGCGGATAGTCGAGGACGCTCCTGCCCGCCGCCTTGAGCGCGGCGAGCGCCGCGACGTCCAGGCCGTTCGGGTCCTGCACCGTGCCGCGCGAGTCGGAGGCGGCGACCAGCCGCGCGCCCTTCGCCGCGAGAAAGCGTGCGGCGTGCCTGCCGACCGCGCCGAAGCCCTGCACCGCGACGCGCGCGCCCTCGAGCGCGAATCCTGCGGCGGGGGCCGCGATCTCGGCGCAATGCGCGAGGCCCCAGCCGGTCGCGCCCAGCTCGTCGAGCGGGATGCCGCCGATCTCGGCGGGCAGCCCGACCGCGCGGCCGATCTCGTCCTTGATCCAGGCCATGCAGGTCTCGTCGGTGCCCATGTCGGGGCCGAAGAGGTAATCGGACTCGTTGCGCAGCGCATGGGCGAACGCCCGGATGAGGCGCTCCTTGTCCGCGCGCGGCATGCGCGGGTCGCCGGCCAGCACCGATTTGCCGCCGCCGTGGGCGAGGCCCGCGGCGGCGTTCTTGAGCGTCATGGCGCGCGCGAGGCGCGCGCATTCTTCGGCCGAGACGTCTGGCGCCATGCGCAGGCCCCCGATCGCCGGGCCGAGCGCCACGTTGTCGATCACCAGCGTCGCGCGCAGCCCGAGCGAGGGCTCGCGTACCTCGAGCGTCTTCGCCGGACCGAGTGGGTCCATCGCCGCCTCAATGCGACATCAGCACCGGCGCGGTCATCGACTCGAGCAGCGTGCGCGTCGCGCCTCCCAGGACCAGCTCGCGGGCGCGCGAATGCCCGTAGGCTCCCATCACGATCAGATCGGCGCCGTTGTCCGCGGCACGCGAGAGGATCTGCGAGCCGACGTCGAGCCCGGCGCCCGCCTGCCGCGACGCGCTGACCTTCACGCCGTGGCGCGCGAGATACAGGCCGACGTCCGCGCCGGGCAGCTCGCCGTGGTCGGCGCCGCTCCGGTCGGGATCGAAGGCGACCACCTCGACCGACTTGGCGCGCTCAAGCAGCGGCAGCGCATCGGTGACGGCGCGCGCGGCTTCGCGGCTCGCGTTCCAGGCGACGAGCACGCGCTGGCCGGTGTCGGGGAAGCGACCGGCATAGGGCACCAGCAGCACCGGCCTGCCCGCCGAGAGCAGCAGCTCCTCGGCGAAGCGTCCCTCCCCGTCCGGCCCGGGCTGCCCGATCAGCACCAGGTCGGCGTAGCGCGCGCTCAGCCGCACGGCATGCAGCGGGTCGTGCGCCGAAAAGCGCCATTCGGCCTTGACCGCGCCGTGGCGCGCGCAGGCCTCGCGGAACAGGCGCTGCGCGCCGCGCTCGGCGTCGCCGCGGCGCTGCCGCTCCATCTCGAGCACCGCCTCGCCCGCCTCGGCGCGGGCGTACGAGGGGATCCACACCGGCTCGAGCGCCAGCACGCCGACCAGGTGCGCATCGAAGCGCTGCGCCAGCGCAAGGCCCAGCTCGAGCCGCTCGGCGCAGCGCGCGCCCGCGTCCAGGTGCACGACCAGGGTCTTGTAGCTCATCGTCGCTTCCCCATCGAAAGGTATGCGCTCAGTGTGGCCGAAGCGGCTGCGCCGGCTTTGACGTACGTCAATGGCCGGCCCGGGCGCAGCCGCCACCATGGCGCCATGGCGCGCGTAGGCATCATCGGCGCCGGCGCCTTCGGCAGCGCGATGGCCTGCGTGCTGCGCCGGTCGGGCCACCAGGTCGCGCTCTGGGCGCGCGAGCCGGAGCTCCTCGACGCGCTCAACCTGCAGCGCGTCAACCCGCTCTACCTCCAGGGCGTGCAGCTCGAGCGCGGCATCGCGGCGGGCGGCGAGCTCGCCGCCGCCGCGGCCGGGCGCGATTTCATCCTCATGGCCGTGCCGGCGCAGCATATGCGCGAGACGGCGCAGCGCATGCGGGCCTGCGTCGCTGCCGGCACGCCGGTCGTGAGCTGCGCCAAGGGCATCGAGCGGGAGAGCTGCGCGCTGATGCCGCAGGTCCTCGCCGAAGCGCTGCCGCAGGCCCGCATCGCCGTGCTGTCCGGACCCTCGTTCGCGCGCGAGATCGCCGCCGGCCTGCCGTGCGGAGTCGTGCTCGCCTGCGCCGATATCGAGCTGGCGCGAAAGCTCTCGCTCGAAATCCAGAACCCGCGCTTCTGCGTGCATCCCTCCCATGACCTGACCGGCGCGGCGCTCGGCGGCGTGATGAAGAACGCGATCGGCATCGCGAGCGGCATCGCCGCGGGCAGGAAGCTCGGCGAGAACGCCCGCGCGACGCTCGTCACCATGGGGCTGGCGGAAACGCTCCGGCTCGGGCTCGCCCTCGGCGCGAGCCGCGAGACCTTTTACGGACTCTCCGGCATCGGCGACATGATGCTCACCGCCAGCAGCCTGCAGTCGCGCAACACCGCGTTCGGGGTCGCGCTGGGCGAAGGCAGGAGCCCCGGGCGGGCGCTGACCGAAGGCGTGCACTCGGTGGCGCCGCTCTGCGTCCTGGCGGAGCGTCTGCGGGTCGGGATGCCGATCACGCAGGCGCTCGACCAGGTCCTCAACCGCGGCGCGGCGCTCGATGGGGCCGTCGCCGGGCTGTTGAGGCAGATCAATTACGCCGCGCGCGCCGGCACTAGCATGGGGTGATGCGCAACATCCTCGTTCCGGTCGACGGCTCCGAGAACTCGCTGCGCGCGGCTCGCCATGCCGTCGAGCTCGCGCGGCTCGTCAAGCCGCTCACGATCCATCTCGCCTACGCGCACGAGGAGCCGATCGTCTACGGCGAGATCGCCGTCTATGCCTCGCGGGAGAAGATGGCCGCGCTGCAGCGCGAGCACGCAGAGGCGATGCTCGCGCCTGCCGAGCGGCTGGTGCGAGAGTCGGGCGTTCCCTACACCTCGAAGATCTTGATCGGGCCGATCGCGCAGGCGCTGGTCGCGCACGCGGAAGCGAGCGGCTGCGACGCCATCGTGATGGGCACGCACGGCATGTCGGCCCTGGGAGGCCTGCTCATGGGCTCGGTGGCGACCAAGGTCGTGCACCTCACGCGCCTGCCGGTGACGCTCATCAAGTAGCGCGCCGCGCCGCCCATTGTTTCGCCTTGGCGGTAGCGATGCGAATCGCTTTGCCCTCGCCGTATCCTTCTTCAAGCAGGGCGTTGGCGATCTCGATCGCCTTCTCGCGCACCCGCGCCGGAAGGCGCTTCATCGAGGCCGGATAGCGGGCTGCGGTCCAGGGCACGCCTAGGCCATCATGTCTTCGGCCGGCGCGGGCGGGCGAGGCTTCTCCGGAATCTGCGCGATCATGCAGTCGGTGGTGAGGATCAGGCCGGCGATCGAGGCCGCGTTCTGCAGCCCCACGCGAGTCACCTTGCGCGGGTCGAGCACGCCCATCTTCACCATGTCGCCGTAGACGCCGGTCGCGGCGTTGAAGCCGAAGTCGCCCTCGCCCTCGATCACGCGCTGCAGCACCACCGCAGGCTCGCCGCCGGCGTTGCGCACGATCTGGCGCAGCGGCTCCTCGACCGCGCGCATCACGATGCGGATGCCCGCGTCCTGATCGGGATTGCTTCCATGGAGATCACGCAACCCGGTTCGTGCGCGCAATAGCGCGACGCCGCCGCCGGGAAGGATGCCTTCCTCGACCGCGGCGCGCGTGGCGTGCAACGCGTCGTCGGTGCGGCTCTTGCGCTCCTTCATCTCGGTCTCGGTCGCCGCGCCGACGCGGATCACCGCCACCCCGCCGGCGAGCTTCGCCGCGCGCTCCTGCAGCTTCTCCTTGTCGTAGTCGCTCGTCGCTTCCTCGACCTGCTGCTTGATCTGCGCCACGCGCGCATCGATCGCCTTCGGATCGCCGCCCCCGCCGATGATGGTGGTGTCGTCCTTGTCGATCGAGACGCGCTTCGCGTGCCCGAGCACCGAGGGATCGGCTTTCTCGAGCGCGAGCCCGGCCTCTTCGGCGACCACCCTGCCGCCGGTGAGCACCGCCAGGTCCTCGAGCATCGCCTTCCGGCGGTCGCCGAAGCCCGGCGCCTTCACCGCGCAGGCCTTGATCACGCCGCGCAGCGTGTTCACGACCAGCGTCGCGAGCGCCTCGCCCTCGACTTCCTCGGCGACCACCAGCAGCGGCTTGCCGCTCTTCGCGACGTGCTCGAGCAGCGGCAGCAGCTCGCGGATCGAGGCGATCTTCCTGTCGTGCAGCAGGATCGAGACGTCCTCGAGCATCACGCTCTGCTTCTCGGGGTTGTTGATGAAGTACGGCGAGAGGTAGCCGCGGTCGAACTGCGTGCCCTCGACCACCTCGAGCTCGTTGGCGAGGCCCTTGCCGTCCTCGACCGTGATCACGCCCTCGCGGCCCACCTTCTCCATCGCCTCGGCCACCATCTCGCCGATCGAGGCGTCGTTGTTGGCCGAGATCGACGCCACCTGGGCGATCTCGGTGCGCGTCGTGCAGGGCTTGGCGAGCCTGCCGAGCTCGACGGTGAGCGCCTCGACCGCCGCGTCGATGCCGCGCTTCAGGTCCATCGGGTTCATGCCGGCGACGACGTACTTAAGGCCCTCGTTGACGATCCCGGCGGCGAGGATGGTGGCGGTGGTCGTGCCGTCGCCCGCCACCTCGGCGGTCTTGGCGGCCACTTCGCGCGCCATCTGGGCGCCCATGTTCTCGAAGTGGTCCTCGAGCTCGATCTCCTTCGCCACGATCACGCCGGAGTTGATCACCGTGGGCGCGCCCCAGGAACGCTCGAGCACCACCGTGCGCGCCTTGGGGCCGAGCGTCACCCGCACCGCGTCCGCGAGGATGTTCAAGCCCTTGACCAGCCTGGCGTGCGCCGGCTGGCCGAACAGCAGTTCTTTGGCGGTCATGAGCGCAGTCTAGGCGGCCGGCCGGGCGGCGGATTGAGATAGGTCAAACGGACCAGCGCCGCAGGCCGATGAATTGCTCGCTGCTCTGGTAGTACAGGAGCGAGCGCGATGAAGATCAGCGTCCTTTGTAATTCCGGCCAGCGCGGTGAAGAAATTCCCTGCGCCTTCCACCTCGGCGGGCGCCGCCTGCCGGTGGTGTCGGTGCTCAACCGCTGGAGCGAGCTTCCGCACCGCTACTTCGAGGTCAGCGTCGACGACGGCCGGCGCTTCGTGCTGCGCCACGACGCGGCCGCGCGCTGCTGGGAGCTCGCCGCCGTCTACGCCGCGAGCCGGCCCGCGCTCAAGCCGCCGGCCCCGCCGGCCCCGGCGCGGCTGCCGGGCCCGCGCTGGCGCTGGTTCGGACGCTGACGTAGTAGAGGATCGGGATGACCACCAGCGTGAGCACGGTGGCCACCAGGATGCCGAACAGCAGCGAGATCGCGAGCCCGTTGAAGATCGGGTCGTCGAGGATGAAGGCGGCGCCCAGCATCGCCGCGAGCGCCGTGAGCGCGATCGGCTTGGCGCGCGCCGCCGCCGAGCCGATCACCGCCTGCTCGAGCGCCATGCCCTCGGCGAGCTTGAGGTTGACGAAGTCGACCAGCAGGATGGAGTTGCGCACGATGATGCCGGCCAGCGCGATCATGCCGATCATCGAGGTGGCGGTGAAGTTCGCCCCCAGCAGGGCGTGCCCCGGCATGACGCCGATGAGCGTGAGCGGGATGGGCGCCATGATGACCAGCGGCACCAGGTACGAGCGGAACTGCGCCACCACCAGCAGGTAGATGAGCGCGAGGCCCACCGCGTAGGCAAGCCCCATGTCGCGGAAGGTCTCGTAGGTCACCTGCCACTCGCCGTCCCACTTGAGCGCGTACTGGCGGTAGGGATCCGAGGGCTGGCGGATGAAGTATTCGCCGAGCCCGGCAAGCGCGCCGCGCGCGGCGAACATGCCGTAGAGCGGGCTGTCGATGCGCCCGGCCTGGTCGGCGAGCACGTACACCACCGGCAGAAGGTCCTTGTGGTGGAGGGGCCGGTCGCGCTCGGAGGCGACCGGCGTCACCAGCTCCGAGAGCGGCACCAGCGCGCCCCCGAGCGTGCGCACCGCGAGCTTGAGCAGCTCGGCGACCTCGCCCTGGCGCTCCGCGGGTAGCGCGACGCGCACCGCCACCTCGTACTTCGACTGGCCGTCGTGCAGCGGCGTCACCGCGGCGCCGGCGAGGCCCATGCGGATGGTCTCGGCCACGTCGCGGCGCGCCACGCCCAGCAGCGAGGCCTTGGCCTGGTCGACCTTGAGCTGCAGCCGCGGCGCCGGGTCCTGCACCGAATCGTCGATGTCCACGATGCCGGGAGTGGCGGCGAGCGCCGCGCGCACCTGCTTGGCGGCGCGGATGCGCCCGGCCTCGTCGGGCCCGTACACCTCGGCGACGATCGGCGCGAGCACCGGCGGCCCGGGCGGCACCTCCACCACCTTGATCTCGGCGCCCCAGCGGCCGGCAATGCGCTCGAGCGCCGGGCGCACCGCCTGCGCGATCTCGTGGCTGCTGCGCCGGCGCTCGTCCTTGCCCACCAGGTTGACCTGCAGGTCGCCCATTTCCGGCCCGGCGCGCAGGTAGTACTGGCGCACCAGCCCGTTGAAGTTGATCGGCGCCGCGAGCCCGGCGTGCGCCTGGTAATGCGTCACCTCCGGCACGCTGGCGAGGTGCGCGCCCAGCTCGTGCAGCACCCCGGCGGTCGCCTCGAGCGCCGTGCCGGCCGGCATGTCGACCACGACCTGGAACTCCGACTTGTTGTCGAAGGGCAGCATCTTCAGCACCACCAGCTTCATCGCCGGCAGCGCGACCGAGACCGCGATCAGGGCGAGCACGGCGGCGAGCAGCCGCCTGCGGTTGCGCGCCGACCTGACCAGCGGTCCGAGCACGCGATCGAAGAATTTCTGCAATCTTTCTCCATGCTGCCCGGAATGCTTGGCCTTGAAGAGCTTCAATGCCAGCCAGGGCGTCACGGTGAAGGCGATGGCGAGGGAGATCAGCATGCCGAGGCTGGCGTTGATCGGGATCGGGCTCATGTACGGCCCCATCAGGCCGGTCACGAACGCCATCGGCAGCAGCGCCGCGATCACGGTGAAGGTGGCGAGGATGGTCGGCCCGCCGACCTCGTCGACCGCGAGCGGGATGATCTCGGCGAGCGGCCGCGCCTCCATGCCCATGCGGCGGTGGATGTTCTCGACCACCACGATGGCGTCGTCGACCAGGATGCCGATCGAGAAGATGAGCGCGAACAGCGACACCCGGTTGAGCGTGAACCCCCAGGCCCAGGAGGCGAACAGCGTCGTGGCGAGCGTGAGCAGCACCGCCGCGCCCACGATCAGCGCCTCGCGCCGCCCGAGCGCGGCGAACACCAGCGCCACCACCGAGAGCGTGGCGAACAGGAGCTTCAGGATGAGCTGCCCGGCCTTGTCGTTCGCCGTGGCGCCGTAGTTGCGCGTCACCGTGACGCGCACGTCGTGCGGGATCAGCGTGCCGCGCAGCTCGGCGGCGCGGCCGAGCACGCCGCGCGCCACCTCGACCGCGTTCTCGCCCGGCTTCTTGGTCACCTGCAGCGTCACCGCGGGATGCTCGCCGGCGGCGCTGCCGGTCCACAGGTAGCGTTCCGGCTGCGGCGGGCCGTCCACCACCGCCGCAATGTCGCTCACGTGCACCGGCCGGCCGTCGAAGACGCCGACCACCACGGCGCCGATGTCGGCCGCCGAGGCGAAATGGTTGCCGGTTTCCACCACCACCTCGCGGTTCTCGCGCACCACCGAGCCGGCGGGAAGGGAGACGTTGGCGAGCTGCAGGGCGTTTCCCACCTCGACGGCGGAGACCCCGTGCGCGTTCAGCCGGTCGGCGTCGAGCAGCACGCGCACCGCGCGCCCGGGCCCGCCGAGGGTCTGCACCTCGCGCGTGCCGGGGACGCGCTTCAACTGCGCCTCCATCGCGTGCGCGACGCGCTCCAGCTCGAACGCGCCGCGCTGCGGGTCCTCGCTCCAGAGCGTCAGGGCGACGATCGGCACGTCGTCGATCCCCTTGGGCTTGATCAGCGGCTCGCCCACGCCGAGCTCGCTCGAGAGCCAGTCGCGGTTCGAGTTGACCGTGTTGTACAGGCGCACCAGCGCCTCGGTGCGCGGCACGCCGACCTCGAACTGCACGGTGAGCAGCGCCATGCCGGGCCGCGACACCGAGTAAACGTGCTCGACGCCGCTCATCTGCGCGAGCACCTGCTCGGCCGGGCCGGCGACCAGCGCCTCGACGTCCTGCGCCGAGGCGCCGGGAAAGGGCACCAGCACGTTCGCCATCGTGACGTTGATCTGCGGCTCCTCCTCGCGCGGCGTGACGGCCACGGCGAACAGGCCGAGGAGCAGCGCGAGGAGCGCGAGCAGCGGCGTGAGCTGCGAATCCTGGAAGAAGCGCGCGATGCGCCCGGAAAGGCCCACGGCTCAGCCCGGCGGGCCGGCCATCCCGGCCTCGAGCGGCTCGAGCGCGACGCGCTCGCCGGGCTTGAGGCCCGCGAGCACCTCGACCGCGTGCTCGTCGCCGGCGGCGCCGAGGCGCACCTGGCGCAGCTGCGGCCGGTTGTCGTCGCCCAGCACATAGACCGCGGTGAGCTCGCTCCTGCGGAACACCGCGGCGCGCGGCACGAGCAGCTTGGGCGCCGTCCCGACCACGAAGTGCGCGCGCGCGTAGACCCCGGGATAGACGCCGCGCACCTCGCCCGGCAGCTCGAGCCGGATGCGCGTGGTATGGGTGCGCGGGTCGGCCGCCGGCACCACGGTGATCTGCTTGACCTCGATCCAGCGCCCCGCCGAGGGCAGCTCGATGCGCGCCTTGCCGCCGGCCTGGATCGCGCCCACCTGCGCCTGCGGCACGGTCGCGACCACGCGCAGCGTGGCGGGATCGAAGCCGGTCATGAGCGGGCGGCCCGGGGTGGCCATCTCGCCCAGCTCGACGTGGCGCGCCGCGACCACGCCGCTGTAGGGCGCGAGCACGGTGGCGAAGCTGCGCTCGGTGGCGGCCGCCCCGGCGCCGGCGAGCAGCGCGCCCACGCGCGCCTGCGCGGCGCGGTAAGCGGCCTCGGCCTGGTCGAGCGCCGCCTGGCTGATGAACTTCTGCGCGAGCAGCTGCTTCGAGCGCTCGTAGTGCGCGCGCGCGTTGCCGAGCGCCGCCTGCGCCTCGCGCACCTGCGCCTCGCTCGCCTCGAGCGCGCGGCTCGCGGCGCGCTCGTCGATGCGCACGATCACCTCGCCCTTCTTCACGTAGTCGCCGACGTCGAAGCGGATATCGACGATGCGCCCGGCGATCTGCGCCGAGACCGTCGACTGGCGCACCGCCTCGACCACCGCCTCCGCGGTGTAGGCGAGCTCGAGCTCGCGCACCTCGACGATGGCGGTCTTCAAGTCCTGATTCACCCTGGCGGCCTGCTGCGACGGCCCGTCCTGCCCGCAACCGGCGAGCAAGCCCAAAAGCAGGATCGCCAGGCGCTTCACGCCGCCCACTGCACCAGGGTGGCCGCGTCGAGCGCCCCCGAGACCCGCTTCACCTCGGCCCCGCCCTTGAACAGCACCAGCGTGGGAATGGCGCGGATGCCCATGCGCGCGGCGAGATTCGACGCTTCCTCGGTATTCACTTTGACAAATCGTGCCTGTTGCCGAAGCTGCGCGGCAGCGCGCTCGAAGTGCGGCGCCATCGCGCGGCAGGGGCCGCACCACGGCGCCCAGAAATCCGCGATCACGGGCAGCTCGGTGCGCGCGACGAAGGCGTCGAACTGGTCCTCGCCCAGCCGCTCGGCGGGAACGCGGTTCGCGGTCAGGCAGCCGGGGCAGGCGACTTGAACCATGGGGTTCTCTTCAGCATGGAGGCCAGCGGGCACAGGCCGGTGAAGCCGCTCTGGAACAGGTTCGCGCCGGCGAAGATGCGGACCACTCTTTCGACAGACATCACATATCTCCTGGGTAAGGTGACGCCTGCAAAGCTAGCCGCACCCCACGCCGCAGTCTGTGACCTGGGTTCCATTGTGGAAGGGGGGGCCGTTCGAGCGTTGACCCATGTCAAACTGACGCGGTGGACAAGCAAGCCCTGGGCCGCCTGCTCGCCGAGCGTTTTCCGGTCTTCCGGGAAGTGCCGCCGCGCCTTGCCGAGCGCCTGCTCGCCGAATCGCCGCCGCTGCACCTCCCCGCGGGCAGCGTCCTTTTCGATGCGCGCCAGCCCTGCCGCGGCTTCCCGCTCGTCCTGGAAGGCAGCGTGCGCGTCGCCAAGAGCACGCCGGGCGGGCGCGAGATCCTGCTCTACCGCGTCGAGCCGGGCCAGGGCTGCATCCTGTCGGGAGGCTGCCTGCTCGGCAACGCGGACTACTCGGCGAAGGCCGTCGCCGAGGAGCCCGTGACGCTGCTCAGCATCCCGCCGGCGCTGTTCCACGAGCTGATGCTCGAGTCGGAGCCCTTCCGGCGCTTCGTGTTCGGCATGTACGGCGAGCGCCTTGCCGAGGTGATGGAGCTGGTCGAGGAGGTGGCGTTCCGCCGGCTCGACGTGCGGCTCGCGCTAGGCGAGCTCGGTGGTGCTGCCGGCTTCGGGCACCTCGGCACGCCATCCGAGCTGCGCGCGGATCGCGTCGCGCAGCGCGTGGGAGGCGAGCGGCTCGCCGTGCACCACCCAGGTCTGCTTCGGCGGCCTTGCCAGCTTGCCGAGCCAGCCGAGCAGCGCGCTGCGGTCGGCGTGCGCGGAGAGCCCGCCGATAGTGAACACCCTTGCCCTGACCGGATAGCTTTCCCCGAAGAGACGAATCGTGTCCTCGCCGTCGACGATGCGCCGCCCGAGCGTGCCGGCGGCCTGGAAGCCGACGAACACGATCGCGCACTCGGGGCGCGAGATGTTGCAGCGCAGGTGGTGGCGGATGCGCCCGCCCTCGCACATGCCGCTCGCCGAGATGATCACCGCGCCCGAGCGCACCGCGTTGATGCGCTTGGAGTCCTCCACGTCCTCGGTGAAGCTGACGCGCTCGAGCCTGGGCAGGCGCGCGTACTTGAGCGTGATGCGCGTGGCCGCGAGCGCCATCGGCGAGTCCACGAACACGTTCATCCTCGGCAGGCGCTTCTCGCGCTGCAGGTCGGCGAGCAGATGCAGCAGCTCCTGCGTGCGCCCGACGGCGAACGCGGGGATGACGACGTTGCCCTTGCGGCTCGCCAGCGTGTCGTTGAGCGCGAAGGCGAGCTCGTCGAGCGTCTGCACCAGGCTCTTGTGGTCGCGGTTGCCGTAGGTCGAGTCCACGAGCAGCACGTCGGCGTGCTCGATCGGCGTCGGGTCGGCGACCACCGGTCGCCCGGGCTGGCCCAGGTCGCCGGAGAAGACGAGCTTGGTTTTTCCCAGCCAGATTTCCAGGATGGAAGAACCGAGGATATGTCCGGCGTCGCGGAAGCGGCAGCGCACCGAGGCGTGCGGGCGCACCTCGGCGTCGTACTCGACCGGCAGCAGGTGCGACAGGCTCTGCCGCGCCTGCGCCATGGTGTAGAGCGGGGCGTCGCCGCTCCAGTCGAGCTCCTTCTCCTGCAGGTAGCCGCTGTCGGGCAGCATGACCTCCAGCAGGTCGCAGGTCGGCGCGGTCGCGTACACGGCGCCGGAGAAGCCCATGGCGACCAGGCGCGGGATCAGGCCCGAGTGGTCGATGTGCGCGTGCGAGAGCAGCACGAAGGCGATCTCGCGCGGATCGAAGCCGAAGCGGCGGTTCTTCGCGTCGGCCGCGCGTCCGCCCTGGAACATGCCGCAGTCGATGAGGAACTTCACCTCGCCGGTATCGACCAGGTAGCACGAGCCGGTGACTTCGCCGGCGGCGCCGAGGAAGCTGAGCTTCAACGCCCTTCGCGGCGCTGCTCGCGCGCCGTCGCGCTGCCCAGGCGGTAGTGCGTGGCGTTCAGGTACTGCACCACGTCCTCGATCTCCTCGGGGGTGAAGCGGTGCTTCGTCTGCGGCGCCCAGCGCGCGACGGCGCCGCGCAGGTCCGCCAGGTCGCGGATCTCGGATTTCAGCCGCTCGTGCACGCGCTCGTAGTGGCAGCCGCCGCAATGCGTCTCGTACAGCAGCCGCCCGCGCTCCACGTCCTGGGCCCACGCCGCGGAAGCGAGGCAAAAGGCGATGAGCAGGCTAGCAGGCCGCATCCGGGTCCTCCCGCTTCGGGCAGCCGACCGGGCGCTCCTGCGCCGGCAGCGGGCAGCGGTTGATCTCCGCCGCGCTGCGCTGCAGGAAGCAGGTAAAAGCGCTCGAGGCCGCAGCGAACGCCCAGAACAGGAAAAAGCCCGCCGTGTAGGCCACGTGGCGGCTGAGGCCCAGCTCCTGCGGGTCGAGCGCGGTGAAGAACAGCACCTCGGCAATTCCCGCCACCACGAACGAGGGCCAGAGTATCCAGATCGCTTTTTTCACGATGCCTCCTGCACGATGCGCCAGCTCGAGCGCGGGTCCTCGACCACGATGCGCCAGCGGCCCGCCGGCAGGGGCGGCAGCTCGGCCTGGTAGAGGCCGGCGCCGGCAGGCGCGAGCCTCAGGCGCAGGTCGTGCCCGGCGCGCGTCGCGTGCGCGAGATGGACGAGAAGCGCCTCGGGCTTCTGACCATGAAGAATGACCACCAGCCGGCCTTCCTTGAGATCGACCTTTGCAGAAAGACCAAGGCGCCGCGCCGCCTCCTCGCGCGCCAGCACCTTGTTGATCGCGAGCCCCTGCCGGTAGTAGTCGTCGGCCACCAGGCCGTCGGCGCTCGCCACCGCGAGCCAGAGCGTCGCAGCCCCGGCGAGCAGCGCGGCGGCCGGGCCGGCCATCAGCAGCCAGGGCCAGGGCTCGCGGTACCAGGGTCTCATGGCACGATGAACACCGACTTTTCGCGCACGCTCTCGCCCGCGACGCCGCGCGCGCGCACCCGGAACTCGATCGCATGGGTTCCCGGCTCCACCTCGTCGCGCTCGACGCGCACCCTCACCGGCACCGTGCGGGCCGTGGCCGGGCCCACGTGCACGCGATCCTCGCCCTCGATCTCGATGTCCTCCAGCCCGCGCACGCGGATCTCGTAGACGCGCTCCTGCTCGGTGGTGTTCATGATCTGCAGGCGGTAGACGTTCTCGATCTCGTCGCCGACCTCGCGCGCGATGGCGGCGCGGTCGCGCATCACGTTCACCTTGAGCGGCACGCGCAGATAGAGGCTGGCGAGCGCCGCACCGAGCACCGCCAGCAGGATCATCGAATAGGCGAGCACGCGCGGGCGCAGCAGCCGCGTCGGCCTGCCCTCCATGGCGTGCGTGGTCGAGTAGCGGATCAGGCCGCGCGGGCGCGCGAGCTTGTCCATCACCTGGTTGCAGCCGTCGATGCAGGCGGCGCAGCCGATGCACTCGTACTGCAGACCGTCGCGGATGTCGATGCCGGTCGGGCAGGCCTGCACGCAGATGCCGCAGTCGACGCAGTCGCCCTTGCCGGCGCCCTTGCCGCGGGGTTCGCCGCGCTTGCCGTCGTAGGTGATGATCAGCGTGTCCTTGTCGAACATCGCGCTCTGGAAGCGCGCGTACGGGCACATGTACTTGCACACCTGCTCGCGCATCCAGCCGGCGTTGCCGTAGGTGGCGAAGCCGTAGAACCCGATCCAGAAGGTTTCCCAGGGGCCCGTCGATAGGGTCATGACCTCGGCCCACAGCTCCCGGATGGGGGTGACGTAGCCGACGAAGGTGAACCCGGTCCACAGCGACAGGGCGATCCACGCGGCATGTTTCGCGCCCTTCAAGCCGAGCTTCTTCAAGCCGATGCTTTTCCGGTCAAGCTTCATGCGGGCATTGCGGTCGCCTTCGATGACGCGCTCTATCCACAGAAAGATCTCGGTGTACACGGTCTGCGGGCAGGCGTAGCCGCACCACAGCCGCCCGGCCGCGGCGGTGAACAGGAACAGCGCGAGCGCGGCGAGGATCAGCAGCACCGTGAGGTAGATGATGTCCTGCGGCCAGAACACCAGGCCGAGCAGGTAGAACTTGCGGTGCACGATGTCGAACAGGATCGCCTGGCGCTCGTTCCAGGTGAGCCAGGCGCCGCCGTAGAAGGCGAGCTGCGTCGCCCACACCGCCGCCCAGCGCCAGGCGGCGAACCAGCCGTGCACCGCCCGCGGGTAGATCTTGCGGCGGACTTCGTAGAGGCTGGCTTCGAGGGGCGAGCTCACCGGCTCGAGGCTGCGCGCCGGTTGGCTCTGCCCGGCGCTCATTTGCGATGTGGCATGGCCGCGCCGCCGCGCGAGAGCGAGTAGACGTAGGCGGTGAGCAGCTGGATCCTGGCGCTCGAGAGCTTGTCCTTGTGCGCCGGCATCTGGTCGACGCGGCCCTTGCTGATCGTTTCGATGATGCGCTCCTCCGAGCC
This sequence comes from Betaproteobacteria bacterium RIFCSPLOWO2_12_FULL_68_19, assembly GCA_001772055.1. Taxonomy (GTDB): domain Bacteria; phylum Pseudomonadota; class Gammaproteobacteria; order Burkholderiales; family SG8-39; genus SCGC-AG-212-J23. Next base: position 14,914 of record MERP01000037.1, read on the forward strand.
GCCGTGCAGCCAGACCTTGTCGGTGAGGTCGGGGGCGCCCATCGCGGAGTTGCCCTTGCCCTGGGCGCCGTGGCAGGCGACGCAGGTCTTGGCGAAGTCCTCCTGGCCGCGCGCCGCCCGGATGCTGTCGTGCGCTCCGCCCGAGAGCGACAGCACGTAGTGCGCGAGGTCCTTGACGCGCTGCTCGCCGAGCGCCTCGCCCCACGCCGGCATCGTCCCCACCCGCCCCTCCGTGATCGAAGCCCTGATCGCCTCGGGCGAGCCGCCCCACAGCCAGTCCATGTCGGCGAGGCTGGGGAAGCCGCGCGAGCCGCGCGCGTCGGAGGCGTGGCACTGCGCGCAGTTGTTGAGGAACAGCTTCTCGCCGACCGCGAGCGCCTGCGGGTCGGCGGAGAGCTCCTTCACGTCCATGGCGGCGAACTTCTCGTAGGTCGGGCCGAAGCGGCTCTCGGCGCGCGCGATTTCCTGCTCGAGCTGGCCGACCTGCGTCCAGCCGAGCGTGCCCGGCCAGCTCCCTAGACCGGGGTACAAGACCAGATAAATCAAAGAAAAAATTACGGTGACATAGAACAGCCAGCTCCACCAGCGCGGCAGCGGGTTGTTGTACTCGGCGAGGTCCTCGTCCCAGGTGTGGCCTGTCGTGGCTTTCGCGCCGCCGGTTTCCACCTTCGCCGAAACCTTGCGCACGCTCTGCATCCTGAGGAACACCGCGCAGGCGACGATCGACACCACGCTCACCACCGCGATGTAGACGTCCCAGAAATCCGAAGTGAACTGGCTCATTCGTCGCTTTCTTCCAGGATGCTGCGTGCCTGGTCGTCGAAGCGGGACTTGCGAGCCGGCGCGTAGGCCCACCACACGATGCCGAGAAAGGTCGCAAAGGCGGCGAGCGTCATCAGGCTGCGGATGGTTTCCATGTCAGTGCGACTTTTTCATTTCGATCTCTTCACCGCGGTGCCGAGGTTCTGCAGGTAGGCGATCAGGGCGTCCATCTCGGTTTTTCCCTGCAGCTCCTTCCTGGCGCCGGCGATCTGGTCTTCCGTATAGGGAACCCCCACCCGACGCAGCGCGCGCAGCTTGGCCTCGATGTCCGCGGCGTTCGCCGGGGCGGCTGCGAGCCACGGATAGGCCGGCATGTTCGACTCGGGCACCAGATCGCGCGGGTTGGCGAGGTGCAGGCGGTGCCATTCGTCGGAGTAGCGTCCGCCGACGCGGTGCAGGTCGGGCCCGGTGCGCTTCGAGCCCCACTGGAACGGGTGGTCGTAGACGAACTCGCCCGCGACCGAGTACGGCCCGTAGCGCTCGACCTCGGCGCGGAAGGGCCGCACCATCTGCGAGTGGCAGTTGTAGCAGCCCTCGCGGATGTAGACGTCGCGGCCGGTGAGCTGCAGCGGCGTGTAGGGCTTCAGGCCCGCCACCGGCTCGATCACCGACTTCTGGAACGACAGGGGCACGATCTCCACCAGCCCGCCGATCGAGACCACGGCGATCACCAGCACGATCAGCAGCGCCTGGTTGCGCTCGATCAGGTCATGGGTGAGCTTCATGCATGCACCGGTGCAGGGATGAGCGCCTCGGCGGGCTTCGCCTCCGACACGGTCTTCCAGACGTTCCAGGCCATGATCAGCATTCCCGCGAGGTAGAGCAGCCCGCCCAGCAGGCGGATGGCGTAGAAGGGATAGCTCGCCTTCACGCTCTCGACGAAGGTGTAGGTGAGCGTGCCGTCCTCGCTCACCGCGCGCCACATCAGGCCCTGCATCACGCCGGCGATCCACATCGCGGCGATGTAGAGCACGATGCCGATGGTGGCGATCCAGAAATGCAGGTTGATCGCGCGCACGCTGTACATCTCGACGCGGCCGAACAGCCTCGGCACCAGGTAGTACAGCGACCCCATGGTGATCAGGCCGACCCAGCCGAGCGCCCCGCTGTGCACGTGGCCGATGGTCCAGTCGGTGTAGTGCGAGAGCGCGTTCACCGTCTTGATCGACATCATCGGCCCCTCGAAGGTCGACATGCCGTAGAAGGAGAGCGAGACGATGAGGAACTTCAGGATCGGGTCCTCGCGCAGCTTGTGCCACGCGCCCGAGAGCGTCATGATGCCGTTGATCATCCCGCCCCAGGAGGGCGCGAGCAGCACCAGCGAGAACACCATGCCGAGCGACTGCGCCCAGTCGGGCAGCGCGGTGTAGTGCAGGTGGTGCGGGCCGGCCCACATGTAGGTGAAGATCAGCGCCCAGAAATGCACCACCGACAGGCGGTAGGAGTAGATCGGGCGGCCGGCCTGCTTGGGAATGAAGTAGTACATCATGCCGAGGAAGCCCGCGGTGAGGAAGAAGCCGACCGCGTTGTGGCCGTACCACCACTGCACCATCGCGTCCTGCGTGCCGGCGAAGGCGGAGTACGACTTCCAGAAGGTGGCCGGGACCGCCGCGCTGTTGACGATGTGCAGCAGCGCGATGGTGAGGATGTAGGCGCCGAAGAACCAGTTGGCGACGTAGATATGCTCTACCCGCCGTTTGAATAATGTGCCAAAAAAGACCACTGCATAGGCGATCCACACCAGCGCGATCAGGATGTCGATCGGCCACTCGAGCTCGGCGTACTCCTTCGAGGAGCTGAGCCCCAGGGGCAGCGTGATCGCCGCCAGCACGATCACCGCCTGCCAGCCCCAGAAGGTGAATCCCGCCAGCCAGTCGGAAAACAGCCGCGCGTGCGAAGTGCGCTGCACTACGTAATAGGAAGTGGCGAACAGCGCGCAGCCGCCGAAGGCGAAGATCACCGCGTTGGTGTGCAGCGGGCGCAGGCGGCCGTAGGAGAGCCAGGGCAGGCCGAAGTTGAGCTCGGGCCAGATGAGCTGCGCGGCGATGAACACGCCCACCAGCATGCCGACCACGCCCCACACCACGGTCATGATCGCGAACTGGCGGACGACCCGGTAGTTATAGGTCGTCTCGGTCTGCATCGGGCCCATGCTAGGCACCGCGCCGGAGGGCCCGCTTGACCTATGTCAAACGGCCGCGGCGCGGCGCTACCGGCCGGCGACGCTCCACAGCGCGCCCGCGGCCAGGCCGGCGATGTAGAGCCAGCCGAACAGGCGGTTGTGCTGCAGGCACACGCGGTGGTACCAGAGCGGCCAGCCGACGTAGCCTGGAGGCGCTGCGGCCGGACGCGGCCGGCGCATGAGCGCTACCGCGCGCGCGGCGCTCGGCAGCGCGAGCGCGGCGAGCGCGGCGAAGAGAGTGAGGCGCCCCCACAGGATGAGCAGCGCGATCACGACGTAGATCAGCGCCAGCGTGGCGACGTTGACGCCGCGCGCGGCGCGCTCGCCGAGCAGCACCGGCAGGGTCCGGTTTCCCTTCCCCGCGTCGAACTCCCGCTGGTCGATGTGCTTGCCGGTGAGGATCGACATGACGCCCAGGCCGTAGGGAATCGAGGCATAGAACGCGTCGGCCGAGACCTGGCCCGCGATCACCGCGTAGCCGCCGCCGACCATGAGCGGCCCCCAGACCAGGAACACCGCGACCTCGCCCAGTCCCACGCTCTTCAGGGGCACCGGCGCCGCGTCGTACAGCAGCATGAGCGCGATGCCGGCGGCGACGAAGCCTGCCGCGAGCCAGCCGCGCTCGACGATGAACCAGGCGGCGATCGCGCTCCCGAGCGCGGCGAGGAGCGCCAGGCCGACCAGCAGATCGCGCCGCTCGAGCACGCCGCTCGCGAGCGGATGCACGGTGTAGCGCATGCGCGGCGAGTCCGGCGTGTCGTGCCCGCGCTTGTAGCCGAAATAGTCGTTGCTCAGGTTGCTGATCATGTGCGCCACCACCAGGCCGAGCAGCACCAGGACGAAGGCGCCGGCGCGAAAGCGGCCGTCGGCGGCCGCGAGCAGGCCGGCGATGATCGCGGCCTGCGCCGAGATCACCAGGATCACGCTGCGCGCCGCGTAGAGGAACTTCGACACCGGGTCGAGCAGGCGCAGCTCCTCGACCCCGGGCCGATAGAAGCCGGCGAAAGCGCCCAGCCACAGCGCCGCCTTGGAGCGGGGGACGGTCGGCATGTCCGGCTCTAGCGGCGGCCGAACGCGCGGTCGGCCAGCTCGCCGTAGAAGCGCCGGCAGATGCGATAGCGCCGCTCGTCCGGGTCGAGGCCCCCGGGCAGCGAAGCCTCCACGATAAGGCGCGCGGTCTCGAACATGTCGGCGCACATCCGGACGCGCTCGGCTGGCGCCAGGGCGCCGAAGCGCTCGCGCATCAGGCGGCGGAATTCAGGAGTCGTGTCGTGCATTCAGGCAGGTCTCGAGCAGCGCGGCCACCGACAATTCCCCGGCGCAAGCGCGAAGATAGGTTTCATCGGCGCCCGCCGCAAGCAGCGCACCGACGTCGCGCAGCTGCAGCTCGGATGCGGATTCTTTCGCCCAGGCGAGCTTCGAAAGAATCAGGTCCTCCCGGCTGACGATCCACGCCTCGAAGCCGGGCATCCGCACACGCTCGCGGCGCTCGAATTCCCGGCGCCTGTAGGGCGTGTCTTTGCGAACGATGAAGTCCAGCTTCACTACTTTTCCCAGATGCAGGACGTTGAACATCGTACGCGCTGCGATCGCACGTCCGACGTCGGTTTCCGAAATGTAATAGTCCGGGGCGAACAGCGCCACGATCGACTTCGGCTCCAGACCCGCAAGCTCGGCCACCACGTCGACATCGCGGGTCATGCGAGGCTCCGCGTAGTAGCTCAGAGCGACCGATCCCGTCAGCATGTACGCAATGCCGGCGCTTTCCAGCCGCGCGATCGCATCCTGCAGGACTTCGAGCTCGGCGCTCACGGCGCGAATCGTAGCGCACGTAGGCCGAACGGGGCACAGACCCCGGGTGCGCCCGCCGCGAAAATGGGGGCGTGAGAGCTTTCTACCTGGCCCTCGTCGTACTCGCCCTGACTGCCGCTTGCGAGCGGGAAGGCCCGGCGGAGAAAGCCGGCCGCGAGCTCGACCAGGCCGTCGACAAGGCCGGCCGCAACGTCGAGAAGGCCGGCAGGAACATGCAGGACGCCGCCAAAGGCAAGTAACCCACTCGGCATGATCATGGGCATCGCAGTGGCGCCGATCGTCGCGCTGATCGCCGGCATCCTGATTCTTTTCATGCCGAGGCTGCTCAACTACATCGTCGCCCTCTACCTCATCATCATCGGCATCGTCGGCCTGATTCCCGGGCTGATGCAGGGCCTCACGGCGTAAGCACGGCCGCACCGTGCAGCCGCATCGCCCTCATCGCAAATCGTGGTCTGTCCCTGATTTTCCGGGGCGGTCGTCGTCGGCGAGCAGGTCCTGCGCCGGGCGCTCGAGGTCGTCGAACTGCCCCGACTCGAGCGCGCGCCAGAACGCCCAGCCGATCAGGAATACGAGGGCGAGCGAGAGGGGAACGAGGAGGTAGAGGCTTTCCATGATGCGGCACCCGCGAGGGGGCGCAAGGCGTTGAGCAGCACCGCGATCGAGCTCGTTCCCATGAACAGCGCCGCTTCCCAGGGCCCGATCCAGCCCGCGGCCGCGAGCGGCAGCGCGACCGCATTGTAGGCGAGCGCCCAGCCGAGGTTCTGGCGCACCAGGCGCATCGCTCGTGCTGCCAGACTGAAAGTTTCGCTGATCACTGCAAGATCATTCCCAAGCAGCACCACGTCGGCCTGGAGCTGGGCGGCGTCGGCGCCGCCGCCCATGGCGAAGGACAGGTCGGCGCGCGCCAGCACCGGCGCGTCGTTCAGGCCGTCGCCGATCATGGCGACCACGCGCCCCTCGCGCTGCAGGCGCGCGACGTAATCGTGCTTCGCCTGCGGCGTCATGCCGCCCTGCCAGCGCTCGATGCCGAGCCGCGCGGCGACGCCGGCGACGATCCCGGCATCGTCGCCGCTTGCCAGGTGCACCGCCACGCCCGCGGCTGCCATGCCCGAGACGACGGCCGCGGCATCCTCGCGCAGCCGGTCCTCGAGCTCGAAAGCCGCGAGCCAGCCCGCCTCGTCGCAGAGAAACACCGAGCCGGCAGGATGCGCTTCCAGCGGGCCGCACAGCCCTGCGCAGAAGCTTCTGCTGCCGACGCGCAGCCGCCGGCCCTCGAGCCGCGCCTCGATGCCCTCGCCCGCGACGTGGCGCGGCGCCTCGACCGGGAAGGTCTCGACGCCGCCGAAGGCGCGCGCGATCGGATGGCGGCTCGCAGCCTCGAGCGAGGCAGCGAGCCCGAGGCACTGGATTTCATTCAGAGCTCCAAGCGGATGGGTGCGACGCAGCGCGAGGCGCCCCTCGGTCAGGGTGCCGGTCTTGTCCAGCACCACGTCGGTCGCGCGCTCCAGCGCCTCGAGGGCGCGCGAGCGCGTGAGCAGCGCCCCGCGCCGCAGCAGCGCGGCGTGGGCGCGAGTGAGCACGACCGGCGCGGCAAGGCCGAGCGCGCAGGGACAGGTCACCACCAGCACCGCGACCGCGACCCAGGCGTCGCCCCAGTAGAGCGCGGCGAGGAGCGCCGTCGCGATCACCACGTGCGTGAGGTGGCGCGCGACTCGGTCCGCCGCCTCGACCAGCCTCGGCCGCGCGGCCGCGGCGCGCTCCGCGAGCCGCACGATCGCCGCGGCCTGCGTGTCGGCGCCGGTGCGCGTGACGCGCATCACGAGCGGCTGCTCGAGGTTGACCGAGCCGCCGGCCAGCGCGTCGCCGGCGCGCTTGGCCACCGGGCGCGACTCGCCGGTGAGCAGCGACTCGTCGGCGCTCGAGCTGCCGCTCTCGACCACGCCGTCGGCCGGCACACGTTCGCCGGGGGCCAGCGTGAGCAGCTCTCCCACGGAGACAATTTTCCCGGGAGCCCATTTCAACAATGGGTCGAGCGCGCGCGCCGCGCGGCGGCGCGCCGCAGCCTCGGCGTAGCGCGCGGCGAGCAGCAGGAAGGCGAGCATGCAGATGGAATCGAAATAGACCTCGCCGCTGGCGCTGAGCGTCGCCCAGGCGCTCGCCGCGAAGCCGCCCGCCAGGCCGAGCGCGATCGGCGTGTCCAGGCCGATGCGGCCGTTCGCAGCCTCGCGGCGCGCGCCGGCGAAGAACGGCCGGCAGGCGAACAGCAGCACCGGCGTGGTGAGCAGCAGGCTCGCCCAGCGCATGAGCTGCGCCGCCTCGGCGCTCAGGTCCCCGGCGCCGAGGTAGGCGGGAAAGGCGTACATCATCACCTGCATCGCGCCGAAGCCGGCGACGAACAGGCGCCACAGCGCGGCGCGGCGCTCCTTGCGGGCGATTTGCTCCTGGCGGCGCGGCTCGTAGGGGCAGGCGTCGTAGCCTACCGCGCGCACCTCGGCGACGATCTTCGCAAGGCTCGTAAGGGATGGATCCCAGGCGACCTGCGCGCGCTGCGTCGCGTAATTGACGTCGGCGCACGTCACGCCGGGCACGCGCCGCAGCACCTGCTCGATCAGCCACAGGCAGGCGCCGCAGGTGACGCGCTCGAGGATCAGCGAAGCGTCATTGCCGCGGAAGCCGGCGAGCTCGGGCGCGGCGGCAGGCGCCGCGGAGGGCGCGCTGCGCGTGCGCGTCTCGTAGTAGCGCTCGAAGCCGCCCGCGACGATGGTCGAGGCGACCGCCTCGCAGCCGGCGCAGCACAGCTCGCGCTCGGCGCCGAGGATGGACGCGCGATGCCTGCCGGGCGTGAGGACCGGCAGGCCGCAGTGAAAGCAGGCGCTCAGGTGACGCTGATGCGCTGCGCCGCGCCGTTCGACTTCTTGGGCAGCGTGAGGCTGAGCACGCCGTCCTTGTACTCGGCCTTGGCGCCTTTCGCGTCGACCTCGACCGGCAGGGTGAAGCTTCGCCCGACCATGCCGTAGCTCTTCTCGCTGTAGACGACCTTCTCGCCCTTCTTCTCTTCCTTCTCCTTCTTCACCTCGGCGCGCAGCGAGACCTGGTTGCCTTCGATGTCGACCTGGATGTCTTCCTTCTTCACGCCCGGGACCTCGGCCTGCACGCTGAACGCCTTGTCGTCTTCCTTGACGTCGAGCTTCATCTTCAGCTCGGCCTCGGCGGGAAGCGCGAGCGGCTTCACCCAGAAGCCTCTGGAAAACTCGTTGAACAGGTCCTCGAACGGGCTGAAACGCGTGATGTTCGCCATGAGCCGCCTCCGTGCGGGGTATTGAACGGCACCAGCATAGGCGAGCGCGCGGAGGCGTTCTTGACCTGCGTCAAGACCCGCTGACGAACGGCATCGATCGCCCTGCTGCTTGCGAGGTTAGACTTGGCCGGTCTCATGCTGCGCCACTATCTTCAGCCGCTGCTCGCGCCGCGCAGCGTCGCGCTCGTGGGCGCGACCGAGCGCCAGGGGGCGCTGGGCCGCATCGTGTGGCAGAACCTCGCCGCCGGCGGCCTGCGCGGCGAGCTCTACCCGGTGAACCTCAAGCACCGGCAGGTGTTCGGGCAGCCGGTCGCGCGTCAGCTCTCCGCGCTGCCGCGCAAGGTCGATCTCGCCGTGATCGTCACGCCCGCCGCCTCGGTGCCGGGCGTGATCGAGGACGCCGGCAAGGCCGGCATCAAGGCGGCGGTAGTGCTCTCCAGCGGCTTCGGCGAGGCGGGCGAGGGCGGCCGCTCGCTCCAGGCCGAGCTGGTGGCGGCGGCGAAGCGCCACGGGGTGCGGGTGCTCGGCCCGAACTCCCTGGGGCTGATGCGCACCGACGTGGGGCTCAACGCCACCTTCGCGCGCACGCCCGCGCGCGAAGGCGGCCTCGGCCTGGTGTCGCAGTCCGGGGCGGTGTGCACCGCGATCCTCGACTGGGCGCATCGCGCGCTGGTGGGATTCACGAGCGTGGTGTCGCTCGGCGGCGCGGCGGACGTCGATTTCGGCGAGGTGCTCGACTTCCTGGTCGCCGATCCCGCGACCCACGCCATCCTGCTCTACATCGAGGGCATCCGCGACGCGCGGCGCTTCATGTCCGCGCTGCGGGTCGCCGCCAGGGTGAAGCCGGTGATCGCGCTCAAGGTCGGTCGCTACGCGAGCGGCTCGCGCGCGGTTTCCAGCCATACCGGCGCGCTGGTCGGCAGCGACGCGGTGTTCGACGCGGCGCTGCGCCGCGGCGGCACGGTGCGCGTCAAGACCTACACGCAGCTCTTCGCGGCGGCGCGCATCCTCTCGAGCGCGCAGGCTGCCGCGGGCGAGCGGCTCGCCATCCTCACCAACGGCGGCGGCCCGGGCGTGATGGCCGCCGACAGCGCTTCCGAGAACGGCGTGCCGCTGGCGCAGCTTTCCGAGCAGACCATACAAGCGCTGAACAAGATCCTTCCCGCGCAATGGTCGCAGGGCAACCCCATCGACCTGATCGGCGACGCGCCGGCGGCGCGCTTCGGCGAGGCCACGGCGGCGGTGCTCGCCGATCCCGGCGTCGACGCGCTGCTCGCGATGTACTCGCCGGTTGCCGTGACCGACCCGGCCGAGGCCGCGCGCGCGGTCGGCGAGGCCGTGCGCGCCGCGCGGGCGAGCGCGGGCGGCCGGCGCAAGCCGGTGCTCGCCGCCTGGCTGGGCGACATCGGCCCGAACGAGAGCCACGCCTGGCTCGAGTCCTACGGCATCCCCAATTTCTACACGCCCGAGAACGCGGTCGAGGCTTTCTCGTTCCTGTGCGCCTACCGGCGCAACCAGGCCCAGCTGATGCAGGCGCCGGTGGCGCTCGCGCGCCACGGCGAGGAGCCGCCGCCGGACCTCGGCGCGGCGGGCGCGATCCGCGACGCCGCGCTCGGCGAGGGGCGCACGCTGCTGAGCGAGCACGAGGCGAAGCGGCTGCTCGCCGCCTTCGGCTTGCCCGTTGCAAAGTCGATCGTCTGCAAGGACAGGCAATCCGCCGTGTCCGCGGCGCGGGAGATCGGCTTCCCGGCGGTGATCAAGATCCATTCGCCCGACATCACGCACAAGACCGACGTCGGGGGGGTGCGCCTGAACCTGCAGAACGCCGACATGGTCGCCTCGGCCTACGAGGACATGATGCGCCACGTGCGCGAGCTGCGCCCCGAGGCGCGCATCGAGGGCGCGGTGGTGCAGCCCATGCTGCGCTTCGCGCATTCGCGCGAGGTGCTGGTCGGCGTCGCGACCGACTCGGTGTTCGGCCCGGTGATCTCCTTCGGCGCGGGCGGGGTCGCGGTCGAGGCGGTGCGCGACACCGCGCTCGCCCTGCCGCCGCTCAACGCGCTGCTCTCGCGCGAGCTGATGGCGCGCACGCGCGTGCACCGCCTGCTCGCCGGCTACCGCGACGTGCCGCCGGCCGACCTCGAGGCGCTGGTCGCGGTGCTGCTCGGCGTGTCGCGCATGGTGTGCATGCTGCCCTGGCTGGCCGAGATGGACCTGAACCCGGTGCTCGCCCATCCAGGCGGCGCGGTGGTCGCCGACGCGCGCGTGGTGATCGACGGCGCGCAGCCGCCGCGCGCACGCCCTCATTACCCCCACATGGCGATCCACCCCTACCCCACCGAGCTCGAGGGCGAGATCGAGCTGCGCGACGGCAAGCGCGTGCAGGTGCGGCCGATGCGGCCCGAGGACGCAGAGCTGGAGCAGCGCTTCTTCGACGGCCTTTCCGAGCACTCGCGCTACCAGCGCTTCATGCAGTACCTGCCGCAGCTTCCGGCGCCGATGCTCGCGCGCTTCACCCAGCTCGACTACGACAGGGAACTGGCGCTGGTAGTCATAGATTCGTCGAACCAGCGCTTTGCCGCCGTGGGCCGCTACGCGCCCAATGCCGACGGCGTGACGGCGGAGTTCGCGCTCGTGGTCGGGGACGCCTGGCAGCGCAAGGGCCTGGGCCGCGCCCTGCTCGAGCGGCTGTGCGACTCGGCGCGCGAGGCCGGGTACGAGGCGCTCTACGGGCACATCCTCGAGGCCAACCACGAGATGCTCGCGCTCGCCGCCCGGCTCGGCTTCCACGAGGCCTCGCGCGCGGGGAGCGAAGTCACGGTGACGCGGCGCCTTTGATCCAGGTCAAAACGAGCCGGCGCCAGTGCCTTACGCTGGCGTCATGTTCAAGCACATCCTCATTCCCACCGACGGCTCCCGCACCGCCGCCAAGGCCATCCAGGCGGGCATCACGCTGGCGAAGGAAATGGGCGCGAAGGTGACCGGCTATCACGCCCAGGAGCCGCTGCCCATGCACATCCACGGCGAGGGCTACGTCGCCGACAAGGAGCTGGTGGCCGAGTTCGAGCGCCGCTCGAGCGAGTTCGCCACGCGCTGCGTCGGCGAGATCGGCGCCGCGGCCAAGGCCGCCGGCGTGCCTTTCGAGCCGCTGATCGTCAGGTCGCCGGTGCCGTACAAAGGCATCGTCGACGCCGCGAAGAAGCAGAAATGCGACGCGATCTTCATCGCCTCGCACGGCAGCAAGGGCCTGACCGGCCTGGTGCTCGGCAGCGTGACGCAGAAGGTGCTCGCCAACTCCAAGCTGCCGGTGCTGGTGTTCCGCTAGCACCAGCCGCGGGAATAGCCGCGCTCAATCCATCGAATTGCTAATTTTGATTTGATCTATGCCCGGCGCGGGCATAGGCTGGGCGTCCCTTGAAGGAGACCCCCATGAAAGCGCTCAAAGGCAGCAAGACCCACGAGAACCTGAAAGCCGCGTTTGCCGGCGAATCGCAGGCGAACCGCCGCTACCTGT
>MERP01000038.1 GCA_001772055.1 Betaproteobacteria bacterium RIFCSPLOWO2_12_FULL_68_19
CCCGGATCAGAAGCGCAGGCCGAGCTTGACGCTGTAGCCTTCCACGTCGCCGGTCTTGTCGGCCTCCAGGTTGATGTTGAACAGCGCCAGCTTGAATCCCAGCCCGATGAACGCCTTGCCGAGCTTGAACTCTTCCTTCTGCAGGCCGGCGACGCCCCTGGGGTCGCTCTCCACCCACACCTGCCCGATGCCGGCATAGGGGGTGAACACGGCGAAGCCCTTGGAGATCGAGAGGTCGAGGCCGCGCGTGTCGAGCTCGAGCTGGTCCACGCCGCGCAGCTTGGTGAGGCTCGCGCGCACGCCGATCGCCGGCGCCGCCACCCCGCCCAGCAGCAGCGCATAGCGCAGCTCGCCGCCGATGTACTCGACGTTGCTGCTCGGAAGCGCGGCGTACAGGATGCCGACGTCGAAGCCCCAGGGCAGGCCCTTGTGCAGGCGCAGGCTCGGCACCGGGATGGTCCCCGAAGCGCTGTCGGAAGTCACGCGCTCGAGGATCTGCACGTTGCGGATGCGCGCTGCGGTCAGCCCGACGCCGACGTCGAAGCCGGTGACGCCGAGCGGCTCGGTCGGGGTCTGCGGCCGGTAGGCGAGCGCGCCGCCCAGGTCTTCGGAGAGCAGGCGGAATTCCGCCTGGTTGATCAGCTGGAGCTGGTCGATGTTCTGGCCGAGCGCCGGCAGCGCGGCAAGCGCGAGCAGAACCGCAGCAATTCGCTTCATCGTCGTCATCGTGTCCTTTCCTTGCCTAGACTCTTTCCTGCAGGAACTGTAACACCAGTACCTCGTCGCGGCGTAGCGCCGCGCCGGGCTGCTTGCGCCGCGCGCGGCGCGAGAGCGGCGGCGGCGTGGGCACCGTGTGGCCGAGCAGGTAAGCCTGCAGCAGCGCCGGATGCACGTAGTACTTGCGGCACACCGCGCGCGTGTTGCCCAGCCGCTCGGCCACCGCGTCGATCGCGGCGACGATGTTGCGGTCGGCCTCGCGCCGGCTGGCCGCGGCGCCCAGGCGGCGCAGCTCGACCGCGGCGAGCATCGTGCCGCCCCAGGTGCGGAAGTCCTTCGCGGTGATGTCGCGGTCGCCGAGCTCGCGCAGGTAGGCGTTGACGTCGTCGGAGGAGACGAGCTGGCGCTTGCCGTTGGCGTCGACGTAGCGGAACAGCTCCTCGCCCGGCAAGTCGCGGCAGCGCTGCACGATGCGCGCCAGGCGCGGGTCGGCGACCGCGATGATGTGCTCCACGCCGCTCTTGCCGCGGAAGCTGAAGCGCAGCATCGTGCCGTCGACCTTGACGTGGCGCCGGCGCAGCGTGGTCAGGCCGTAGGAGCGGTTCTCGCGCACATACTCGTCGTTGCCGACGCGGATCAGCGTGCGGTCGAGCAGCCGCACTACCGTGGCGAGCAGCTGGCGCCGGCTCATGTCCGGCGCGCGCAGGTCCCGCTCGATGCCTTCGCGCAGGTCCGGCAGCACCTCGCTGAACTCCAGCATCCTGCGGAACTTCGACTGGTCGCGCGCCTCGCGGTACGACGGGTGGTAGCGGTACTGCTTGCGCCCGCGCGCGTCGCGCGCCGTCGCCTGGATGTGGCCGTGGGGATCAGGACAGATCCACACGTCGGTCCACGCCGGAGGAATCGCCAGCGACTTGAGCCTTTTCCGGGCTTGCTGCTCTTCAATGCGTTTCCCGCTGGGAGCGAAGTAAGTCCAGCCGGTGCCGACGCGCTGGCGCGTGATGCCGCGCACCCCGTCGGTGACGTAGCGCAGCCCGGCCTGGCTCGCCGCCTTGCGATGCTCGGCGCGGCGCGGCGAGGTCATTCGCAGCGGTAGAACGCCTCGACGCGCTGCCGGTTGATGGCCTTGAGGTCCTCCGGGTCGGAGGACTTCTCCAGGCGCGGCTCGAGCTGCGCCAGGCGCCGCTCCAGCCGCGCGGTCTTCGAGTCGCGGTCGAGCGAGGCGAAGCGCTGGCGCAGCGAGCGCACGTCGTCGTTGCGCCGCTCGACCTCGGCAAGGGCGATGGCGCGGCGCAGCTTCCTCTTCTCGCACTGCACCGGCTCGAGCTCGGCGGTGATCTTCATGAACTCCCTGGCCGCAGCGGACAAGGCGTGAACCGGGAGAGAAGCGCTGAAGCACATGAGAAGAACCACCAACCTCACGCGACCTTCATCCTCGCTTTCGGCTCGGGGTACGGGTAGAGCATGTTGAGCGCGACCGACTGGCCGCTCGCCTGCACGAGGCGCACGTGCTCGCGCTTGAGCTCGCGCGCGTGCCGCACGCCGCAGGAGTGCGCGATCATGTCGATCTCCTTGTTCATGTTCATCGCGTAGTTGGCGACGCGCAGGTACTTCTCCTCGACCACCAGCGCGCGCTGCAGGCGCTTGTTGTGCGTGGTGACGCCGGTCGGGCAGGTGTTCTGGTGGCAGCGCAGCGCCTGGATGCAGCCGAGCGAGAACATGAAGCCGCGCGCGGTGTTGACGAAGTCGGCGCCGGTGCACAGCGCCCAGGCGGCGCGCGCGGAGGTGATGATCTTGCCCGAAGCCACGACTCTGACTCTATTTTTCAATCCAGTTTCAATGAGCGCATCGACGACGCGCGGCAGCGCCTCGTCGATCGACAGGCCCATGTGGTCGGCGAGCGCCTGCGGCGCGGCGCCCGAGCCGCCCTCGCCGCCGTCGATCACCAGGAAGTCGGGCGCGAACTCCAGGCCGCGCCGGTGCACGATCTCGGCCATCTCGTTCATGAAGCGCCAGCCGCCGACCGCGGTCTTGACGCCCACCGGCCGGCCGGTGAGATCGCGCATCCAGGCGATCTTCTCCAGCAGCTCGTTCATGTTGGAGATGTCGCGGTGGCGGTTGGGGCTGATCGAGTCGCGCCCCTCGGGGATGCCGCGGATCTGCGCGATCTCGGGGGTGACCTTGCGCCCCGGCAGCACGCCCCCCTTGCCGGGCTTGGCGCCCTGCGAGAGCTTGATCTCGAATGCCTTCACGTGGCCGGCCAGCTCCAGCAGGCGCTCGGGGGACAGGTTGCCCTGCGCATCGCGCACGCCGTACTTCGCGGTGCCGATCTGCATGATCACGTCGCAGCCGCCTTCGAGGTGATAGGGCGAGAGCCCGCCCTCGCCGGTGTCCATCCAGCAGCCGGCGACCGCGGCGCCGCGCGAGAGCGAGCGCACCGCGGGCGCGGAGATCGCGCCGAAGCTCATGCCGCTCACGTTGACGATCGAGCGCGCCTCGAAGGGCTGCTTGCAGTAGCCCTCGCCGAGGATGAGCGAGGGCGTCGGCAGCCGCTCCTCCTCGAGCACCGGGAACGGGTGGTTGACGAAGATCAGCGCGCCCGCCTGGTGGAGATCGTAGGTCGAGCCGAAGCCGATGATGCCGCCCTCGTTCTTCGCCAGGCGGTACACCCAGCCGCGCGTGGCGCGGTTGAAGGGCATCTCGTCGCGGTCGCCGGCGAAGAAGTACTGCCGGAAGTACTCGCCGAGCTGCTCGAAGAAGTAGCGCAGCCGCCCGACGATCGGATAGTTGCGCAGCACGCTGTGCTTCTTCTGCGTGATGTCGCGGATGAACACGAACAGCAGCGCCGCCGCCACCGCGAACGCCGCGAGCGTGCCGATGCCGTACGACAGGATGTCCTTGACCATGCCCCCTCCCGCTTGCCTTACCTGCTGTCTGCCTTCCCCTGGGGCAATGATACCCCCTGCGCGATTTCCTCAGGCCTGGCGTCGCGGATCGAGACTATTTCAAGCAAGAAGCGCAGCGCCATGCCCGCGAGCGGATGGTTGGCGTCGAGCACCACGGCGCCGCCCGCGACCTCGGTGACGGTGTACAGGCGCGCGTCCTCCTCGACTTCCATGCCGGCCGCGATGCCCTCGCCATAGCGGCCGGCCGGCTCGACGCGCAGCAGGCTCGCGTCGTACTCGCCGAAGGCCTGCTCGGGCTCGAGCTGCAGGCGCAGCGACTCGCCGGCCCGCCTGCCTTCGAGCGCGCGCTCCAGCGCCTCGAGCAGCTGGCCGTAGCCGCCGTGCAGGTAGCTCATCTCGGAGGCTGCGGCGATCTGCGCGCCCTGCGCGTCGTGGATCTCGACGCGCAGGCGCACGACCGCGTTCTTCGCTACGAGCGCAGCCGCCTCACAACATCGAAGACTTCCGCGGCGTGGCCGCGCGGGTTGACGCCGTAGGCGGCGTGGCGGATCACGCCCTTCTTGTCGATGATGAAGGTGGAGCGCACCATGCACTCGCGCCGCGCGCCGTCCTCGGCCTGCTTCTCCTGGATCACGCCGTACTTGCGGCACACCTCGCCCTCGGGGTCCGAGAGCAGCCCGATGGTCACGCCGTGGCGGTCGCGGAAGTCGGCGTGGGTCAGGCAATCGTCGCGCGACACGCCCAGCACCACGCAGTCGTGCTTGCCGAACTGGTCCTCGTGGTCCGAGAACTCGGTGGTGACCATGGTGCAGCCCGGCGTGCCGTCGCGCGGGTAGAAATACAGCACCACATGCTTCTTTCCCTTGAACGCCGACAGGTTCACCGTCTGCATGTCGGCATCGGGTAGCTCGAACGATGGAGCAGGTTGTCCCGGTTGAAGCATGTGCGGCGATTCTATGCCAAAACTTTTTTCGTTTGACAAGCGCGCGCCGGCGACTGTAGCTGACTCGCTACATATAATCGACGCGATGCAGTCGCGTTTGCTCGGCGGCTTGACGCCGCGCACTTTCCTGCGGCGCCATTGGCAGAAGCGCCCGCTTTTCGTGCGCGGCGCGCTGCCGCAATTCACGGGCTTGATCGGCAAAGGCGCGCTCGCCGCGCTCGCGGCGCGCGACGACGTCGAATCCCGCATCGTGGTACGGCGCGGCAACCGCTGGGAAACCGCTCACGGCCCTTTCGCGGGAATTCAAGTCAAACCATCGAATTGGACGCTGCTGGTGAGCGGCGTGAACATGCACGTGGCCGCGGTCGATGCATTGCTGCGGCGCTTCCAGTTCATTCCCCAGGCGCGGCTCGACGACGTGATGGTCAGCTTCGCCACCCCGGGGGGCGGCGTCGGCCCGCACGTGGATTCCTACGACGTCTTCCTGCTGCAGGGGCCGGGACGCCGGCGCTGGCGCGTCGGGACCAGGCAATACCTGACGCAGCCGGGCGATCTTCTCTACCTGCCGCCGGGCCTGCGCCATGACGGCGTGGCGCTCGAGCCCTGCTTCACCTACTCGGTGGGCTTCCGCGCGCCGCGCGGCGCCGAGCTCGGCGCGGCGTTCCTCGACTGGCTGCACGAGCGCGGCCTGCCGGAGGCGGCCTACCGCGACCCGCGGCTCGCGCCGGCGAGGCATCCGGGCCTGCTCCCCGGGGAAATGGTCGAGTTTGCTTTCAGGAGCCTGCGCCGGATCTCCTGGTCGCGCAGCGACGTCGCCGCCTTCCTCGGGGAGTACCTGACCCTGCCCAAGCCGCACGTCGTGTTCCGGCCGGAGCGCGCGCGGCGCAGGCTCGAGCGCTCGATGGTCCGGCTGGACGGCAAGACGCAGCTGCTTTACTCGGGCAGGCGCTTTTTCATGAACGGGGAAACGCTCGACGTGCCCGGCCGCCTCGCGCCCCGGCTGGCAGAGCTCGCGGACCGGCGCGCGGCGAGCGGCGCCGCGCTTGCCGTCGCGCCGCTCGCCGGCCTAATCTGCGGCTGGCAGCGCCTGGGCTACCTGCACTTCGAGAGGCCGTGATGGACGAGGCGATCTACGAGCGGTTCGACACCAACGCCGCCTTCCAGGCGGCGCTCGAGCGCCTGCTCGAGCAGCCGGGACGGGAGCTGCGCATCTTCGATCCCGACGGCTCGGTGCTCAAGCTGAACGACCCGGCGCGCCTCGGCCGCCTGGAGGCCTTCCTGCAAACGAGCCGCACCCGGCGCATCTATATGGTGGTGCACAACACCGAGCACCTCACGCGCCAGTGCCCGCGCATGATGTCCCTCCTCGCCCGCTACGCCCACGCCATCTACATCTATCGCACCGGCGAGGAGATCCGCGAGCTGCAGGACGCCTTCCTCGTGCTCGACGCGCTGCACTACGTGCGCCGGCCGGTCGCGAGCTTCTTCCGCGGCGCGATCGGCCTGGGCGACGAGAACGAGGCCCTCGCGATGCGCGGGCGCTTCATGGAGATCTGGGGTGCGTCCTACCCTGCCGTTTCGAGCACTACTGTAGGACTTTAAATGCTGCGCCAGTCGAAGCCCTCGTCCTGGCTGGCGATGCCGATCCAGCTCTCTTCGCAGCCCAGCGCGCGCGCGAGCGCGGCGCGCGCGAGCTCCGGCCGGTTGTTGTGCTGCGAGAGATGCGCGCCCACCACGTGCTTCAGCTTCGAGCGCTCGAGCGCGCCGAGCAGGCGCTCGGACTGCCGGTTGTCGAGGTGGCCCATCGGCCCGGCGATGCGCTGCTTGAGCCACTTCGGGTAGGCGCCGCCCCACAGCATGTCGAGGTCGTAGTTGCACTCGAGCACCAGCGCGTCGAGCCCCGAGAGCACCTGCTCGACGTGCGCAGTAGAACAGCCGATATCGGTCAGCACTCCTAGCCGAGCGTTGCCGTCGGAGAGCACGTACTGCACCGGCTCGCGCGCGTCGTGCGGCACGGTGAACGGCCGCGCCTCCATGGCGCCGATCGCGACGCTTTCCTTGCCGTTGACGAGCTGCGTCCTCACGCCGTCGAGCACCTTGCCCTCGGACTCGAGCGCGGCGCGCGTGCCGTAGGTAAGGTAGACCGCGACGCCGTGCGCGGCGGCGAAGTCGAACACGCCGCCGCCGTGGTCGCCGTGCTCGTGGGTCACCAGGATGGCCGCGATGTCGCAGGGCTGCAGGCCGGCGCGCGCGAGGCGCCGTTCCGTCTCCGTGAGGCTTAGGCCGCAATCGACCAGGACCCTTGTTCCGTCGGAATCAGCAACCAGGCAGTTGCCCTGGCTGCCGCTCGCGAGCGAGGCGAAGCGCAGCAACTACTTCAGCTGCTCGTGGAGCAGCGCGAGGATGCGGCTCGCGGTCTTCGAGGCGTCGGCGGCGCCGTCCTTGTTGAGCACGTTGACCTGGCTCGAGCTGCCGGCCTGCGTCACCAGCACGCGGTACTGCTCGGCCTTCACCTTGGCGTCCGAGCCGAAGGAGAACATGCGCGAGAGCAGGCCGCGCTCGTCCTTCGCGTTCTCCGGATCGGCATAGCGCACGAAGTACAGCCCCTTCTGCCGGTCGCGGTCCTCGACGGTGAAGCCGACGCGGTCGAGCGCGAGGCCGACGCGGCGCCAGGCGCGGTCGAAGGGCTCGTGGACCTGCAGCAGCTCGCGCCCGTCGACGCCCTTCCTGATCTCGGCGCGGAACTGCGGCGCCCCGGTCTCGGCGAGCTGCTTCGCCTTGTCCTCCTGGGCGCCGAGCTTCACCATCAGGCGCTGCAGGAACTCGGCCTCGAGGCCGGGGTCGATCTCGCGCGGCTGCCAGATGGTCGGCGCGACGCTGGTGGTGCCCAGGTCGCGCGTCGACTCGAGCACCTCCTGGATGCCGCGGTGGCTGATGTAGATCTCGGTGCCGCTGCCGTCGGGCGCGCGCTCCAGGCGGGTGCGGAACTTGTCGAGCTCGCCGGTGGAGTACAGGCGGTCGGCCACGCGGCCGATGATCCTGCGCACCGGGTCGAGCGGGATCTTGGCGCGGTTCTCCGCCCACTGCGTCTCCATCAGGCCGAGCTCCGGGCGCTCGAGCTCGAGCTCGAAGCCGTTCTCCTTCCAGAACTCCCTCAGCACCGGCCAGAGCCTCTCGGGCGGGGACTGCACCACCAGCCAGCGCTGCGTGCCGGCGCGCTCGACCTTCATACTGTCGAAGCTCGGCAGGACCGGGGTGGCCGATCCGGGCTGGGCCTGCTCGCGGCGCCCGGCCTGGTAGCCGGAGAAGGTCGCGGTCGACTTCTCCGTCTGCTGCTCCGGCAGCGCGTAGCGGCTGTCGCGCTCGGGGCTGGTGAGGTCGGGCGGCACCTCGAGCGGCGGCAGGGTCTTCGCCGGACCGCCCGACCGGTAGTCGGTCTTGCGGTCCATGTAGTCGCTCACGCTCTGGCAGCCGCAGACAAGCGCCACGGCCGCGGCCAGCACCAGCTTGCGCATCAGGCGCGGCCTTCCACCACGCGCAGTCCCGGCAGCGAGATGCCGGCTTCGTGCAGCGCCTCGCGCACCGTCTGGTGGAACTTCTCGGCGAGCGGCGAGAGCGGCAAGCGCATTCCAGGCTCGATCATGCCCATCTCGGCGAGCGCCCATTTGACCGGGATCGGGTTCGCCTCGACGAACAGGCGCTGGTGCAGCGGCAGCAGCTGCAGGTTGAGCTCGCGCGCGCGCTTCACGTCGCCCACCAGCGCCGCGGCGCACATCTGGTGCATGAGCTTGGGCGCGACGTTGGCGGTGACCGAGATGCAGCCGTGGCCGCCGAGCAGGATCAGCGCAGCCGAAGTCGCGTCGTCGCCGCTGTAGATCGCGAAGTTGCGCGGCGCGCGGCGGATGAGATCGGTGCCGCGCTCGATGTTGCCGGTCGCGTCCTTGATGCCGATGATCCCCGGCACCTGGGCGAGGCGCAGCACCGCGTCGTTCTGCAGGTCGGCGACGGTGCGGCCCGGCACGTTGTACAGGAGCATCGGCAGGTCGACCGTCTCGGCGATCTTGCGGAAGTGCCGGTAGAGGCCCTCCTGCGTCGGCTTGTTGTAATAGGGAACGACCGAGAGGCAGGCCGTCGCGCCGTTCTTCTTCGCCGACTCGGTGAGCTCGATCGCCTCGGCGGTCGAGTTGCCGCCGGTGCCGGCGATCACCGGGATGCGGCCCCGGGAGTGCTGCACGGCGATGCGGATCAGCTCCTTGTGCTCCTCGAAGTCGACCGTGGGCGACTCGCCGGTGGTGCCGACCACCACGATGCCGTCGGTGCCCTCGGCGACGTGCCAGTCGATGAGCTTGCGGAAACCGGCGAGGTCGAGGCTGCCGTCCTCGCGCATGGGGGTGACGATTGCGACCAGGCTTCCGGTAATCATGGCGCTGCCCTTACGTTTCGTTCCGGGATTCTAACTCCATCGATCGCGCCGCGTCGCGCGCAAAGCCGCTGCACCGCGGCCGGCCTGGGCCGCTCGACGACGCCCTGCTCGAAGGCGAGCGCCGTCAGCGAAGCGAAAGCCTGCAGCAGCTCCCCCGGGCGCAGCAAAAAGGCCGGGTTGGAGGGCTTGCCGAACTTCTCGTTGCCCTGCATGAAGGTCTCGTAGATCAGGACCCCGCCCTCCTCCAGGCTCGAGGCGAGCGCGCCCATCAAGGGCCGGTAAAGGTAATTGGCGACGACGATGCCCCCGAAGCGCTGGCCCGCGAACGGCCAGGGGCTGCCGTCCTCCAGGTCGGCCTTGACGAAGCGCACCCCCGGAATCGAGCGCGGCTCGCGGTCCACCGCGACCACCTCGAGTCCGCGCTCGGCGAACAGCCGCGCATGCCGCCCGCTGCCGCTCGCCACGTCGAGCACCGGCCCGCGCTCCACGAGCGGCGCCCAGCGCATGACCCATTCCGACGGCGCAAGATGTTCGTGAGAGACCATCATCCCAGCCTGGCGCCGTGCTCGGTCAGGAGCTCGCGCAGGATCGAGCGGTGGCAGCGCTTTTCGTCCTCGCAATAGCAGCCGAGCGAGAAACTGGTCTGCCGCGAGAGCCGCGCCAGAAGCTCGAGGAGCCGCGTCGCTTCGGGCTTGCCCATCTCGCGCCGGTAGTCGCGCGCGAACTTCGCCCAGCGCTTCTGCGTCCACGGCTGCGAGAGCGCCCAGCTCACCGTCTTCTGGCTCGGC
>MERP01000039.1 GCA_001772055.1 Betaproteobacteria bacterium RIFCSPLOWO2_12_FULL_68_19
CGGCGCGGCGAAGGAGTACTTCAGCTTCTGCAGCGGTTCGTACATCTGCCGCGCGCCGGTGAGCGGGAACAGGTGCGCGACGTTCTTCTCCAGGTACAGCGGCATGGCGGCGAGCGCGGTCGGGGTGCCGATCGAGCCCAACACCGCGAAGATGCGGTCCCTCTGGATCAGCTTGTTCGCCGCGAGCACCGCTTTCTTCGGGTCGTAGCCGTGATCCTCGACCACCAGCCTGAGCTTGCGGCCATGGATGCCGCCCAGCTCGTTGATCTCGTCCACGCGCATGCGCATGCCGTTGACCGTGGGTTTCGAGAATCCGACGATCGGCCCGGACAGGTCCTGCACGGTGCCGATGACGATCTCGTTCTTGCTCACCCCCTGCGTCTGCGCGAGCGCCGAACCGGCGAACGCGAGTGCAATCGCTGCTGCCTTGAATTTCATGGTTTTCCTCCTCCTACATTGATGGGCGACTTATCCCCGTGTCCGCCACTTTAGCACCCTAGGCAGCTTCCTTCATATACATGGACTCGATCAAGGCCTTGTATTTGTCGTTGACCAGCCGGCGCTTCAACTTCATGGTCGGCGTGAGTTCCTCGTCCTCGGCGGTGAGCTTGTGCTCGATGAGGCGGAACTTCTTCACCTGTTCGGCGCGCGCGAAGGCCTGGTTCACGCGGTCGATCTCCCCCTGGACCAGCTCCTGTATCTCCGGCCGCCGGCACAGGCTCGCATAGTTGGAGAACGGGATGGCGCCGTCCTGCGCGTACTTCTCCACGTTCTCGTGGTCGATCATGACGAGCGCGGTAAGGTAGGGCCGCTTATCGCCGATCACCACCGCGTCGGTGATGTAGGGCGAGAACTTGAGCTGGTTCTCGATCTCCGAGGGCGTGATGTTCTTGCCGCCCGCGGTGATGATGATGTCCTTCATGCGATCGGTGATGTAGAAGTAGCCCTCGTCGTCGACCTTGCCTACATCCCCGGTGTGCAGCCAGCCGTCCTTCAGCGTTTCGGCGGTCTTCTCGGGCTGGCGCAGGTAGCCCATGAACACCCCCGGACCCCGCACCAGCAGCTCGCCCTCGGGAGAGACCTTCACTTCGCTGGGCGGCATCATCGGCCCGATCGAGCCCGGCTTGACCCCGCCGCGCGGATTTCCGGTCACTGCGCCGCAGCTTTCGGTCTGCCCCCAAGCCTCCAGCATTTCCAGGCCGAGCGCCATGTACCAGCGCACCAGATCGGGCGATATCGGCGCCGCGGCCGTGATCAGGATCTTCGAGCGGTGCACGCCGATCACCTTGCGCACGTTGTTGAGCACCAGCAGGCGCGCAAGCAAGAACGCGAAGGCGAGGCCCGCCGGAACCGGCTTGCGCTCCTCGCGCAGTTTCGCCTGACGGTAGCCGATCCCGATCGCGACCTTGTAGGCCAACTGCTGCAGCGCGCCGGCTTCCTTGAGACGGATCAGCACGCCCGAATAGAACTTCTCCCAGACGCGCGGCACCGCGGTGAACACCGTGGGCGAGATTTCCCTCACGTTCTCCGGCACAGTCTCCGGATTTTCCACGAAATTGAGCACCGCGCCGGTGTAGAGCGCGTGGTACTCGCCGCCGACGCGCTCGGCGATGTGGCACAGCGGCAGGAAGGCCATGCGCTCGTCGTGCTCGTCCTGCGGAAACGACGCCTGGTAGGCGCCGCAGGTGGCCATGATGTTGCGGTGCGAAATCATTGCCCCCTTGGGCTTGCCGGTGGTGCCCGAGGTGTAGCAGAGGATCGCGAGGTCCTCGGGTTTGCGCAGGCCGACGCGCCGCTCCCACTCGCCCGGATGCGCCGCGTCGTGATCGCGTCCAAGCGCGCGCAGCGCGTCCAGGGACATGACCTGCGGGTCGTCCAGCTCGTCGAGACCTTCCATGTCGAAGACCACGATCTTGCGCAGGCCGGGTACCCGGTCGCGCACTTCCAGCACCTTGTCGAGCTGCTCTTCGTCCTCGACGAACGCGTGCACCGAGCCCGAGTCGGAGAGCAGGTATTCGACCTGCATCGGTGCATCGGTCGGATAGATTCCGTTCACCACCCCGGCGGCGCCGAGCGCGCCGAGGTCGGCGGCCATCCATTCCCTGTTGGTGTTGCCCAGGATCGAGACCACCTCGCCCGGCGCGTAGCCGAGCGAGGCGAGGCCCATGCCGATCTCGCGCGCCGTGCGCCCCAGTTCGTCCCAGGTCACCGGCCGCCAGATGCCGAAGTCCTTCTGGCGGAAGATCGTCTTTCCGGCGCGGGTCCTGACCCCCTGCCAGAACATCTTCGATACCGTGTCTATCGCCATTGCTTCTTCTTCTTCCATCTGCGCTGTCCCCTGACGCCCTGCGCCTTCATCCCGAGATAGAACTCCTGCACGTCCTCCTTCTCCAGCAGGCGCCTGGCGGCATCTTCCATCACGATGCGGCCGACTTCAAGCACGTAGCCGTAGTCGGCCAGTTCGAGCGCCATGTTCGCGTTCTGCTCCACCAGCAGTATGGTCGTGCCCCGCTCCCGGTTGATGCGCCCGATGATGCGGAAGATCTCCTGCGTCAGCAGCGGAGAAAGGCCGAGGCTGGGCTCGTCCATCAGCATCAGCTTGGGACGCGAGAGCAGTGCGCGGCTGATCGCGAGCATCTGCTGCTGGCCGCCGGAGAGCAGCCCCGCCTCCTGCCGGTGGCGCTCCCGCAGGATCGGAAAGTATTCGTAGACCATTTCCAGGTCGCTCGCGATACCGCCGGCGTCGTGGCGCGTGTAGGCGCCCATGCGCAGGTTCTCGTCTACGGTGAGCAGCGGAAACACCTCGCGCCCCTCGGGCACGTGGCCGATGCCGCGGCGCACGATCCAGTCCGGATCGCGGCTCTGGATCTCCTCGCCCTCGAAGCGGATCTGGCCCTTGCTCGGATCGATGATCCCGGAGATGGTCTTGAGGATGGTGGATTTGCCGGCGCCGTTGGCGCCGAGCACCGTGACGATCTTGCCCTTCGGAACGGACAGGGTCACCCCGCGCAAAGCCTGCACGGGACCATAGCTCGCCTCCACGTTGGCGAGTTCGAGTATTGCTTCGTTCATGCCGCCTTGCCCAGGTAGGCCTCGATGACCGCCGGATGCGCCTGCACCTCGGCCGGCGTGCCCTCGGCGATCACCATGCCCAGGTTGAGCGCGAGCACGCGGTCCGAGACGCGCGCGACGAGGTTCATGTCGTGCTCGACCATCAGCACCGTGACCGCGAGGTGGCGCCGGATGTCCTCGATCCAGAACGCCATGTCGTCGGTTTCCTCGGGGTTCAGGCCCGAGGAGGGCTCATCGAGCAGCAGCAGGCGCGGCTCGGTGGCGAGCGCGCGCCCGAGCTCGACCACCTTGCGCACCCCGTAGGGCAGGCCCGCGACCAGGCTGTCGCGGTATTTCGCCAGGTCGAGGAAGTCGATCACCTGCTCGACCGCCTCGCGCGCGGCGAGCTCGGCGCGGCGCGCCGCCGGCGTGAACAACAGCTCCTGCCAGAGAGAAGCGGCGCGGTGGCGGTGCCGGCCGATCAGCAGGTTCTGCAGGACGGTGGCGTGCTCGAACAGCTCGATGTTCTGGAAGGTGCGCGCGATGCCGAGCTGCGCGACGCGGTGGGGGACGGACCCCGCCAGGGGCTTGTCTTCCAGGAAAATCCGCCCCGCGGTCGCCGGATAGAGCAAGCCGATCAGATTGAAGATCGTGGTCTTGCCGGCGCCGTTCGGACCAATGATCGTGTAGACCTCGCCGCGTTTGACTTCGAAGCTCACGTCATCCACCGCGACCACGCCGCCGAAATGGATGCCGAGGTTCTCGACCCTGAAGAAACTCATCTCAGCCGCTCCGACTTCATGTAGCTCTTCTGGCGGCGGAACATGCCCTTGCGGTAAAAGGGGAACAACTCGAACCAGGTGCGCAGCTTGAGCCAGCGCCCGTACAGCCCGAGCGGCTCGAAAATGATGAACCCGATCAGCACCAGCCCGAAAACCACCGCCTGCAGGCCCGAGCTGCCGACATTCGCGGGCAGGTAGTCCTTGGCGAGCGAGATCAGCTGCGGCAGCACGATCAGGAACGCCGCGCCCAGCACCGCGCCGTGCAGGAAGCCCACCCCGCCGAGGATCACGATGGTGATCAGCTCGATCGACTGCAGCAGGGTGAATTGCTCCGGCGAAATGAAACTCACCTTGTGCGCGTAGAGCGCGCCGCCGATGCCGGTGAGCGCCGCCGAGATCGCGAACGCCAGGGTCTTGTACTTGGCGAGGTTCACGCCCATGCAGCTCGCCGAGATCTCGGAGTCGCGGATCGCGACGAAAGCGCGCCCGGTGGGCGAGCGCAGCAGATTCATGAGCGCGAGGATGGAAAGCACCGTCAGCCCGAGGCAGAGGTAGAAAAAACCCGCGTCGCCGTCGAGCTTCACGCCGAAGAGCTCGACGGGCTTCACGTGCAGACCCGAGTTGCCGCCCGTCAGCCCCTCCCAGCGGGTGATCACCTCTTCCACGATCACGTTGAAGGCAAGCGTGGCGATCGCGAGGTAGATGCCCTTGAGGCGCAGCGCGGGCAGGCCGACGATCAGGCCGGCCGCCGCCGAGAACAGCGCCGCGCAGGGCAGCGAAATGAACACCGGCACGCCCTTCGCCTGCAGCAGCGCCTCGGTGTAGGCGCCGACCGCGAGAAACGCGGCGTGGCCGAGCGAAATCTGCCCGGTGAAACCCACCAGCAGCATCAGCCCCAGGCCGACGATCGAATAGATGAAGATGAAATGCAGCTGCGACATCACGTACTCGCCCACCGTGAAGGGCGCGGTGAGCAGCAGCGCCATCAGCAGGCCGTACCAGAACACCTGCCCGCCGTGCTTGAACAGGCGGATGTCCTGATCGTAATCGGTCTTGAAGAGGAATCGCACGGACTCGGGACCCGGGTCAGACTTTCTTGCGCGCGGTTTCGCCGAAGATTCCCGACGGCTTGAGGAGCAGCACCACCAGCACCACCACGTACGCGGCCACGTCCTTGAAGCCCTCCGGCAGGTAGCGGCCCGCAAACGCCTCCACCACGCCGATGATCAGGCCGCCGACGATCGCGCCCGGCACGCTGCCGAAGCCGCCGACCACCGCCGCCGGGAAGGCCTTCAGGCCGATGAAGCCCATGTTGGAGTGCACGAAGGTCATGGGCGCAAGCAGAATCCCGGCAAACGCGGCGACGCCGGCCGAGAGGCCCCAGATCATCATGTTGACGCGCCGTACCGGGATGCCCACGTAGGCGGCAGCGAGCTGGTTTTGCGAAGTCGCCTGCATCGCCACGCCGAGCCTGGAAAAACGGAAAAACAGATACAGCAGCGCGCACAGCGCCGCGGTCATGCAGATCACCGCCACCTGCTGCACCGCGAAGATCACCTCGCCGACCTTGAACACGCCTTCGGAAAACGGCGTCGGCAGCGTGTAGGTATCGGTGCCCCAGCCGGGCATCATCGTCACCGCGCCGCGCAGCACGTAACCGACGCCGATGGTGATCATCACCACGGTGAACGCGGGCTGGCCGAGCACCGGGCGCAGCACCAGCCGCTCGATCAGCATGCCGACCACGGCCATCGCCGCGACCGCGAACAGGATGGTCGCCCAATAGGGCCAGCCGAGGATCACGCTCGAGGTGAGCGCGAAGAAGCCGCCCAGCATCATCAGGTCGCCCTGCGCGAAATTGACCGTCTCGGTCGCCTTGTAGATCAGCACGAAACCGAGCGCGACCAGCGCGTAGACGCAGCCCTGCGCCACGCCGGCGAGCAAAAGTTGCAAAACCTGATTCAAGCGCACCCCTCCCGCGGCGAATTCTAGCCCGGCCCTAAGACGGCGACCGCCGCGCCCGGGTCAGAACTGTTGACGCTACGGCCAGGCGCCTCCATAATGGATCCTGTTGAATCCGTTTTGGAGCCATTATGCTCGTGAATCTATCGGTCAAGAACGTGCCCGCGGCGCTGGCGGCGACGCTGCGGGAGCGCGCTGAACGCAACCATCGCTCCCTGCAGGGAGAACTGATGGCGATTCTGGAAGCTGCGGGGAGCGAACCGCAGGCGGGACGCGCGAACACCGCCGGTGCCACGTACGACATCGGTCCGGCCACCCCTGCGGCGGACCGTCTGCTCGACCGGTTGATGGCCATCGCCGGCGACCGCGGCATCGACACCACCAAACGGCTCACGCGCGAACAGGCGCACGATCGCAAACTGCTCCGGAAATCGGGCATCTGATCGTGGCGGTCACGCACTGTCTCGATTCCAACGTGCTGGTGTACGCGTTCTCGAAGGCCCCGCGAGACGCCGCAAAGGCACGAATTGCGCGCGAATGGATCGCCCGTGAGGATTGGGGCGTGACCGTACAGGTGTTGCAGGAGTTTTATGTAAATGCGGTCCGCACACCGCACGAACTGGGCCACGAGGATGCACTCGCCATGGTCGAGGAAATCGCCCACAGCCGCCCGGTGGGCGTCATCGACCTGCCCCTCATGCGTCACGCGCTGCAACTGAAAGGTCGATACCGTATTGCTTACTGGGACGCCGCGGTAATCGCCGGCGCGCGCCGGCTCGGCGCGTCGGTTCTCGTGAGCGAGGACCTTTCGCATGGACAGGACTACGGCGGCGTGCGGGTACTCAATCCGTTTTCTCACCCATGAAAACCGTCCGCATCGGCGCCGGGCTGGGCTTCTACGGCGATTCCTGGCGCCCGGTGCGCGCCTCGATCGAGCGCGGCGGCGTGCACTACATCGCATCGGACCATCTCTCCGAACTCACGCTCGCGATCCTGCAGAAGGACCGCCAGAAGGATCCCGCGGCGGGCTACGCGCGCGATGCGGTGCCGATGCTCACCGAGCTGTGGCCGCTGGCGGCGAACAACGGCGTCAAGTTCGTGCTCAACGCCGGCGG
>MERP01000040.1 GCA_001772055.1 Betaproteobacteria bacterium RIFCSPLOWO2_12_FULL_68_19
CCAGCTTCGACTACACCCTGGGCGGGGTGGTGACCGGCCTGGTGGTGGTGGGCGGCTGGTACGTGAGCGGGGTGCTCGGCCACGTCGCGGAAGATCCGAACACCCTGCAGGAAGCCTTCGTCGCCACCAACACCGGCCGCATGGAGTCCTTCTCCTTCGTCTCGCCGATGGCCTTCACGCTGGAATACCTGATGCTCTGGACCGACAAGTCGAAGATCGTCACCTACGGCATCGCCTCGGCGCTCGGGGTGATCGCCGGCTCGGCCGCCTACGCGCTCGCTACGCGCAGCTTCCGCTGGGAGGGTTTCCGCGACGCCAAGGACACCGCGAACCACGTGGTGGGCGGGATGCTGATGGGCTTCGGCGGCATCACCGCGCTGGGCTGCACCATCGGCCAGGCGATCTCGGGTTTCTCCACCCTCGCGCTCGGCTCGATCATGACCTTCCTCGCCATCGTCGCCGGCTCCGCCGCGACCATGAAGTACCAGTACTGGCGCCTGTCGCGCGAGGCCTGACATCCCTATCGCTCCATAAAAACAATCAAAAGCGGCAGGCAGCCGTCTTCCGCAAGATTACTTCCGAGGGCGCAACGCGCCGGCAAGGCGATCGAGGCCGTCGCCACGCCGCCGGCCCGGGCGGCCTACGCGAAGTACGGGTTCGTCAACGCCACGGCGCAGGAGCTCGCCCTAAAACCGATTCCCTGAAAGGAGAGGCAAGTGAAAGCAACCCATGGATGGCGGAAATTCCTTCTCATATTGCCGGCCGTACTGGCCGTGGCGCTCGGCGGTTGCGCCGCCATGCAGGAGCAGCCGAAGCAGCGCGTCGTGCTGCAGATCAGCGACGACAACGTCAAGACCTGGCAGACGGCATTCAACGTGGTCAACAATCTGACCAATACCTACGGCAAGGGCAAGGTCGACATCGAGCTGGTCGCCTTCGGCGATGGCATCAACGCGCTTACCTTCGATTCGAAGGCGGCGAGCCGCATCCCCGGCGCCACGGCGCAGGGGGCCAAGGTCATCGCCTGCGAGAACTCCATGAGGCGCTTCAAGCTCACGAAGCAGGACATGGCGCCGGAGATCGCCTATGTTACTGCCGGTGTACAACGCATCATCGAGCGCCAAGGGCAGGGCTGGGTCGTCATCCGTCCCTAAGGGACAGGGCCTGATGCGCGCGCTCCTGCTCGCGCTGGTCGCCTGCGTCGGACTCGGCTCAGGCGCCGCGCACGCCCAGCAGGAGCCGGTCCGCGCGGTCTACCACTTCGGCGAAGGGCTGGAGCAGGCCTCCCGCGGGCTCGAGTACATCCGCAACCACCTGGAAGCCGACCCCGATGCCCAGATCGTGGCCGTGGCGCACGCCGCCGGCGTCGATTTCCTGATGAAAGGCGCCAAGACCGCGAAGGGCAACGAATACCGCGGCTTGGTCGAGGATCTCGAGCTGCAGGGGGTGAAGTTCCGCGTGTGCGAGATCACGCTGCGCGAGCGCGGGCTGCGCCGCGATCAGTTCCTGCCGGAGGTCGGATTCGTGCCTTCGGGCGTCGCGGAGATCGCGCGCCTGCAGGCACGCGAGGGATATGCGTACCTGAAGCCGTAGGACCACGCGGCGTTTATGGAATAATCGTCCGGTGAACGCGCGCTGGATACGCCTGGGCAGGATCGAGCCGGCCGGCTTCGAGCTCGCGTGCGCGCGCCTCGCCGCGGCGCAGGCGCGCAGCGCGGCGCCCATCCTCGCCTGGGCGCAGGCCGAGCAACAGTACCTGTTCACGCTGATCGCGCCGCGCAAGCTCGCGCCGGGGCGCAGCGCGCGCTGGCTGTCGTGGGCGCTCGCGCCCGCGGTCGCTACCTACCGGCAGTTCGACCTGCCGGCCTACCTCGACCTCGACGGCATCTGGCTGCACGGCCGCAAGATCGCCGCGGCGGGAGCGCAGCCGATCGGCGAGTGCGTGGTCGCGGGCTCGAGCTTCCTGCGCCGCTTTCCCGGCAGCTGCGTCGCGACGCCCTCGCACGAGCTCGAGCAGGCCTTCCGGCTGCGCCTCGAGGCCCAGCACGGCTGGCAGTTCGACCACTCGTGGCCGAGCCGGCCCGAGGCGGTGTCACTTGCGCGGGCCGAGCTTCTGTAGCTGATCCTGCAGCTTGGCGAGCGCGGCCTCGAACCCGGCGAGGCGCTTGCGCTCCTGCGCGACGACCGGCGCCGGGGCGCGCTCCACGAACGACGCATTCGCGAGCTTGGCCCTGCACTTGGCGATCTCGCCGCCGATGCGGGCGGTCTCCTTCGAGATGCGCCCGAGCTCCGCGGCCGGGTCGACCTCCTTGTGCAGCATGATGCGGGCATCGCCGATGACCGCCACCGGCGAGGGGTAGTCTGGAAGCGGATCGCGCTTTTCGAACGTGCTGAGCCTTGCAAGCGCGCTCACTGCCGTTGCGGTCAGTGAAAGGTCCGAAACGATCGGATCCGCGGTGCGGTAGAGCTGCAGGCGCTCGGCCGGCGAAGCCTTGGCTTCGCTGCGCAGGTTGCGTGCGGCGACCGTCCACTCCTTGAGCACCGCCATGTCGCGCTCGGCGGCCTCGTCGATCTTTTCCGGCTGAGACCTGGGATAGGGCTGCAGCATGATCGTCTCGCCCTTCTTGCCGGCGAGCGGCGCGAGCCTCTGCCACAGCTCCTCGGTGATGAAGGGGATGATCGGATGGGCGAGGCGCAGCGCCGCCTCGAGCACGCGCACCAGCGTGCGCCGCGTGCCGCGCTGCAGCGCCTCGTCCGCGCTCTGCAGCTGCAGCTTGGCGAGCTCCACGTACCAGTCGCAGTACTCGTCCCACACGAAGCGGTAGATCGCGTTGGCCACGTTGTCGAAGCGGTACTCGGCGAAGCCCTGCTCGACCTCGGCTTCGAGGCGCTGCAGTTTGCTCACGATCCACCGGTCGACGAAGGACAGCTTCACGGGCCGCGACTCGTCCTCGCCGCAGTCCTTGCCTTCGGTGTTCATCAGCACGAAGCGCGACGCGTTCCACAGCTTGTTGCAGAAGTTGCGGTAACCCTCGCAGCGGTTGAGGTCGAAGTTGAGGGTGCGCGAGAAGCTCGCGAGCGAGGCGAAAGTGAAGCGCAGCGCGTCGGCGCCGAAGGCCGGGATGCCGCCCGGGAAGTGCGCGCGCACGTAGGCCTCGATCTTGCGCTTGTGCTCGGCCTTGAGCAGCCCGAGCGTGGACTTCTTCAGGAGATCCTCGAAGGAAACCCCGTCGATGAGATCCAGCGGATCGAGGGTGTTGCCCTTCGACTTGGACATCTTCTCGCCCTCGGCGTCGCGCACGATGGCGTTGATGTAGACGTGCTTGAACGGGACGCGCTGGGTGAAGTGCAGCGTCATCATCACCATGCGCGCCACCCAGAAGAAGATGATGTCGAAGCCGGTCACCAGCACCGAGGAGGGCAGGAAGGTCTCGAGATCCTTCCCCTGCTGCGGCCAGCCGAGCGAGGAGAAGGGCACCAGCGCCGAGGAGAACCAGGTGTCCAGGACGTCGGGGTCGCGCTTGAGCGGTTTTCGGGCCTTTTCAAGCGCCTCTTTTTCCGTGCGCGCGACGAAGATGTTTCCATCGGCGTCATACCACGCCGGAATCTGGTGGCCCCACCAGAGCTGGCGCGAGATGCACCAGTCCTGGATGTTCTCCAGCCACTGGTTGTAGGTGCTGGTCCAGTGCTCGGGAAAGAACCTCACCTCGCCGCGCGCCACCGCCTCGAGGCCCGCTTTCGCCAGGCCCTCCATGCTCACGAACCACTGGTCGGTGAGCATCGGCTCGACGATGACGCCGGTGCGCCCCGAGCGCGGCACGCGCAGCCTGTAGGGCTTTTCGGAGACCAGGCAATTTTCCGCCTTCAGATCGAGGATTATTTTCTTCCGGGCTTCGAAGCGCTCCAGCCCGCGGTAGTCTTGCGGCACGTTGTCGTTCAAGTGCGCGTCGAGCCGCAGGATGCTGATCGGCTCCAGGCCGTGGCGCTTGCCGACCTGGTAGTCGTTGAAGTCGTGCCCCGGGGTGATCTTCACGCAGCCGGTGCCGAACTCGGGGTCGACGTACTCGTCCGCGATGACGGGAATGGTTCTTTGCGTCAACGGCAGGCGCACGCGCTTGCCGAGCAGGGACGAATATCTCTGGTCGTGCGGATGGACCGCGACCGCCACGTCGCCGAGCATGGTCTCCGGACGCGTGGTCGCGACGGTAAGCCCCTTCAGCGCGCCGATCGGCCCATCGGTAAACGGGTAGAGAAGCTCCCAGATCCTTCCGTCTTCCTCTTCCGTGTCGACCTCGAGGTCGGAGACCGCGGTGCCGAGCACCGGGTCCCAGTTGACCAGGCGCTTGCCGCGGTAGATCAGCCCTTCCTCGAACAAGCGCACGAACACTTCCACGACGGCGCGCGACATGCGCTCGTCCATGGTGAAGTAGCCGGCTGGAGGTCCTTCGCGCATTTCTTCACTCTGGGCGTAGCTCCAGTTGGCCGAGGCGCCCAGGCGCCGCATCTGGCGCGTGATGGTCGAGCCGGACTGCTGCTTCCACTGCCAGACGCGCTCGACGAACTTGTCGCGTCCCAGGTCGTGGCGGCGCTTGCCTTCCTCCTCGAGCTGGCGCTCCACCACGATCTGGGTGGCGATGCCGGCGTGGTCGGTCCCGACCACCCAGTTGGTGTTGAAGCCGCGCATGCGGTGGTAGCGGATCAGCGCGTCCATCAGCGTCTGCTGGAACGCATGCCCCATGTGCAGGGTGCCGGTGACGTTGGGCGGAGGCAGCTGGATGCAGTACGCCGGCCCCGCCTGCGCAGCAGGGTCGCGATGCGCGAACCAGCCGGCCGACTCCCAGCGGCGGTACCAGCGCTGCTCGATCGCCGCGGGATCGAAGCTCTTGTCCAGCACTTCAGTCTTGCTTGGGCAGGGCGAGCGCGTGCGCGACCGACGCGGCCACCGCCTCGCGCACCATCTGGGTGACGCTCCTCTTGAGCTCGGCGTGCGCGCCTTCGAGCGCCTGGCCGACGATGCGCTCGAGCTCGGGGGCGACGCGGGCGAGCACCGCGCGCTCGAGCTCGCGCGCCAGCGCTTCCAGCGCCGCGGCGTCGACCGCGCGCCGCGGCGTGCGCTCGTCGTCGACGATCTCGGTGAGCACCGGCAGCTCGGAATCGGCTTGCGCCGGGTCTCGGCTGCGGCGCAGCAGCGCGTCGACGCGCTGCACCAGCGGATTGGGCTGCTCGTCACTCATGGAGATCGTGGCTCGAGATCTTGTAGCCGCGCTCCTGGTAGTAGCGGTAGCGCGCCCGGGCCGCCTTGCGCTCTTCCTCGCCGGTCGAGACGACCTCCAGCAGCCGCTCGAAGCGCTCGAAATGCGGCGGGCAGTCCGCGCCGAGGTTGAGCAGCAGCTCGCAGCCCGGCGGGGTTTCCTCCCCGGAGGCGATCAGCACCGGCGTATCGGCCGAGAGCCGCTCGTGCACGGCGCAGTGCGGCACGAAGCCGATCGCCGGCCAGGTCCACAGCATGCGGTCGATGCGGCTCGCCGTCTCGGGCTCGGGGGCGTACACGAGCAGGCGCTGCTTCTGCGCGAGCGCCTTGCCCGCCAGGCGGCAGGCGACCTGCAGCCGGTCCGCCGCGTTGAAGTAAAAGTCAATGCTCGTCACTTCTTGCCCGCCTGGCCCAGGGCGAAGCGCACCAGCAGCGGCACCGGCCGTCCGGTCGAGCCCTTCTCGCGCCCGCTCTTCCAGGCCGTGCCGGCGATGTCGAGGTGCGCCCAGCGCAGCTTGCGCGCGAAGCGCGAGAGGAAGCAGGCGGCGGTGATGCTGCCCGCGGGCCGGCCGCCGATGTTGGCCATGTCGGCGAAGTTGGAGCGCAGCTGCTCCTGGTAGTCCTCCCACAGCGGCATCTGCCACACGCGGTCCCAGGCGTCGTCGGCGGCCGCGCGGATCGCGGCGGCGAGCTTCTCGTCGTTCGCGAACAGGCCCGTGGCCACGTGGCCGAGCGCG
This sequence comes from Betaproteobacteria bacterium RIFCSPLOWO2_12_FULL_68_19, assembly GCA_001772055.1. Taxonomy (GTDB): domain Bacteria; phylum Pseudomonadota; class Gammaproteobacteria; order Burkholderiales; family SG8-39; genus SCGC-AG-212-J23. Next base: position 5,989 of record MERP01000040.1, read on the forward strand.
ATCACGCAGGCCCCGGTGAGCGTCGCGACGTCGATCACCGCCTCGGGGTCGAAGCGCGCCGCGTAGGTGAGCGCGTCGCACAGGATGAGCCGCCCTTCGGCGTCGGTGTTCAGGATCTCGACCGTCTGGCCCGAGAGCGTGGTCACGACGTCGCCCGGCTTGGAGGCCGCGCCGCCGGGCATGTTCTCGCAGGCCGGGATCACGCCCACCACGTTCACCGGCGCCTTCATGGCGGCGAGCGCGCGCAGCGCGCCGAGCACCGAGGCGGCGCCCGACATGTCGTACTTCATCTCGTCCATCTCCCCGGCCGGCTTGAGCGAGATGCCGCCGGTATCGAAGGTGATGCCCTTGCCGACCAGCGCCAGCGGCTTCCTGCCCTTGGGACCGCCCGAGTAGCGCAGCACGATCAGCTTGGGCGGCTGGTGCGAGGCGCGCGCCACCGACAGCAGCGCGCCCATGCCGAGCTTCTCCATGTCGCGCTTCTCGAGCACGTCGATGCCGAGCTTGAACGCTCGCGCGATCTTCTGCGCCTCGGCGGCGAGGTAGGCGGGGGTGCAGATGTTGGCCGGCAGGTTGCCGAGCGTGCGCGCGAGCTCCGCCCCGTCGGCGGTGGCGACGGCTTCAGCTACGGTTTCCTGAAGCTTTTGACTCCTGGAGACGGGGAGAACCACGTGCTGGAGCGCCGGGGCCGAGGGTTTCTTCTGCGTCTTGAGCTGGTCGAAGCGGTAGAAGCCCTCGCGCAGGCCGAGCACCGCGTGGCGCAGGTTCCACGTCAGCGCACGCGCGCCGACCTTGAGATCGACGAGGTAGAGCGCGGCGTCCTTCGCGCCCAGCTCGCGCAGCGCGGCGGCCGCGCCGCGCAGCGCCTCGCGGAACGCGCTTTCCGCGAATTCCTTGCGCTCCCCCAGCGCGACCAGCAGCACGCGCTCGGCCGCGACGCCCGGCAGGCCGCGCAGCAGCAGCGTCGCGCCGGCCTTGCCCGGCAGGTCGGCGAGCGCCTCGCGCAGCGCGCCGCGCGCGGCCTGGTCGACCCGCCTGGCCGGCGGCGAGAGCTCCTTGTCCGAGTACACCCCGAGCACGATGCAGCCGCTCTTCGCGCTCTCAGGCGAGAGCGCCTTTATGCTAAATTGCATCGCGAAAGTATCGCATGACACGGGTCGTCTTTCCCACATGATCTTCCACCGGGCGCTGCTGAGGGAATTCGCCGGACTCGCGGGCGCGGTGTTCATGACGCTGTTCTCCATCGCGCTCACCACGCGCCTCATCCGCCTGCTCGGCCAGGCCGCCGGCGGCAAGATCCCGACCGACGCGGTGATCGCCTTCCTCGGCTTCTTCGCGCTGCACGCGCTGCCGGTGCTGCTGTCGCTCACCATGTTCATCTCGGTGCTGCTCACGCTCACGCGCGGCTGGCGCGACTCCGAGATGGTGATCTGGTTCGGCTCGGGCCTGCCGCTCACCGCGTGGCTGAAGCCGGTGCTGCTGTTCGCGCTGCCGCAGATCGCGGTGATCGCGGCGCTGTCGCTGTTCATCTCGCCCTGGGCGGCGCAGATGGCCGCGCAGTACTCGACGCGTGTCGACGCGCGCGACGACCTCTCGCGCGTCAGCCCCGGGGTGTTCGGCGAGACCCCGGGCAAGGACCGCGTGTTCTTCGTCGAGTCGGTGTCGGGGGAGACGCAGACGGTGCAGAATGTGTTCGTGAGCTCGGTGCACCAGACGCGCACCGGCGTGAGCATGAGCCGCAGCGGGCACACCGAGACCGCGGCGAACGGCGACCGCTTCATCGTGCTCGAGCAGGGGCGGCGCTACGAGGGCGCGCCGGGCGACGAGCAGTACCGCATCACCGAGTTCGACCGCTACGCGGCGCGCATCGAGACCAAGGAGGGGCGCGAGCCGGCGGTGACGCACAAGAGCCTGACGACCCTGGCGCTGATCGGCAACCCCACGCCGGTCAACCTCGGCGAGCTGCTGTGGCGCATCGGCGTGCCGGTCTCGGCGCTGGTGCTGGTGCTGCTCGCGATCCCGATGAGCTTCGTCAACCCGCGCGCCGGGCGCTCGATGAACCTGCTGTTCGCGCTGTTCACCTTCATCGTCTACTCGAACCTGCTCAGCGTCAGCCAGGCGCGCGTCGCCCTGGGGCGCCTCGACTTCGGCCTGGGCTGGTGGCTGGTGCACGCGGCGATGGTGCTGCTGCTGGTGGTGATGTTCGCGCAGCGCATGCAGCTCATCCGCCTCAGGCTGGGGAGCTAGCCTGAAGATCCGCACCCTGGAGCGTTACCTGGCGCGCCAGATCTACGGCGCGGTCGGCTTCGTGCTGGTCGGCTTCCTCGCGCTGTTCGCCTTCTTCGACCTGATCGGCGAGCTCGGCGACCTGGGGCGCGGCGAGTACCAGCTGCGCCAGGTGTTCACCTTCGTGCTGCTCTCGGCGCCGGCGCACGCCTACGAGCTGTTCCCGGTGGTGGTGCTGATCGGCACGCTGTACGTGCTCGCGCACCTCGCCAGCAACTCCGAGTACACGGTGATGCGCGGCTCGGGGCTCTCGCCGGCGCGCGCCGCCGGCGCGCTCGGCAAGATCGGCGCGGCGTTCGTGGTCGCCACCTTCCTGGTCGGCGAGTGGATCGCCCCCGCGGCCGAGGAGGCGGCGCAGAAGGTGAAGCTGCGCGCCATGAGCTCGATGATCGGCCAGGACCTGCAGTCGGGGCTGTGGTTCAAGGACGAGGGCTCGTTCATCAACGTGCGCGAGGCGCGCCAGGCCAACCTGCTGCAGGGCGTGCGCATCTACGATTTCGACGAGCAGTACCGCCTGCGCCGGATGACCGCGGCGCAGCGCGCCGAGTACCGGGGCAAGGGCGTGTGGCGCCTGATCGAGGTGACGCGCACCAGCTTCGAGACGGGCGGGCCGCGCACCGAGCGCTACGGCGAGACCGACTGGCACTCGGCGGTCAGCCCCGATCTGCTCGACGCGCTGATCGTGCGCCCGGAGCGCATGTCGGCCTGGGCGCTGCACAAGTACACGCAGCACCTCGCCGGCAACCGGCAGAAGACCGAGCGCTACGAGATCGCGCTGTGGAAGAAGCTGCTCTACCCGTTCGCCACCATCGTGATGATGGCGCTCGCGCTGCCTTTCGCCTACATGCAGGCGCGCGCGGGCGCGGTCGGCGTGAAGGTGTTCCTCGGCATCATGCTCGGCATCTTCTTCCACATGCTGAACAGCCTCTTTTCCCACATCGGCCTGCTGCAGAACTGGCCGCCGCTCGCCGCCGCGGTCGCGCCCAGCGCCGCCTTCCTCGGCTCCGCGATGCTCATGATGTGGTGGGTGGAGAGGCGCTAAGCTGAAACCAGGCGCGTGCCCGCGAGGCGGTCGTGCAGGAACTGCCGCTCGCGGTCGAAGCAGGCCCACAGGATCGACACTCCGGTAGGCACGAGCAACGCTGCCAGAACGAACCGCAGGATGGCTCTTTTCGGGGTAACCCCGGTGAGCCGAATGCGCCAGGCCTTCATGGCGAGGGTCTGGCCGCCGCGCAGCCAGCACCACAGGAAGTAGGCGGCGAGCACCGCCGCGATGAACAGCTGCAGCGCGTGGCGCGTCCAGCCCGAGGTCGCATCGCGCCCGCCGCTCGCGAAGAAGAACAGCCACGCCGCGAAGAAGGCGACCGCGCCGAGCAGCAGCGCCTCGTACAGCATGGCCGCGAGGCGCCGCGCGATGCCCGGCGTCACGCCGCCTATCTGCTCTTTTGCGCCAGGTACTCAGCCCACTGCTGGCGCAGGCGCCTGCGCTTCTCGGCCGAGGCCTTGGCCATGCGCCTGTAGTTCGCGCGCGCGCGCTCGCGCTGCTCCGGGCTGAGGTTGGCCCAGAGCTGCATGCGCCGCTGCACCCGCTCCTGCTCGTGCTGCGCCATGCGGGGATAGCGGTTGGCGATCCCGATCCACTTGCGCCGGCGCTCGGGCGGGAGGTTTTCCCAGTCGACCTTCAGGGGCGCGAGGACCTGCTGCTGCTCGGCGGTGAGCTGCGCCCAGTCGTAGCGTTTGCGCTGGCGCTGGGCAAGCGCCGGACCCGCGGCGGCGTACAGCCCCAGGGCGAGCAGCGCGCGGCACGCGGCGCGGCGATTCATTGCTCCGCCGCCCGCTTCTTCAGCCAGTCCTGGAAGCCGCGGTCGAGGTAAGCATCGATCGGCAGCTCGTCGGTGAGGAGCAGGGCGTCTATCTCCTCGATCTCCGCGCTCTGCCGGTTCTGCTGCCAGGCGTAGAGCGTCAGCAGGCCCGCCACCAGCAGCGCGGCGGGCAGCAGCAGCCGCAGCGACAGCCCGCTCCAGCCGCCGAGGCTGCCGAGCACGTTGTCCGCCCAGCGCAGCGCCGGCGCCGGCTCGGGGCGCTGGTGCTCGAGCGCGCGCTCGCGCGCAAGGCGCAGCCGCTCGGCCGCCGCCGAGTCGAGCTCCAGCCCCTGGTTCAGGATGTGCCGGACTCTGTCGCCGAATTGGTTCTCGTTCATAGCTTGATCCCGCGCGCCTTGAGGGCGGACGCCAAAGCATGCGCCGCCCGGGAGCAATGCGTCTTCACGCTGCCCTCGGAGCATCGCATGGCTTGAGCAGTTTCGGCGACGTTCAGTTCATTCCAGTAACGCATCAGGAACGCGTCGCGTTGACGCTCCGGCAGGCGGGAGATCTCTTCCTCAATGATTTCAAGAACTTGGGTCCTCTCCAGCAGATCCCCGGGCTGCTCGCCCGCTTGCGCCCCGCCTGCCGCGTGCAGGCTCTCCAGGGGATCGGACTCGTCGTCCTCGCTCCGCCCCGGCGCAAGCGAGGACAGCAGCGTAGTCCAGAGCGAGCGGACTTTCTGGCGCCGGAAGTAGTCGCGGATGGCGTTTTGCACGATGCGGTGGAAGAGCAGCGGCAGCTCGCTCACCGGCCGATGGCCGTACTTTTCCGCCAGCCGCAGCATCGCGTCCTGCACGATGTCGAGGGCGGCGTCCTGGTCGCGCACCGCGAATACCGCTTGCTTGAAAGCGCGCCGCTCGACGCCGATCAGGAATGCCTCGAGCTCGCTGCGGGATGCCAAGTGGCCTCGGGCCGGTACGTGTCTTGTACGGCAGATGTTACCATCATGGTTTTCAACGCTTTTTGCCCCCGCCCGGGACCTGAATGGACCGAGTCAAGAGCACCGAGCTCACCGGCGCCGAGATCGTGGTGCGCTGCCTCCAGGAGGAGGGCGTGGAAGTGGTGTTCGGCTACCCCGGCGGCGCGGTGCTGTTCATCTACGACGAGCTGTTCAAGCAGGACAAGGTCAAGCACGTGCTGGTGCGCCACGAGCAAGCCGCGGCGCACGCCGCCGACGGCTACTCGCGCTCCTCGAAGAAGGTGGGTGTGGCGCTGGTGACCTCGGGGCCGGGCGTGACCAACGCGGTGACGGGCATCGCCACTGCGTACATGGACTCCATCCCGCTGGTGGTGCTCAGCGGGCAGGTATCGACGCCATACATCGGCCTGGATGCCTTCCAGGAGTGCGACACGGTCGGCATCACTCGCCCGATCGTCAAGCACAACTTCCTCGTGAAGAACGTGGCAGACCTCGCTTCGACGATCAAGAAGGCGTTCCACATCGCGACTACCGGGCGGCCGGGGCCGGTGCTCGTCGACATCCCGAAGGACGTCACCGCGCACACCTGCGAGTTCCACTACCCCGAGAGCGTGCAGATGCGCTCGTACAACCCGGTGCGCAAGGGGCACGCCGGGCAGATCAAGAAGGCGGTGCAGCTGCTGCTCGAGGCCGAGCGGCCGATGGTGTACACCGGCGGCGGCGTAGTGCTATCCGACGCCTCTGCCCAGCTGCGCCAGCTCGTGAAGCAGCTCGGTTTTCCGTGCACCAACACGCTGATGGGCCTGGGCGCGTACCCCGCGACCGACAGGCAATTCCTCGGCATGCTCGGCATGCACGGCACCTACGAAGCGAACATGGCCATGCAGCACTGCGACGTGCTGCTCGCGATCGGCGCGCGCTTCGACGACCGCGTCATCGGCAACCCGGCGCACTTCGCGCAGAACCCGCGCAAGATCATCCACATCGACATCGACCCCTCGTCGATCTCCAAGCGCGTGAAGGTCGACGTGCCGATCGTCGGCAACATTCCGGACGTGCTCGACGATCTTCTGAAGTTATTGAAAGAGGCCAAGGGCAGGGATATCAAGTCCTGGTGGAAGCAGATCGACGAGTGGCGCGCCAGGGACTGCCTGCGCTACGACCGCAAGTCGGCGATCATCAAGCCGCAATTCGTGCTGGAAAAGCTGTACGAAGTGACCAAGGGCGAGGCCTTCGTCACCTCCGACGTGGGCCAGCACCAGATGTGGGCGGCGCAGTTCTACAAGTTCAACGAGCCCAGGCGCTGGATCAATTCCGGGGGCCTGGGCACCATGGGCTTCGGCCTGCCGGCGGCGATGGGCGTGCAGCTCGCCAACCCCGGGGCGACCGTGGCCTGCGTCACCGGCGAGTCCTCGATCCAGATGTGCCTGCAGGAGCTCTCGACCTGCAAGCAGTACCGCCTGCCGATCAAGATCATCAATCTGAACAACAAGTACATGGGCATGGTGCGGCAGTGGCAGGAGTTCTTCCACGGCAACCGGTACTCGGAGTCCTACATGGACGCGCTGCCCGACTTCGTCAAGCTCGCCGAGGGCTACGGCCACCGCGGCGTGCTGATCGAAAAGCCTGCCGACGTGGAAGGCGCGCTGCGCGAGGCTTTCGCGGCGAAGAAGGACCTGGTGTTCCTCGACTTCATCACGGACCAGAAGGAGAACGTCTACCCGATGATTCCCGGCGGCAAGGGGATCACCGAGATGATTCTCTACGAGGATCTGTGAGCCGTCACATCATCTCGGTGCTGGTCGAGAACGAGGCCGGCGCCCTTTCGCGCATCTCGGGGCTGTTCTCCGCGCGCGGCTACAACATCGAGTCGCTCACCGTCGCGCCCACCGAGGACGCCTCGATGTCGCGCATGACCATCGTCACCACCGGCTCCGAGGACGTGGTGGAGCAGATCACCAAGCAGCTGAACAAGCTGATCGAGGTGGTGAAGGTGGTCGACCTTTCCGAGGCCGAGCACATCGAGCGCGAGCTGATGCTGATCAAGGTGCGCGCCGGCTCGAAGGAGCGCGAGGACATGAAGCGCATGGCCGACATCTTCCGCGGCCGCATCATCGACGTCTCCGACAACACCTACACCATC
>MERP01000041.1 GCA_001772055.1 Betaproteobacteria bacterium RIFCSPLOWO2_12_FULL_68_19
CTGCGACGCCGACGCGCTGCTGCTCAAGGTCGAGCAGGCCGGCGGCATCGCCTGCCACACCGGGCGCGAGAGCTGCTTTTTCCGCAAACTCGAGAACGGGAGATGGATGACCGTGGATCCGGTGCTGAAGGATCCCTCGCTCATCTACAAGAAATGAAGCCTGGACTTTACGAGACGCTGGAGCGTATCGCCGCGACCATCGAGGAAAGAAAAGGAAAAGATGCAAAAACCTCTTATGTGGCGCAGCTCCTGTCGCAGAACGAGGACGCGCTGCTGAAGAAGATCGGCGAGGAGGCGACCGAGACGGTGCTGGCGGCGAAGGGCGGCGAGCGCCTCGCGCTGGTGCGCGAGATCGCCGACCTGTGGTTCCACTGCCTGATCGTGCTCGCGCGCCACGGCCTGGGGCCGGGCGACGTGCTCGCCGAGCTGCACCGGCGCGAAGGCATCTCCGGCATCGACGAGAAGGCAGGAAGGAGGAAATGAGGAACAAATGACCGATCCGAGCTGCATCTTCTGCAAGATCGTGCGCGGCGAGATCCCGGCGAAGAAAGTGCACGAGGACGAGCACGTGCTCGCCTTCCACGACGTGCGGCCGCAGGCGCCGGTGCACCTGCTCGTGGTTCCCAAGCAGCACGTCGCCACGCTCTACGACGCCGGCGCCGCGCACGAGCCCGCTTTCGGCAGGATGCTCGCGCTCGCCGGCGAGCTGGCGCGCGGGCAAGGCGCGGCCGACGGCTTCCGCGTCATCCTCAACACCGGCCGGGTGGGGCATCAGGAGGTGTATCATGTCCACATGCACGTGCTCGGCGGCCCGGAGCCCTTGGGCCCGATGCTGCAGAGGCGCAAATAGGAGACGGATATGGGCTCGTTCAGCATCTGGCATTGGCTGATCGTCCTGGTCATCGTGATGCTGATCTTCGGCACCAAGAAGCTGCGCAACATGGGCGCCGACCTCGGCGGCGCGGTGCGCGGCTTCAAGGACGGGATGCGCGAAGGCGCGGAGAAGCCAGCGGAAGGCGCCGCGCCGCAGGAGACCGGCAAGACGGTCGAGGGCGAAGTGAAGGGCAAGACCGAGCACAAGGTCTGAGAGATGGAGATCGGGGTCAGACCCCAATTTCCGAAGATCGGGGTCTGACCCCGATCTCCATGAGGCGCCCCCGCGGGCGCCTTTTTGTTCCCTAGGCGACATGTTCGACATAGCGTTTACCGAGCTGATGGTGATCGGGCTGGTCGCGCTGATCGTGATCGGGCCCGAGAAGCTGCCGCGCATGGCGCGCACCGTCGGGCACCTCGCCGGGCGGCTGCAGCGCTACGTCTCCGACGTCAAGGCCGACATCAACCGCGAGATCGAGCTCGAGGAGCTGCGCAAGATGCGCGACTCGATGCAGGAGGCGGCTTCCGGCTTCGAGACCTCCGTGCAAAGCGAGCTCAACAAGACCGAGACCGAGCTCAACCGGTCGGTGCAGGCCGCGACCGAGGACAAGCGCGAAGCGCCGCCGGCCGAGGCCCCGGCCGAAGAATCGAAGAAGGCATGAGCGACCAGGAAAGCTTCATCTCGCACCTGGTCGAGCTGCGCAGCCGCCTGGTGCGCGCGGTGGCCGCGGTGGGGGTGCTGTTCATCGCGCTGTTCATCTGGCCGGGCTCGGGACCGATCTACGACGTGCTCGCGCTGCCGCTCATGAACGCGCTGCCCGAGGGCGCGAAGATGATCGCCACCGGCGTGATCACGCCGTTCATGGTGCCGGTCAAGGTCACCGCGCTGGTCGCCTTCATGATCGCGCTGCCCTACGTGCTCTACCAGGCCTGGGCGTTCGTCGCGCCGGGGCTCTACGAGCACGAGAAGAAGTTCGCCCTGCCGCTGGTGGTGGCGAGCAGCGTGCTGTTCTTCCTGGGCGTGGGCTTCTGCTACTTCTTCGTCTTCGGCAAGGTTTTCACCTTCATCCACGGCTTCGCCCCGAAGTCGATCACGCCCGCGCCGGACATCGAGGCCTACTTCAGCTTCGTGATCACCATGTTCCTCGCCTTCGGCATCACCTTCGAGATCCCGATCGTGGTGGTGGTGCTGGTGAGGATGGGGCTGGTGAGCGTCGAGAAGCTGCGCGAGGCGCGGCCCTACGTGATCGTCGGCGCCTTCGTCGTGTCCGCGATCGTCACCCCGCCCGACGTGCTCTCGCAGTTCATGCTCGCGGTGCCGATGTGCATCCTCTACGAGGCGGGGCTGTTCCTCGCGCGCTTCATCGCCGCGCGGCCGAAGCCCGAGGAACCGGAAAACCAGGGACAGACCACGATTCCCTGAACGTCACTTTCCGTTCAGGAAGCGCTCCACGAGCGCGAACTGCTCCGGAACGTTCAACGCGGGCGCGTGGCCGCAGCCGGGAATGGTGACCACCACCGCGCGCGGGCCGCGCCGGCGCATCGCCTCGGCGGTGTCGGGAAGCAGCAGATCGGAGCTCTCGCCGCGCAGGCACAGCGTCGGCACGTCGATCGAGTCGTAGGCCTCCCACTGGCCGTAGTCGCCGGGATGGTGCTCGAACTGCAGCACCATCTTCGGATCGTAGTGCGGCGTGAGGCGGCCTTCGGCGGTGCGCCGCGCCGAGGTCTCGGCGAGGCGGCGCCACTGCTCGTCGGAGAGCAGGCCGAAGGGGCGGTAGATGACGCGGAAGTACTGCTCGAGCTCGCTCACGCGCTCGAACTGCGGCGGGTTGCCGGCGTAGGTGCGGATGCGCTCGACCGCGGCGGCGCCGAGCTGCGGCCCGATGTCGTTCAGCACCAGGCGCCGGATGCGGCCGCGCAGCGCGCCCGCGGCGAGGCGGATGCCGAGCGCGCCGCCCATCGAGGTGCCGAGCCAATGGCAGTTCTCGATGCCGAGGCCCGCGAGCAGCGCCACCGCCTGGCGGCCGTAGAAGTCCAGGCAGTACTCGCGCTCGGGCGCGGGGCTCCATTGCGACAGGCCGCGCCCGATGGTGTCGGGGCAGATCACCCGGTAGCGGCGCGCGAGGTGCGCGGCGATGTCGTCCATGTCGCGGCCGGTGCGCGCGAGGCCGTGCCAGGCGATGACGGCCTGCGCGTTGCCTGCGCCCCGCTCGGTGTAGTGGATCTCGCGCCCTTCGCACACCAGGTAGCTCGAGTTCACCGGCGCAGCCGTCCGACGATGCCGCTCGGGAAGTAGTACACGCACACGATGAACAGCACCCCCAGCCACAGCAGCCAGCGGTCCGGGTGCAGCAGGTTGGGAAGCAAGGGCACGCCGGAGGCGGAGTCGGAGGCGAGCTTCATCAGGTCCTGCAGGTAGTTCTGCGCCACGACGAACAGCGTCGCGCCCACCGCCGCGCCGTACATGGTCCCCATGCCGCCGATCACCACCATCAGCAGCAGGTCGATCATGATGCTGAAGGACAGCGTCGCGTCGGGCCCGGTGTAGCGCAGCCACAGCGCATAGAGCGCGCCCGCCGCGGTGGCCATCAGCGCGCCCAGGCAATTGGCGAGCGTGCGGTAGACGACGGTGCGATAGCCGAGCGCCTCGGCGCGAAACTCGTTCTCGCGGATCGACAGCAGCACCCGCCCGAAAGGCGAATTGACGATGCGCAGCAGCAGCAGGAACAGCACGAACGAAACCAGGACAACGGCGTAGTAGGTGGCGAGGCGCGAGCGCTGCAGCAGCGCCGGCAGGCGGATGTTGAGGCCGTCCTCTCCGCCGGTGAGCTCGGAGAGCTGCGAGGCGAGGATCTGGAAGAACGAGGCCACCGCGAGCGTGATCATGGCGAAGAAGATGGCGCGCACGCGCAGCGACAGCAGGCCGATGGCGAACGCGAGGGCGAGGCTCGCGAGCAGGGAAAGGAAAATCCCGAGCGCGAGGCTCGACCAGGTCGGCCCGAGCCTGGCGGCGGCGATGCCGATGCCGTAGCCGCCGATGCCGAAGAACATGGTGTGCGCGAACGAGACGATGCCGGTGTAGCCGAGCAGCAGGTCGTAGCTCGCCACCAGCAGGATGAACACCGCCACCTTCGCCGCCACGTTGAGCGAGCGCGTGCCGGGGAAGACGAAGGGCGCCAGCACCAGGCAGGCAAGAATCCCGATCAATAGAAATGCGAGAATTCGGCTGCGCGGTAGATCCCCCGAGAGCAGCCAGTTCATGCCTTCCCCACCGGAGGATTCACGATTTACCCACGGGGTAAAGCCCGCGCGGGCGCCACAGCAGGATCAGCACCATCAGCAGGATGTTCGAGCCGAGCGCGAGCTTGGGCGCGAGGTAGCCGATGTAGTTCGCCACCAGGCCGACCAGCAGCGCGCCGACGAAGCAGCCGCCGACCGAGCCCAGGCCGCCGATGATGATGACGATGAAGATCACCACCATGACCTGCATGCCCATGCTCGCGGTGACCGACTCCTGGTACATGGCCCACATCACCCCGCCCAGGCCGGCGAGCCCGGAGCCGGCGACGAACACCCCGACGAACAGGCGCCGGATGCGGTAGCCGAGCGACTCGACCATCTCGGTGTTCTCGACCCCGGCGCGGATCAGCAGCCCCAGCCGGGTGCGCGAGAGCACCAGCCACATCGCCGCGAACACCGCCAGTCCCACCACCACCGCCAGCATGCGGTAGCGCTCGATCGCCGCGTCGCCGAGCAGCACCGAGCCGGTGAGGGTGGCCGGCCGTGGCAGCGGGATGATGTCGGGGCCCCAGGCGACGTGGATCAGCTGCTCGACCACGATCAGCCCGCCCATGGTGACCAGGATCTGCTTCAGGTGGTCGCCGTACACCGGGCGGATCACGACGCGCTCGAAGAACCAGCCGAGCAGGCCGGCGAGCGCGATCGCCGCCGCCACCGCCGGCACGATGGCCGAGAGGTTGGCCGCGAGGCTCGGCGCCTGCATGTCGGCGCGCAGCGCGATCAGCACCGAGGCCGCCGCGTAGGCGCCCACCGAGATGAAGGCGCCGTGCGCGAAGTTCATCACGTCCATCAGCCCGAACACCAGCGTCAGGCCCGAGGCCATGATGAAGATCATCATGCCCATCGCGAGGCCCGCGACGGTCAGCGTCACCCAGGTGGGCGTGCTGCCCACGAGCGGCAGCGCGGCGAGGGCGGCCGCGGGAACGAGCGCGAGCGGCAGGTGGCGCTTCATTGGTGGGCGGCGAGCGAGAGCCCCAGCAGCCGCTGCTGCAGCGCCTCGTCGGCGGCGAGCTCGGCCATGGCGCCGGCGTGCACGATGCGCCCGGAATCCATCACCGCCACCGCGTCGCCGAGCGAGCGCGCGAAATGGAAGTTCTGCTCGACCACCAGCAGCGTGGCGTCGCGCTTGAGCTCGCGGAACGCCTCGATCATCGCGGCGATGATCGCCGGCGCGAGCCCCTTGGTCGGCTCGTCGACCAGCAGCAGCTCCCTCGGCTGCGCGATGGCGCGCGACACCGCGAGCATCTGCTTCTGGCCGCCGGAGAGGTTGCCGGCAGCCGAGCCCCAGAACTTCTTCATCGCCGGGAACAGGCCGAAGATCCACTCCAGGCGGCGCTCGTCGAGCGCGCCGCCGCGCGCCGCGAGCACCATGTTCTCCTTCACCGTCAGGCCGGCGAAGATGCCCATGTTCTCGGGCACGTAGGCGATGCCCAGGCGCGCCAGATCCGGCGTTGCGGTGCGAGTGATCTCTTTTCCCTGAAAGTGGATCTTGCCCGCCGAGGCGCGCCACAGGCCCATGATGGTGCGCAGGCACGTCGTCTTGCCGGCGCCGTTGCGCCCGAGCAGCATCGTCAGCGAGTTCTTCTTCACGGAGAAGTCGACCCCCTGGAGGATGTGGTACTGCCCGATGTGGGTATTCACGCCCGAGAGCGCGAGCAGCTCATCCACGGGATATCCCGAGATAGGCTTCCTGCACGACCGGCGAGGCGATCACCTCGGCCGGCGCGCCGTCGGCGACCAGCTCGCCCTGGTGCAGCACGATGATGCGGTCGGCGAGGGAGCGCACCACGTCCATCTTGTGCTCGACGAGCAGGATGGTCTTGTCTCCCTTGCGTCTTATGTCCTCGATGAGCTGCAAGACCGTCGGCACCTCGTCGACGCTCATCCCGGCGGTCGGCTCGTCGAACATGAACACCTCGGGCTCGAGCGCGAGCAGGATCGCCACCTCGAGCTTCCTCTGGTCGCCGTGCGGCAGCGCCGCGGCGGGCGTGTCGCGCTTGTCGGCGAGCGCCACCCGCTCGAGGAAGAACGCGGCCTTCTCGAGCAGCTCGACGTGCGAGCGCCAGGTCGACAGCAGGCTCTTGCCCATGTCGGCGCGCGCCTGCACCGCGAGGCGCACGTTCTCGAGCACCGAGAGCCGCGGGAAGAGATTGGTGAGCTGGAAGGCGCGGCCGATGCCGCGCTTGGTGCGCTGCGGGGCGGACAGGCGCGTGATGTCCTCGCCGAACAGGCGCACCCGCCCGGCGCTCGCCGCGAGCTGCCCCGAGATCAGGTTGAAGTAGGTGGTCTTGCCGGCGCCGTTGGGGCCGACGATGGCGGTGACGCCGGCCCTGAAGGCGCAGCTCACCCGGTCCACCGCGACGTGGCCGCCGAAGCGCACGGTCAGGTCGCGGGTTTCGAGGACGGGGCTTATCGCTTTACCCGGATCGGGACCTTCATTTCCTCGGGACGGATCTCGCGCACCAGCTGCGGGATCGCCCACGCCACGTTCGGATCGACCTTGATCTTGAAGTGGTACATCGACTGCATCGCCTGGTGGTCTTCCTTGCGGAAGGTCATGCGGCCCTTCGGCGTCTCGAACGACATGCCTTCCATCGCCGCGATCAGCTTCTCGGTGTCGGTCGAGCCGGCCTTCTTCAGCGCCTCGACCGCCGCGATGCCGGCCGCCATGCCCCCGGCGGTGAAGAAGTCGGGCGGCGCGTTGAAGCGCTTGCGGTGCTCGGCGACCAGCCACTGGTTGACCTTGTTCTTCGGGTGCTCGTAGTAGTAGTAGGTCGCCCCCTCCATTCCGGGCAGCGCCTTGTAGGCCGCGAGCGCGGGCAGGATGTTGCCCCCCGAGGCCACCTCGATGCCGTAGCGGCCGGGGTTGAGCTCGGCGATCTTGAACGGGTTGCCGCCGCCGCCCGCCCAGATGATGAAGATCACCTTGCGGCCGGGCTTGTCCTTGAGCGCGTTGAACAGGCGCTCGGCAGGCGCGGTGAAGTCGCTGGTGGCGACCGGCGCGTACTCCTCGTGCACGATCCTCGCGCCGCTGCCGCCGAGGGCTTCCTTGAAGGCCTTGACGCCGTCGCGGCCGAACGCGTAGTCCTGCGCCAGCGTGGCGATGCTGGTGTTCGGCTTGCCGAGCGCCACCGCGTTCGAGATCGCGTCCTGCGACGAGGAGCGCCCGGTGCGGAAGATGTAGCGGTTCCAGCGCTCGCCGGTAATGGCGTCGGCGACCGCGGGCTCGACCAGCAGGATCTTCTTGTACTCCTCGGCCACCGGCAGCATCGCCAGCGCCACGCCCGAGCCGGTCGGGCCGATGGCGAGGTCGACCTTGTCGTCGCCGTAGGCGGCGGCGAGCTGCGCCTTGCCGACGTCGGGCTTGAACTGGCTGTCCTTCTCGATCACCACGATCTTGCGCCCGAGCACCTGCATGCTTCCGCCGGTGGCGTATTCCAGGCCCATCATCAGCCCGGCCTGGGTCTGCTTCGCATACGCTTCGAGCACGCCGGTCTTGTCGTAGACGTGGGCGATGCGGATGTCCTGCCCGGCGGCGAGGCCGGCGGCGGCGGCGAGCGAAAGCGTCAACAAGGACTTCGCGAGCTTCATGGGTCTCCCCCGTGTGAATGAGCCGACTGCTCTACGCAAGGTCGATGCCATTGACTTTAACTGATTGAAAAAGATGAATATTTGTTACGGAGTTAGCGCTTACAAAAAGCCTCGCGTCTGGAATCCAGACATCAAAGGAAAGGAAAACAGAGGAAAATCAAGTGATTGGGCGATGCCCAAAGCACAGACACTATGTCCGCAATCCGGACAGCTCCTTGAGCTTCTCGTAGAGGGTCGCGCGCGAGATGCCGAGCAGCTTGGCGGCCGAAACCTTGTTGCCGCGCGTCGCGGCGAGCGCGCCCTCGATCGAGCGGCGCTCGAGCTCGGCGACGAGCTGAGGCAGGGGGCGCGTCTTCAGATCCTTCTGAGAAGAGAACCCCAGAATACTCGAGAAGTCCTCTGCGGCGAGGCGCGTGTTGTCGGTGAGCATCGCCGCCTGCTCGAGGACATTGCGCAGCTCGCGCACGTTGCCCGGCCAGTCGTGCGCCGCGAGCGCGGCGAGCGCCGAGGTGGTGAGCTCGCGCCGCGGCATGCCGGTGCGCGAGGCGATGCTCTCGAGCAGGGTCTCGGCGAGCGCCTCGAGGTCGGCGACGCGCTCGCGCAGCGCGGGCAGCCGGATCGGCAGCACGTTGAGCCGGTAGTAGAGGTCCTCGCGGAAGCCGCCGGTGGCGGCGAGCGCCTTCAGGTCGCGGCTGGTGGCGGCGATGACGCGCACGTCGACCTTGATCACGCGGTTCGATCCGAGCGGCTCGATCTCCTGCTCCTGCAGCGCGCGCAGGAGCTTCCCCTGCAGCGGCACCGGCATGTCGCCCACCTCGTCGAGGAACAGCGTGCCGCCGTCGGCGAGCTTGAACTTGCCCTCGCGCCCCTTGCGCTCGGCGCCGGTGTAGGCGCCCGGCGCGACGCCGAAGAACTCCGCCTCGAGCAGCGTCTCGGGCACCGCCGCGAGGTTCACGCCGATGAAAGGCCGCTCGGCGCGCGCCGAGGCGGCGTGGATCGCGTGCGCGAGCAGCTCCTTGCCGGTGCCGGTCTCGCCCAGCAGCAGCACGTTCGAGTCGGCCTGCGCCGCGCGGCGCGCCTGGCGCTTCGCTTCCAGCGCCGCCGCGCTCGAGCCGATGAAGCTCGCCAGCGTGTACTTGGTGCGCCGCTGCTCGGCAAGCAGGCGGCGCGCCTCGTCGAGGTCGCGCGAGAGGCGCGCGAACTTGGCGATCAGCGGCTGCAGCGTCGCCTCGGGATGGTCGAAGAGCACCATGCCGAGCGCGCCGATCACCTCGCCCGACTCCTCGCGCAGCGGGATGCGGCTCACGACGAAGGTCCCGGCCTGGTTGGTGAGCAGATCGACCAGGATCGGCTTGCCGCTCTCGACCACCTGGCGCATGAGCGTGTTCGGGATCACTTCCTCCACCGCTCGCCCGACGAAGTCCTCCGGGCGCTCGAAGCCGAGCGCCGGCAGGAAGCGCTTGTAGGCGTCGTTGATCCAGACCACGCGCGCCTCGCGGTCCACCAGCAGCATGCCCTCGGCCATGCGCGAGAAATGCTCGAACATCGAGCGCGCCGCCAGCTCGAGGATGCGCTCCTGCGAGAGCAGCGTCATTCGGCGCGCGCCTGCGGCTTGGGACGGCGTCCGATGGTGACCGTCGCCTCGAGCTCCTTGTCCCGGCGCCTGAGCTTCATCTTCGCCGGCTGCCCCGGCGCGAGCGCGGCGACGAGGTTGAGCACCGTGGCGGGATCGCTCACCGGCCGGCCCTCGATCTCGACCAGCACGTCGCCGAGCCTGACGCCGGCCCTGTCGGCCGGCCCGCCGGGCAGCACCCCCCGCACGAGCGCGCCGCGCGCGGCCGGCAGCCGGAACGACTCTGCGAGCGCAGGGGTGACCTCGTCCACCTCGACGCCGATCCAGCCGCGCGTCACGCTGCCGCTCGCCACGATCTGCTCGAGCACCATCTTTGCGGTGGAGACGGGAATGGCGAAGCCGATGCCCATGTTGCCGCCCGAGCCGGAGAAGAAGATCGCGGTGTTGATGCCCACCAGGTTGCCGCCCGCGTCGATGAGCGCGCCGCCGGAGTTGCCGGGGTTGATCGCGGCGTCGGTCTGGATGAAGTTCTCGAAGGTGTTGATGCCAAGGCCGGTGCGCCCGAGCGCCGAGACGATGCCGCTGGTCACGGTCTGGCTGAGCCCGAACGGATTGCCGATGGCGAGCACCACGTCGCCCACGCGCAGCGCCTCGGAGGAGCCGAAGGTGATCGCCGGCAGGTTCTCCGCGCCCACGCGCAGCACCGCGAGATCGGTGTCCGGGTCGTTGCCCGCCACCTTGGCGAGCAGCTTCTTGCCGTCGGAGAGCACCACCTCGATTTCGTCCGCCCCCTCGACCACGTGGTGGTTGGTGAGCACGTAGCCGCTTGCGCTCACGATCACGCCCGAGCCGAGGCTGGTGGCGCGCTGCGCGTCGTCGCCGAGCTGATCGCCGAAGAAGCGGCGGAAGACCGGGTCGTTGAGCAGCGGGTGGCGCGGCGAGCGGATCTCCTTGGAGGTGGAGATGTTCACCACCGAGGCCGTGGCGCGGCGCACCGCGTCGTGATACGAGCCGAGGCTCGCGGCGCTCCTGAGCGGGCCAGCGGTGGGCGCCTGCTGCACCAGCGCCACCGGCGCCGCGCCGCGCGAGGGCAGCCATTCGGGACGGAAGGTCGACACCACGAACAGCACCGCGACGGCGACGGTCGCGGCCTGGGCGAAGATGAGCCAGAGGCGGTACATGGAGGGAGCGCGCTAGTATACAAAATTCCTTTGAAAATTTAAGCGCTTAGAGGCGAAATCGTGGACAAGGCCTCGGCCGCTGGCTAAAATCGCACGCTTTCGCGCCCACCCACGAAGATTCCATCCCCATGAACGAGCAAGAAAAAGTAGACAAGACGCGGCGCAACCTGCTGCTTGCCACCTCGGTCGCCACGGGCGCGGCGAGCGTCGGCGCGGCGGTTCCGTTCGTCGCCAGCATGCTGCCCTCCGAGCGCGCGCGCG
>MERP01000042.1 GCA_001772055.1 Betaproteobacteria bacterium RIFCSPLOWO2_12_FULL_68_19
CGAGCGGGCCGGAGGGCTCGAGCTCCTCCTCGCCCCAGGCCATCGCCAGCGCCGAGATGTTGTCGCACGCGGGTCCGCCGCGCTGCTCGGCGAGCTGGGCGAGCTCCGGGATGGCGTGCTCGAGCTGCCTGGCGAGCAGCGCATGGATCATCTGGCGCTGGGTGAGCGGCCCCCAGAAGCCGTCCGAGCACAGCAGCAGCAGGTCGCCCTTGGCGAGGCGTGCGCGCTCGGGCGTGCCGGGATTGGGCGCGAGATAGCCGCCCAGGCACTGCAGCAGGCGGTTGCGCTCGGGGTGCGAGGAGATCGCCTCCTCGCGGATGCGGCCTTCGTCGACCAGGCGCTGCACCACCGTGTGGTCGCGCGTGCGGCTCAGGATGCGGCCTGCGCGGATGAAGTACAGCCGGCAATCGCCGACGTGCATCCACCAGGCGTGGCCGTCCTGGACCACGCAGGCGACGATCACGGTGCGCGGCGTCTCGGGCAGGTCGAGCCGCTGCCCCTCGCGCAGGATGGCCGCGTGCGCCGCGTTCATCGCGCGCGCGAGGAACGCCGCCGGGTCGGCGAGCCGCGGCCGGGCCTCGCGCCGGAACACCGCGCCGAACAGCTCCACCGCGATCTGCGCGGCGATCTCGCCGTGCAGGTGGCCGCCCAGGCCGTCGGCGACCGCCATCAGGGCCGCGCCGGGGGTCGACCAGTGGCCGACGCGGTCCTCGTTCTCGGGGCGGCCGCCGATGCGGCTCGCCTGGGCGATGGAGAACTTCAACTCACCTTCTCCCCGCGCAGCGCCTTCTGCAGCGCGAACACGCTCTGCGGCCGGTCGAGGGTATGCAGCTGCATGCACCAGTCGACGATCTCGAGCAGCTCGCCCGAGTACTTTCCCGCGAACGCGCGGCGCGCCGGCACCAGCTCGTCCTTCTCCAGCCGGGCGTCGGCGCGCTGCGGCGCCTTGGCGCTGATGCACGCGTACATCGTGGCGCCGACCGCGTAGATGTCGGTCCAGGGGCCGAGCTGGCCCTGCCTGGCGTGCTGCTCGGGCGCGGCGAATCCCGGCGTGTAGGTCGGCGGCAGCTTCGCGCCTTCCTGCGAGAGCGCCTGGCGCGCGGCGCCGAAATCGATCAGCACCGGCGAGCCGTCGTTGCGCAGGTAGACGTTGGCCGGCTTGATGTCCAGGTGCAGAAGCTTGTGCGTGTGCACCTCGCGCAGCCCGTTCAGGAGCTGCGTGAAGGTGCTGCGCAGCCAGGCCTCGTCGGGCGCGCCGCGCCGCCGGATATGCTCCTGCAGCGTGCGGCCGCGCTCGTAGCGCATCGCGAGGTATACCGTCTCGTTGAAGCGCAGGAAGTTCTGCACCCGCACCACGTTGGGATGCGATATGTAGGCGAGCGCGCGCCCTTCCTCGAAGAAGCACTTCATGCCGTAGCGGAACTTCGTCATTTCGGCCTCCGACAGCGCCGGCGCGAGCGGCCCGCTGCCGCTGGTGCGCAGCGCGAGCGTCGAGGGCAGGTACTCCTTGAGCACCACCGGGCCCTGGTTCTCGTCGTGCGCCAGGTAGACGAAGGAGAAGCCGCCGCTCGAGATGAGCTTCAGGATCTCGTAGTTGTCGACCCAGCTGCCTTCGGCCAGGGGCAGGTTGAGCTGTTTTTCGTGGTTGGCTTGGGCTGCCATCTCCCCTATGATTTTGTCACAGATGATCAGCAGCATGACCGGCTACGCGGCGGCGTCGGCCGACACCGGCCGCGGCACGCTCGGCATCGAGCTGCGCTCGGTGAACGGGCGCTTCCTGGATCTGTCGCTGCGCGTGGCGGAGGAGCTGCGCGCGCTCGAGCCGATGCTGCGCGAGACGATCGCGGCGCGCGTGAAGCGCGGCAAGCTCGACTGCCGCCTGTTCTTCGCCGAAAACGAGGCGCGCTCGGCCGAGCGCCTCAACGCCGAGGCGCTCGCGCGGCTGAAGGCGCTGGCCGACGAAGCCGCGCGCGCCTTTCCCGGCGCCGCGCCGCTGCGGCTGGCGGACGTGCTGCGCTGGCCCGGCGTGGTCGCCGCGGCGAGCGCCGACGAGCAGGCGATGCGCGCGGCGGCCGAGGGGCTGTGCCGCCAGGCGCTCGACGAGCTCCTCGCGGTGCGCGCCCGCGAGGGCGCCAAGCTCGCCCGGGCG
The DNA here is from genome assembly GCA_001772055.1 of Betaproteobacteria bacterium RIFCSPLOWO2_12_FULL_68_19. Taxonomy (GTDB): domain Bacteria; phylum Pseudomonadota; class Gammaproteobacteria; order Burkholderiales; family SG8-39; genus SCGC-AG-212-J23. The sequence continues at coordinate 2,150 of MERP01000042.1, forward strand.
GTGAGCGAGCGCGTGGCTGCGATGCGCCGGCGTATCGAGGAAGTGGCGCCGCTGGTCCCGGAATCGATTCAGATTTATCAAGCCAAGCTCACCGAACGGCTGCGCGAGGCGCTCGGCAGCGCCGACGACGACCGGGTGCGCACCGAGATCGCGCTGTTCGCGGCCAAGATCGACGTCGGCGAGGAGCTCGACCGGCTGCGCGCGCACCTCGGGGAGGTGGAGCGCACGCTGGCGCAGGGCGGCGCCGCGGGCAAGAAGCTCGACTTCCTCGCCCAGGAGCTCAACCGCGAGGCCAATACCCTCGCCTCCAAGGCGGCGAGCCAGGCGGTGTCCGACTGCGCGCTCGAGCTGAAGCTGCTGGTCGAGCAGATCCGCGAGCAGGTCCAGAACATCGAATGAGGCGCCCGTAGGGAATGCGCAAAGGCAGCCTGTTCGTGATCACCGCGCCCTCGGGCGCGGGCAAGACTTCGCTCATCAACGCGCTGCTTGAGGACGACCCGCGCCTGAAGCTCTCGGTCTCCTACACCACGCGAGCGCCGCGCCCCGGCGAGCGCGACGGCCGCGAGTACCACTTCGTCGACGAGCCGACCTTCCTCGCGATGCGCAGCCGCGGCGAGTTCCTCGAGAACGCCGAGGTGCACGGCTACCGCTACGGCACCTCGAAGCGCGTGATCAACGAGGCGCTGGGCCGCGGCGAGGACCTGGTGCTCGAGATCGACTGGCAGGGCGCGCGCCAGGTGCGCGCGCTCTATCCCGACTGCGTCGGCATCTTCATCCTGCCGCCCTCGGTCGCGGAGCTCGAACGGCGCATGCGCGCCCGCGGCCAGGACTCGGAGCAGGTGATCCGCCGCAGGCTGGAGAACGCGCGCGACGAGCTCACGCACGCCGGGGAGTTCAAATACGCTATAATTAACAAAGACTTCAACACCGCCAAGGACGAGCTGGCGGAAATCATCCGAAAGGAAAGAACGAAACCCCATGGCGCGCATCACCGTTGACGACTGCCTGAAGAGAATCCCCAACCGCTTCCAGCTCACGCTCGCCGCCACCTACCGCGCGCGCCAGCTCAGCGCCGGCGCCTCGCCGCTGGTCGAGCCCAACCGCGACAAGTCGACCGTGATCGCGCTGCGCGAGATCGCCACCGGCAAGGTCGGCACCGAAGTGCTCAAGCGCAACGCCACGCCGGCGGCGTCCACGCCTTCGCTGTAGTGCCGTTTTTTCGGGGTAATCTGGGGCCTATGGCTGCCGCCGTAGCGCTTCCGGACCCCGGCCGCTTCGCCTACCTCAAGGCGAAGGACGTGGCGCGCCTCGCGGAGGCCTACCGCTTCTCCGAGGCCGCGCACGCCGGCCAGACGCGCCAGTCGGGCGACCCGTACATCTCGCACCCGCTCGCGGTGGCCGAGATCCTCGCCGGCTGGCACCTCGACGGCCAGACGCTGATGGCGGCGCTGCTGCACGACGTGACCGAGGACACCAAGGTCACCAAGGACGAGATTTCCGACACCTTCGGCAGGCCGGTCGCGGAGCTGGTCGACGGGGTCTCCAAGCTCGACCGCATCGAGTTCCAGTCCGCCGAGGACGCGCAGGCCGAGAACTTCCGCAAGATGCTGCTCGCGATGGCGCGCGACGTGCGCGTCATCCTCATCAAGCTCGCCGACCGCCTGCACAACATGCGCACCCTCGGCGCGGTCGCGCCGGCCAAGCGCCGCCGCGTCGCGCGCGAGACGATGGAGATCTACGCGCCGATCGCCAACCGCCTGGGCCTGAACACGCTCTACCACGAGCTGCAGGAGCTCGCCTTCTCGCACCTTTACCCGCTGCGCTACAAGGTGCTCGCCAAGGCGACCGCCGCGGCGCGCGGCAACCGGCGCGAGATGATCGGCCGCACGCTCGCGGCGGTGAAGCGCAAGCTCACCGAGAGCGGCATCCCGGCCACCGTGCAGGGGCGCGAGAAGCACGTGTACTCGACCTACCGCAAGATGATCGAGAAGCACCTTTCGTTTTCGGAAGTGCACGACATCTTCGGCTGCCGGGTGGTGGTCTCCGACGTGCCCTCCTGCTACCTGGCGCTGGGCGCGCTGCACGCGCTCTACAAGCCGATCCCCGGCAAGTTCAAGGACTACATCGCGATCCCCAAGGCGAACGGCTACCAGTCGATCCACACCGATCTCATCGGCCCCCACGGCGTGCCGCTCGAGATCCAGATCCGCACCGAGCAGATGCACCGGCTCGCCGAGTCGGGCGTCGCCTCGCACTGGATGTACAAGGACGAGACCGACAAGCTCTCCGAGCTGCAGAAGCAGACCCACCAGTGGCTGCAGTCGCTGCTCGAGATCCAGCACCAGTCGGGCGATCCGCACGAGTTCCTCGAGCACGTGAAGGTGGATCTCTTCCCCGACGAGGTCTACGTCTTCACGCCCAAGGGCAAGATCCTGTCGCTGCCGCGCGGCGCCACCGCGGTCGATTTCGCCTACGCGGTGCACACCGACATCGGCAACCGCTGCGTGGCGGCGAAAGTGAACGGCGAGCTGGTTCCATTGCGCGCGGAGTTGCGCAATGGGGATAGGGTCGAGATCATCACCGCGAGCCACGCCAAGCCCAACCCGGGCTGGCTGCAGTACGTGCGCACCGGCAAGGCGCGCTCCACCATCCGGCATTTCCTCAAGACCATGCAGTACGAGGAATCGGCCGGCCTGGGCGAGCGGCTGCTCGAGCAGGCGCTAAAGAGCCTCAAGAGCTCGGCCGCGGAGGTCGACGACGCGAGCTGGGAGCGGGTGGTGCGCGACAGCGGCGCGCGCTCGAAGGAGGAGCTGCTCGCCGACCTGGGCCTGGGCAAGCGCCTGCCGGCGGTAGTGGCGCGGCGCCTGCTCAAGCACGCCGACCCGGCGCGCGAGGACGCGGGCGCGGGCAGCGTCACCATCCGCGGCACCGAGGGCATGGCGGTGCAGCTCGCCACCTGCTGCCGCCCGATCCCGGGCGACGCCATCGTCGGCTCGATCAAGAAGGGACAGGGCCTGGTGGTGCACGACTCCGACTGCGCCGCGAGCCTGCGCTCCCGCAAGAACGAGCCCGAGCAGTGGATCGACGTCGAGTGGGACCCGAGGACCACGCGCCTTTTCCAGGCGGCGATCGGGGTCACCGTCGAGAACCAGCGCGGCGTGCTCGCCAAGGTCGCCTCCGAGATCGCCGACGCGGGCTCGAACATCGACTCGATCAGCATGGGCGAGGACCGCGCGGTCTTCACCACCATGAACTTCGTGCTCGAAGTCGCCAACCGCCAGCACCTCGCGCGCGTCATGCGCGCGTTAAGGCGCCTCCCCGACGTCAAGAAGCTTTCCCGTATCAGGGAATAACTCGCAGCGAGAGCAGGCTCTCGCCGCGCAGCACGTTGAGCGCAGCCGTGCCGCCGCCGCGCAGCGCGCGCGCAAGCTCGGCGAGCGAGTTGACGCGGCGCTGGTTGACGCCGACGATCAGGTCGCCGGCGCGCAGGCCGTGCTCGAATGCCGGGCTGCCGGCCGCCACGGCGGTGACGAGCAGCGCCCGGTCCGGCCCGGGAAGCCCGCGGCGCTCGACCTCGGCGAGAAGCGCGCCGGCGAGCTCGGCGATGCCCACGCCGCTCTGCTGCGCCTGCTCCAGCGCTCCGATCTTCGCCCGGATCACGCGCGTCTCGCCGCCGCGCTGCACCTTGAGCTCGATGGTCTCGCCCACCGGCACCACCCCCAGGCGCGCGCGCAGCTCCGCGCCGCCGCGCACCGGCCGGCCGTTGAGCGCGGTGATCACGTCGCCCTTGCGCAGCCCCGCCTGCGCCGCGGGCGAGCGCGGCTCGACCTCGGCCACCAGCGCGCCGTCGCCGCCCACCACGTCGCGCATGCCCACTCCCAGGCGACCGCGCTTCACCTCGCCGTAGCGCACGAGCTGCGCCATTACAGCGCGCGCGATGAAGGAGGGCACGGCGAAGCCGATGCCGACGTTGCCGCCAGCCGGCCCGATGATCGCGCTGTTGATGCCGACCAGCTCGCCTTTGAGATTCACCAGCGCGCCGCCGGAATTGCCCGGGTTGATCGACGCATCGGTCTGGATGAAGTGCTCGTAGCCCTCGACCGAGAGGCCGCTGCGGCCGAGCGCGGAGACGATGCCCGAGGTCGCGGTCTGGCCGATGCCGAACGGATTGCCGATCGCCACCACGAAGTCGCCGACGCGCAGCGCGTCGGAGTCGCCGAACGCCACCTCGGCCAGGTTCTTCGGCTCGATCTTGAGCAGCGCGATGTCGGTCCCCGCGTCCGAGCCGACCAGCCTGGCCGGCAGGCGCCGGTTGTCCTTGAGGGTCACCAGGATCTCGCGCGCGTCCTTGACCACGTGGTGGTTGGTGATCACATAGCCCTGCCTTGCATCGACGATCACGCCCGAGCCCGCGGAGATCTGCGGCTGCGAGGGCTCGGGCAGGCCGAAGAAGCGGCGGAAGAACGGGTCGCGCAGCAGCGGGTTCTGGTCCTCGGGGCTGCGCTGCAGGACGGCGATGTTGACCACCGCGGGCGTCACCGCCTCGAGCACCGGCGCAAGCGTGGGCACTCCGTCGCGCACCGCGACCGCAGGCAGCTGGGCGTGGAGCGGGCCGGCCAGCAAGGCCGCAAGCAGCAGCCAGCGCGCGGAGCGCATCACCAGCGCCCGGTGAGGCTCGCCGTCACGCCGGTGCGGCG